>CAYUWC010000122.1:0-1012 GCA_964448355.1 uncultured Oscillospiraceae bacterium | reverse complement strand
GGAAATATATACTCTTGTAAAAAAGAAATAGAAATCACATTAGATAATTGGGATCGGTATTTTGAAATAGTCGAAAATACTGACTGGAGAAAAAATGCTTTTGGCGAAGCGGAAAATTTGAATATATCGTATGGCATTAAGGTTAAGGACGAATATAAAAATACAATAGCTGCGAATGATACGGAAATTGCAGTCGAAATCCATGCTGATAAAATACTTATAGATATTGATTTGGACTTGAGCGCTGAAAGGTTCACATATCTTGATGAGGTTAATGAAATATATGATTTTAATACTATCGAATCTTTTACGGGAGATGTGATAACTTTCTTTTCATGTTGGGACGGATATCTCACAAAAAGCAATGAAAGAGTCCCCAACATAGAAATATTAAAAAATATAGAAGTTTCGCGTATACAAGGAACAATATTTTTATACGAGTGAATCAAAAAATGAAGTTCATTTTTATTGATTTTAGCGTTGGTTTTGGTGCTGACGGTGTGGTGGTTGCTGCGTTTACTGTCTGCCGGTCGAGGACAAAGTATTCAACAAAACAAAAAAAGCTACGGTCGTTGACCGTAGCTTTTTATTAAAGATTATTCTTCATAAAAGGGCTTATTGCAAGCGGGGCAAACCATATCCTTAGAGTCTGTATCAAGCTCGAAACAGATAATTTCGCCGCAATGAGGGCATGCCGCTTCGCAATACTGCTCTTTAAGGCAACCGTCGCAGTCTTCGCAATCACAATCTTCATCGCAGCCGTCACAATCATCGCAACCGAAGTCATCACAATCGTCACAGTCACAATCGCAATCGTCGCAATCGCAGTCATCATAGCACTCGTAAACTTCGCTTTCGAGTTCACCAAGGTCATGATCAAGTTCTTCCGCATATTCTGCAAGTTCGTCAATACCTGCTTCGATATCGTCGATCTCGTCGATCATATCGGAAACGAGTCCGATAAGCTCATTTATGAGCTTTGCTTCCGGCTTGGAGGAATCGAGATTAAGTC
>CAYUWC010000121.1:0-1012 GCA_964448355.1 uncultured Oscillospiraceae bacterium | reverse complement strand
ATACAAATTGCATCAAACCTATGTTTTTTAAATATGATTGTTAAGTATTTTAAAGAATTGACAATCTACTTAATAAATTTTTCAAAATATCCACTACCCCAATCGTATCCATAAGGAGTGTTTTCACTTTGCGTTAATTTTTCAGGAAGTTTTAAAGAAAGAGCTCCTAATATAATTCCACAACCAATCCCAACAAACCACTGCCATAAAATTGGAGAGTTTTCAGTTATAAATGAAACGATTATTGCTATAGCAATAGGTAAGTATCCAAAAATAGTAGTAAAAAATCCAGGATTATATATTGTCTTTTTACCATTTCCTTTGAACTTCATATAAGAAAAAATACCACCTTTTGTATGACCAAATATTTCTGCTATACATAAAAATAGTTGCATTACTAGAAAGATAGAATTTACTCCAATGCATAGTACAACTATTCCAAAAATGATACCTATTAGATTTGTCAACATATCAGATAATTGGTTCATAGGGTAACAGTTAGGATTTTCTGATTTTACCATAATGTTATACATATAATGAAATCCACCAGGAAATCGCCATTCTTCTAGTACATGTAAAGGAAGAAGTGCAGTAGCAAGTGAAAATATCTTTGTTTGTAAAGACCAGTCATGCCATTTTATAATTGTAATACCTATTATTATGCCACTTATTAAAGTAATGACATATAGCCAAATATCTAACCAACTTTTAAAAATTTTTTTCATAATAAACTCCTTGTTATTACTTAATTAAGTTAATTATTTTTTACTATTTATTGTTTTAATAATCTAAATTAATTTTAACATACATTTTATTTTTTATCAATAAGAGCATTACTTACTTATATGTCAATAAAAAAATGTTTGACACTTTTTGTATCAAACCTATTTTTAAAATGGTGCAAGAAATGGGACTCGAACCCACACATTATCTCTAATATAAGAATCTGAATCTTACGTGTCTACCAATTCCACCATTCTTGCATTAAAATAAAAGAAGCTAAATAGCTTCC
>CAYUWC010000120.1:0-1014 GCA_964448355.1 uncultured Oscillospiraceae bacterium | reverse complement strand
TCTTTCGTTTGCCCTTGCCGTGGGTCAGGTTGCTTTTTCCTCTTTGGCTGATGGGGCTTTTCAGATGCTTGGATTTTTTCAGGCCGCTTATAATCGCGACGAATTCTTCCTTCGTCAGCGTGTCGTAATCAATGCCCAAGGTTGCGAAATACGCACGGATTTTCTTTTCCTCGGCACTACCCTCAAAGTTCACAGCATCTTCCAGTTGCTTCTGCATCTGTGCCACCGTGGAAGTGACATCGGCGGTGGTGGTGTCTGTTTTATGGGTTTCCCGAATATCGTGGAGGATCGCCGCCATGTATTTGGACACTACATGGGCGAAATATTCTTCTTCCTGCACCTGCGCAAGTGACAAGGTTCGGGAATACAAATCATCTTCTTCGCCCTTGCGCTTTGCCAAGACCATTTGCCGAGTGGCTTCCAGCACGGCATTCATATCGTGGATGCGCATATCCGCAATCCGGTCAACATAGATTTCCGCATCCAGCATTAGGGTTTGGAAATCCTTGTGGCAGATCATTTCGGACAACAGCCGGTGGTTGAAATCCCCGGCCTTTAATACCTCCAACGCATCATCACTCAAATGCAGTTCATGGATAGCTGTGTTTGGGTGATTTTTTGTTTCTGTTCGTCCCATCAGATAGTCAGCAGAAACACCGTAGTAATCTGCCAGCATCGAAATGCTGTATGGGCTGATGTCCTTGCCGTTGTCCGATTCGTATTTTCCAAGGGCAGATTTGGAGATACCCACTGCATCGGCAAGCTGCTCCAAGGTCAGTTTTTGCTCCACCCGTAAATCCTTCAATCGCTCCCCAATGGTCAGTTTCACTTGCATACGCTGGCCTCCCTGTCATTTTTGACCATTATATCATACAGTTTCAAGTTGTGTCTATAAGCGTGGAAAAATGCGGTTTTCCACGCTCTTTTCCTACCTCTCGGATATACGGGAAACAGCGTGATTTTTTACTAAACTAATCTTGTAAACCACGATGCACCTTGAAAATTGCATGACCG
>CAYUWC010000119.1:0-1047 GCA_964448355.1 uncultured Oscillospiraceae bacterium | reverse complement strand
AGTTTTTAAGTGTAAAATGTGTGGAGCCACCTTAAATATAGAAGAAGGAGCAACCACGGTAAGATGTGAATATTGTGATAGTCAACAAACATTACCAAAATTAGATGATGAGAAAAAAGAAAGATTATATGACCGTGCCAATCATTATCGAAGAAATAATGAATTCGATAAGGCCATGGAAATATATGAAGAAATACTTGAAGAAAATAATGAAGATGCTGAAAGTTATTGGTCTATCGTATTATGCTCATATGGAATAGAATATGTAGAAGATCCAAAGACTCATGCTCGTATACCAACGATCAATAGGACACAATTTACATCTATATTTGATGATGAAAATTATAAAGCCGCTTTAAAATATGCGGATGTATCCCAAAGAGTAATATATAAAAAAGAAGCAGAAGCGATTAATAAAATACAAAAAGGGATATTAGAAATCTCGCAAAAAGAAGAACCATTTGATGTCTTTATTTGTTATAAAGAAACTGATGAAATGGGAAGAAGAACAAGAGATTCAGTATATGCGAATGAACTATATCATGAATTAACACAAGAAGGATTAAAGGTATTCTTTGCAAGAATCACTTTAGAAGATAAACTAGGTGTAGCATATGAGCCATATATCTTTGCCGCCCTCAATAGTGCTAAAGTAATGGTTGTTATTGGTACAAAGCCTGAATACTTTAATGCCGTATGGGTGAAAAATGAATGGAGTAGATATTTATCGTTAATTAAAAACGGACATAAAAAAGTATTGATACCAACATATATAGATATGGACCCATATGATTTACCAAAAGAATTTTCTCATTTGCAAGCACAAGATATGGGTAAATTAGGATTCATGAGTGATTTAATCCGGGGCATTAAGAAAATAGTTGGAAAGCAAAGTCAATCAACTATCATAACCCAAGAAGTATCGAATGGAGATGCTAGTAATATTCAAAAATTATTAAAACGTATTTCTATATTTTTAAATGATGAGGACTTTGAAAGTGCGGATGAATACTGTGAGAAAGTCCTTGATATCGATCCTGAAAATGT
>CAYUWC010000118.1:0-1054 GCA_964448355.1 uncultured Oscillospiraceae bacterium | reverse complement strand
GTATCGGCAACCGAATACATACCCGATTCGCCCGAAGCGATTATACTCGAAAGTATGATTGAGGGCTATGCAGAATACTATTCCGCAGAACTTTCTCAAAAGGTAAAACGCGGTATGAACGAAACACGTCGCAAAGGCAATTTCACAGGCGGAACTATCATTTACGGCTACAAGGTAGAAAACCATAAAGTAGTCATTGACGAAGAAAAAGCCGAAACGGTTAGATTTATCTACGAACAGTATTCGCAAGGTGTTTACGTTAAGGATATAATTAAAACCTTGACGGATAAAGGCATATACAATCGCGGTAAAAAGTTTGCAAGAAACACCGTTTACAACATTCTCAAAAACGAAAAGTATTCGGGGATATATAGGTTCGGTGACGAAGTGTTTACCAATATCTATCCGAGAATCGTACCGCCCGAAACGTATTCCGCAGTGCGTAAAAGAATAGATACCAACAAATACGGAAGTCGTAGCGTAGAAGTGGTTTATCTGCTCCGTAATAAGATAAAATGCGGTTATTGCGGAAGTCCTATATCCGCCGAATGCGGAACGGCTAAAAACGGACAAAAGATACGTTATTACAAGTGCTTAGGGCGTAAACACCAAAACGGTTGTAAAAAGTCGCAAGTGCGTAAAGAAATACTCGAACAATACGTCATAGACAATATTATAGAGAAAATGCAAAGTGCCGATACGATAGAAGCGATTGCGAATTATCTATTGCAAGTGCAAGAAAATCGCATAAAACAAAACTCGGTTTTAACGTCGCTCATAAAAGAGAAACGTCAAACCGAAAATTCAATCAACAACATTATGGAAGCCATAGAACAAGGCGGACAAAGTGCAACGGTAATGAAACGTATGCGAGAACTCGAAAGTAAATTAACCGACATAGAAAAACGGCTTACGATAGAAAAATCTCAAACGGCGTTCAGACTTACCAAAGACCAGATTAAAGAGTTTTACAAAGCAGGGCTTGAAAAAGAGCCGTTGAAACTCATAAACTATTTCGTAAAAGAAATACGGCTATTTGATGACAAAATGATAA
>CAYUWC010000117.1:0-1058 GCA_964448355.1 uncultured Oscillospiraceae bacterium | reverse complement strand
CATAGTTGGTCTCCTTTGTTTATGATGATGGATTTAATCTTTCATTTAAATCTTCATCTTTATAAAATTTCTTGTAAAATGAATTTGCATTAATTACATTTCCTAAATGATTAATAAATTGTAAGTTTACAACAGATTTACTTACAACATCATTAGTCTTTACATTTTTAAAGAAAATTTCTTTTCTGTTTTGCTCAAATAAAATGGTGTTGTTTGGAACTTCTAATTCATTTGAAGAAGTAATTGTAGTTGGAACATTTGTAACTTTATGTTTTCTAACAAGAGAAACCTCGTATTCACAATTACTATCTGGAACATCAAAATACCAGCTGTTTGCAAAATCGTTAACTTCAACTTCAAAAGAATAATTTTTAGTTTTATTTTTAACAACTAAAAATGGAGTAGTGGTTTCAAAAAAATCTTTTCCGTTTTCATCAAAATATTTTTGCTTATCTGCTTCAGAAATTTCCCAGTAAACAAAAAGTTTTTTAGGTGTTTGAAATAAAAGCCTTACAGTGGTTTTATTATATGTAGTAGGCAAATCATAATATTCTAAAACAGTATTATCGGATTTTTTCTTTCTTGGTGTAGATTTTTTTGGAGCTCTTTTTTTAGTTGTAGTTTCTTTTGTAGAAGCCTTTTTAGTAGTAGATTTTGCTGTGCTTTTTGATGTTGTTGTAGCTTTTTTAGTAGTTGTTTTTTTTGTTTTAGAAACAGCCTCTTTTTTTACTTTTTCATTTTCAGCTTTAGCCATGAAAATCCTCCTTTATTTAAATTAATTTATATAAAATTATAATATTCAAATTATTATAATATAGTATATCAAAACCGAAATAAATTCAAGACAAAAAGAAACAAAAAATAAAAAAAATCTATTGCATTTTTTTATAAAAAGAATGTATAATGTAACCGTACAAAATTATTGGGAGGATACATAATGAAAAAATACTTTGGAACAGACGGAATTAGAAGAATTGCAAACACAGAGCTTACACCAGAACTTGTTTATAGAGTTGCAAAAGCAGGTGCATATGCACTATCAAAACATACAGATAAAA
>CAYUWC010000116.1:0-1061 GCA_964448355.1 uncultured Oscillospiraceae bacterium | reverse complement strand
TCGGGCACCTGCTGGACGACCTGAATGGCATAGAGCAAATTCAGAAATTCCAGCTTTTCTTCCTCCGGCTCCCGTCCAAACAAGTCGAACACCGCCTCCAGCGTGCCCTGCTGGCTCAGGCGGGGCACGGCGATGGGCTCCGCGCCTGTCAGGGCGGCAAGGACCGTCAGGCTGTCCAGATAGGAGATCATGGACGCATAGGTTTCCGGCTCGGTGTCGTAAAAGTAGGCGGTGAGCTTTTCCGCCGATGCCTCTACAAACCAGCTGTTGTACAGCGCGTTCACGGGCAGCTCCTCCCACGAGTAGCAGAAGCCGAAGCCCTGCGCCAGCCCCAGCGCCTCCTGCGCCGGGAGGGACATACTTTGCAGCAGATGCTCCCCCTCGTGGGCGATGGTCATGGACGAGCCAAGCTCGTTGCCGGAGATGCCGACCATGCTGTCTGTTGCGGCCTTGTTCACCTTCATGATCGCGCCCCTTTGCACCGCGGCGTTGCTGAAGGACGTGGTGTCCCGGATGATCGCCAAATTGGCGATGGTCCAGTCGATGGAGTCCAGTTGCGTGCTGAAGTCCCATTCGGTCAGCTCCCGGTCAAACACCTCGGTCAGCACCTCGCAGATCCATTCCAGATACTCATCATCCAGCGGGCTGCGGGTGGCATTTGCAATGCCGCCCTCGGCTAAAAGTACCTCGTTATTGGCCTTGACCAGCTCAAACAGCTCACCCTCCTTCAGCGGGAGGCGGGAAAGCCCGCCGTAGTCCCTGCTGTCTGTCCACGGCAGTTCTTCGGACATAGCAAGATAGCGGTCGTAGCTGTCTTGCAAATTGGTAATGTCGGCGTAGGGATAGACCACCTCCGTGGCCGCCAGCGTTTCCAGCAGCGCCGCCGCGCTGTCGGCGGTCAGGGTAACGGCCGTGTCCAGCAGGGCGGCTTCCTCCGCCGTTTCCTCTGCGCCGTCATATTGCGTCAGGAACGCTTCCACCGCCAGCTCCGCCGCCGTGGGCGGCACTTCCTCCACCGGCTCCACCGGCGTGACCGTGGTGGTCTTCTTCCCGCCGCAGGC
>CAYUWC010000115.1:0-1065 GCA_964448355.1 uncultured Oscillospiraceae bacterium | reverse complement strand
AAAAAATAGAAAATGGGGCTTAACCTAAATTCATAGGTTATTTAACAGCCCCTATTTTTGTGTTTGTACTATATTTTTAAAATAGTAATTTTTTTCTTGTGGTTTTATTAGTTAAAACAAATCATTATGCGTACCTGTACGCGAAAGAAATAATAAAATTTCTTCATTATCAATACGATATATGAGTAACCAGTCAGGGAGAATATGACATTCTCTAAATCCTATATAGTTACCTGTCAGCGAATGATCACGATGTTTTGCTTCAAGAGGAACTTTATTAGCTAATTTTTCAACAATAGAATTAAGTAAATCTAAATTATAACCACGCTTTGAAATAAGTTTTAAGTCTCTTTTAAATTGATTTGAAAGGACAATATTAAGTTTCATTTAATGCCTCATTCATTGCTTCTTTAAAATTTGAATAACGTTTATATTTTTTTGGATTAGATTTCATTTCATAATATTCATTCATCGCTGCAATAGTAGCAGAATTAGGAATATTTAAGGTCAATTCAAAAGGAATTTTTTGTTCTCTAACTACAGTTTTTGCAAAGATATTAAATGCTGCGCTAACAGATAAACCAATTTCATTACAAAATTTATCAAATGCAATCTTGGTTTCTTCATCCATTCGAATATTTACATTTGTTTGTGCCATTTAATACACCACCTTTCATCTATATTGTACGCATTTTTATATTATTTGTCAATAATTTTATTTATATGATAGTGATAAATGAAATAAAAGAGACAAAATTTAGTACCACACCCTTGTCTTTTAACTTCTTTATAAAATAATGTCAACAATTATTTTTTTATCAATTATCATTTCAATACACTTTGTTTACATTAAGATCATCTATATTATATATTATAGACTGAAATTTTTAATTTTATAATTATTTTTCGACTATTGACGAAATAAAAATCTGATATTTAGATTAGATTAGTTTATTTTTATAATAATAGCATTTTTACTATTTTTAATTAGAAGGTATACTTCATCTTTATCTATTGTAATAAATTATAAAAAAAGTTTCTTTCAAACTAACAAATTATAATTTT
>CAYUWC010000114.1:0-1068 GCA_964448355.1 uncultured Oscillospiraceae bacterium | reverse complement strand
AAATGGCAAGTGCGAAAACGAGGAAAAACGGAAAGAATGTGTTGAGGTGTCAAGAAAAGTGCTGTGTTTAGAAAAGAATTTTATCGGTGTTATAGAAAACACAGGACAAGAGATATGCGGAACTATTACAAAACATTATCTTAAAGGTGCAACCAAAGAATTTGTGAGAACATTTGATGTCACAAGGAACATAATTGATTTTGGTACAACATCAAAACTGAAATTGGTTACAGGAGAAGTTATAGAGGTTTATAAGTCTGATAGTTGCCAAAGATTGATAGAATGTTGATTTGTAAGGAGTGAGGATATGCTAATAGTCGCAAAACAAGACGATATAGACGATTTATACGCAATATGGAATACTGTCACAGATAGGTTTATTGGTGTGAATTTAGGCAAGTATGAAGCAGTAGGGTTGATAATGGACTATAAAGAGTGTGATTTTGAAAATGCACTTAGCCGAGTAGAACACCCACAGCCATTTATAGATATTGCAAAACAGATTTGTGATGAACTTGAGATTGCTGATTCATACACAAACAAAAGTCTTGAGGAAGAAAACAAAAGGCTTGAAAACTTTATAGACAATGAGTTGGGTGGTTGGCTTGAATGGCTTAAAAAATTTGGAAGCACAGACGGGATTTCTTGCAAAGTGTACTTTGAACTGCTTGAAAAGTCGAAAAAATATGAGGTTATAAAGCAATGGCTAAACCGAGAAATCGAGAGGGCAAAAATCAGCATAGACGAATACGCAGAATGTTTTGACGGAGTAAAAGTTGATGACAAGACGAGAAAAGAACTTCTGAAAAGCCATATAAGATTTTGCGAGAACGAATTGAAGATATTAAAGGAGTGATATTATGAAAAAGTATGTAGTTAGTAAAACCATTGACAGCGAGGGAAAAGAATGTTGGTATTGTCATTTGAAAGGTTTTCCTTATGTTCCAGTATTTGGTAGTATCGGAAACAAGGCGAAAGCGAACAGAGTTTGTAAAATGATGAATAGATAATAGAACCATTACCGGCTGATAACTGGATTCAGTCGCTAACTCAAAAAAATTATGAGCA
>CAYUWC010000113.1:0-1082 GCA_964448355.1 uncultured Oscillospiraceae bacterium | reverse complement strand
CTCTTTTTTTGCGATGATTTTATTTTTGCAAATTAATGCAATGAATTGATTTTTTTAAACCTTTGTGCTATACTATGCTTGTTCTATAAAATAAAGGCATTTGTTCCCATAGTAAAGTGGATATTACAAACCCCTCCTAAGCGGTGGTAATATCTAAATTGGATTGTGGTTTGTTACTGAAAATTTAGGGGTGAAATAGTCTTGACGGATTTTGCAGATATTCAACTCTGCACAAATACCACCCAAGTACTTTTGAACCACTCAAAAAACCCTAAAAACTCGTAATTTCAAATTTACACACATTCAACCCTGCAAGGTTCCGAAATAACTAAATGACCGAAAGTGAAGTCGTAAATCTACACTTATATGTGGGTGTACCTCAGTTGGATAGAGGGTTTGCCTCCTAAGCAAAACGTCGGCAGTTCGAATCTGCCCACTCACACCAAATAGAAACTCGTTTACACCTTATTTTTTAGGGTTAAACGGTTTTTTTTATTCTTCATATTCCAATGTTTTTATGTATAGATAGTAATAGTTTTTACTGTGCCTATCTGAAATATACAACACTGGACTTTCATACTTTGTATTTTGGGCGGATATGTGGTAATCCTTCTTGCCATAGCACAGATAGAAGTGTTTTGAATTAGATATGGATTGTTTCGTTTCATTGAATTTTGCAATGGCTTTATCTTTGTTGGTTGTAAGATATAGGTAATTAGAAAAATTGTGTTCGTGTCTATTAAAACCTTCTTCGTATAACGCATAGATTGTTTTCATTTTTTCTCCTTTAATTTTCATACAAAAACAAACAAGGGACATCATTTTAGATGTCCCTTATCGTTATTTGTATCAATTTTATTCTTTGTTGTTGTCTGTTTTTTTGTCAGTAAAGATATCGTTTAGTATCTTGCTTGCATGGGTGTCGCTATTTTTTAAGAAGTGTGAATAGATGTCAGTTGTCGTGGAAGGTCTTGCGTGACCAGCCCTTGCTGAAACTGTTTTTAAATCTACACCAGATGTTAATTGCAAGGTAATGTTTGTATGTCTAAGTGAGTGAAGTGTTACTTGTTTTAGTCCTGCCT
>CAYUWC010000112.1:0-1082 GCA_964448355.1 uncultured Oscillospiraceae bacterium | reverse complement strand
GTTATTGATACAACTATTGAAACATATTTAGAAGTAAGTGGCGCTATTTGTATAGAAGGCCCTAAATGGTGTGGTAAGACTTGGACTTCTGCATTTCACTCAAATAGTGAATTTTTAGTTGGAGACCCAACTAATAATTTTTCCAATAGGCAACTTGCAGAACTTAATCCTGTTCTAGTTTTACAAGGTGATACTCCTCGTATGATTGATGAATGGCAAGAAGTTCCATCAATTTGGGATGGAACTCGTACAGAAGTTGATAAACGTCATAAAAAAGGACAAATTATCTTAACTGGTTCATCTACTCCCAAAAAAAAAGGTATTATGCATACTGGTTCTGGTAGAATTGTAAGACTAAGAATGAATACTATGTCATTATATGAATCAGGAGATTCATCAGGAAAAATTAGTTTGAAAGAGCTTTGCAATGAAAAATTAACTATGCAAATGTTGGATGAAGTTTCTTTAGAAAAACTTGCTACTTACATTGTTCGTGGAGGTTGGCCTGAAAACATTTCTGTAGATGATGAAAAGGCGCATTTAATGCCTAGAGCTTATATGGATAATGTTATAAATGAAGATTTAAATAAACTTGATGATGAAGTAGAATATGATACGCATAAAACTAAGTTGCTCCTTAAATCGCTTGCAAGAAATGAGGCTACTACAGTATCTGATTCTTCACTACTAAAAGATATAATTGAACAAGATAATGAATCAATGAGTAGAAATACGATTGCAAAATATCTTGATGCTTTAAATCGATTGTTTCTTTTTAATAATCAAACTCCATTTTCTCCAAGCATTCGTTCATCTTTAAGAGTAAAGCAATCAGAAAAAAGACATTTTTCAGATCCTGCAATGGCTTGTGCATTGTTAAATATTACACCTGCAAAATTACTTGGCGATTTAAATACTTTTGGCTTTTTATTTGAAAGTTTAGTAGAACGTGATTTATCTATTTATGCTCAATCGTTTGGCGCAAAGTTATTTCATTATCAAGATTACAAGAATAATGAAATTGATGCTGTAATAGAACTTGAAAATGGTGATTGGTGTGCTTTTGAAATTAAACTTGGTGC
>CAYUWC010000111.1:0-1119 GCA_964448355.1 uncultured Oscillospiraceae bacterium | reverse complement strand
TTGGCGATCTTTCGCCTGTCTCCGCTTCCGCATACTTTTCATTTAAGCCTATTCGAATATGTGGTTTGCTATTTTTAATTTGCTTTCGGCATTTGCTCTATTACTTCTTTGCTCACTTGTCCCATAAGCGTTCCTTCGTCTATACATTCAAAGGTATCGAAAAGTAGTAGTTTTCTATCTTCTTGCCGATTGTACAAACAACGTCGTCGTCCATAATATCCGATACGAAATACTGCGGTAAGCCTTTTGAATACACGAGCCGTTCTCCGCTTTTTTCGAGATACTTCGTTAAATACCCGATTGCTTCGCCTAAAACGTGACTGTCTACTTCTTTGAAATCCGACCGTCCGAAACGCTCATTGAAGTACGTGTTTTGGTAAGTGGTTTGAACGCGTCCTTGAATGGGCGAATAGTCTTTTATTTCTTTAAGTTCTCCGACCATTGCTCCGTCTGGGATATAAAACAATCCGTGAAAGTGTAAACGCTTCTTTTCGGGCGAGCGCTCCCATACACCAACATATTTCCATTTTCGGCGGTAGCACATTTTCTTGAACGTATCGGCTAACTTTTTGCGGAAACTTTCTTCGGTATGCTTTGCATTGTCGTAGGTAAACGTGCAAAAATAGTTGAAAGTTTGTAGGTTAACTTTGCGAACAAGCCGAGTGCGTTTTGCAATAGCGTTTCGTTGTAGTCTATCGAATTGAGCATTGACGTATTGTTTTGCGGATTCTTCGTTAGGAAAGTACGGCTTCATCTTTTCGAGAATGTAGACCTTTCGTTCTTTCTTTGTAAGGTCTTTACATTCTGCATATAATTCGTCAAACAGTTGCCTATGAGTCATTCTTCTTGTTTTAGGTGGCGTTTCTGCTTCGTTTAGACATTCTTCCGAAACGACTTTACTTTCGTCGTCTTGTGTCAATAACGGCGTTTTAACTTCACTTTTGTTGTCGTTAAACGTGTTTTCTGCGACTTCAATAATTTCTTCCGAACGATAACGCTTTGGCAATTTAGGTCGGGTGGTATGCGGTATTGCTATGTAATGACTTCCGTCGTTATATACTTTGCATTTAGGGTATGCCATAATTTTCTCTCCTTGTAGTTTTTTGCACGGGAAACGAT
>CAYUWC010000110.1:0-1121 GCA_964448355.1 uncultured Oscillospiraceae bacterium | reverse complement strand
AAATAAAAGCAACCCGAGGGTTGCCTAAATTCAATTATTTAACAGTAATTTTACTGATATGAGGGTTTGCACCATTATACCAATATAAGAAGCCTTCTAAATCAATTGTATCACCAATCTTTAATTCTTTGGCAGCTTTATATGTATCACTATCTTTATTACATAAATCTGATTCAACTAAGAATTGATAAGTTTTTCCATTATATGAAACATTGAAGTATAAGTCGCTTCCTTCATCACCTGAACCATCCCAGTTGTATAAGAATGCTACTTCATTTCCATCTCCATCTTTACTTGCTTCAACTTTTAATCCCTTAAAAGCAACAAATTGATTTTGGCTCTTAATTAATTCATCAGTTCCAAGTAAACTTGTTACATCTTTTGCACTAGCAGTATATGTGCCTTCTAAAACTTCAACTTTAGCATCTGTAATTTCAACTTCACCAGACCATTCAGCTTTAGTTCCAGTAACTCTTACCTTTGTACCTTTAGTAAATTTTGCATATTCTTCAGCTGTACATGCTAATCTATAAACAAAATATGCTCCATCTTTATCTTGTAAATATAATGATGTATTTTGATAACTTTCACTATAAACTTGAACTGCTTGAATATAACTTTCAACAACAACTTCAGTATCAAGTTCAGCTTTAGTAAATTCTTCATATGACATAGCGTTAGATTTTTCATTTCCACATCCAACAAATACAAACATTAAAACTAATGAAAACATTAAAACAAAAAATTTCTTCATTTTTTTCTCCTTTTTTAAAACTTTGTTTTTTAAACAATAATATTATAATCCAACTAACAAATTTAGTCAAATCAATTATAATTTTTTTTCTTTCTTATTTTTTCAAAAACCACATATGTACCAATCAAAACCCATGCCACTCCAATAGAACAAAGTAAAATTACTGCTGTTTTTGGTAGTTTTCCTAAATCAGTTTTCGTTTTATCAAGTCGATAAAGAGACATAACATTACTAAAAATTTCTTTAATCTTTTTATCATTTATTTCTTGTTTTTTATTGGTACTCTTAACAACTTCTTCTATCATTTGTCCTGCCGCATCACGTAAAGATGTTGAACCATTAAATACTGGAGTTACAAAAGTATTAT
>CAYUWC010000109.1:0-1130 GCA_964448355.1 uncultured Oscillospiraceae bacterium | reverse complement strand
ATCCAACAATTTCCCACAGGATGTGACAATAGATGTTATATTTTAACGAGAGGAGCGCTAGACATGATTAGAATTAAGTTGTCCAGAAAGCTTGGCGAAGTTCGCTGGACACAAGCCGACCTCGCAAGGGCAACGGGAATCAGGCCAACCACAATCAATGAGATGTACCACGAAATGGCAGATCGAGTAAATCTGGAATATCTGGACCTCATCTGTGAAGCACTGGAGTGCGATTTGTCTGAGATCATGGTGAGAGAGCCGAACCCGAAGCCCAAAATAACCCACACTCGTGCGGGTCAACTCATAAAGCGGGAGTAAGTAGACAACGTTCTTTTTCCTACTTACTCCCGTTTTCCTTCGCTTATTATAACAGAATGTCCAGAATATATTTTGACATTTTGCGACAGCCCTGTTATAATAAATTCGCTCCGCAAGGAGCAGGGCGTTGCCATATACGGTAGGCGGTTAGCACTTCCCGTGAAGGGAGGTGATGCGAATGTGGAAAAGACGGCTGTACAAGGTACTGCGGTTTCTGGTGTGTTTAGCGGCAACGCTGTACATACTTACTACAGAAGCGAAATGACCGCCCCGGCCAAGAGTGCGGTCATTTCTTATGAACTGACTTCTTAAGGCTAACCGCTTATCGGTAACGCCCTTTTCTATGTTTATTATAATTATGATTCCCCTTGTTGTCAAGAACAGCGAGGGGAATTTTTCTTTATACAGCTTTCGGGGTGTAACTGATATTCTCCGTTCCAATATAGACGTTGTATGCCTCTGCTGCCTCAGCGGCCTCGGCGAAGGTCGGATAGACAAGCCGCTCCCCATGAACTCTGACCCACGATTCTGCTGCACCAAAAATCGAACCGGCAGATCGCACAGCCCATATTCCCCACTCTGCGCCGCTTTTCCTCTCCGGGAAACGGACGATCTTCGAATCGTAACGGCTTTCACAGCCCCCCGGCAGACCGTTAAGCCAATTTGCGATAAAGGGGATATGCGGGAATATGTAATCCGAAATCGTTTATATAATTTTTCTAGCTCTAGGAATCAAGATATTGTATTGCTCTAAGGACTTTATTGCAATCTTATAGTGTATTTAGTAGGGATAAATCTGTAATCCTTAAAAG
>CAYUWC010000108.1:0-1144 GCA_964448355.1 uncultured Oscillospiraceae bacterium | reverse complement strand
AAAACTCTTGGAGAAGGAACCAATAACATATCTTATGGGCTAAATGCTGCTTCAAAAGAATATGATGGTGAAAATAAATATATTAGAATTACTGATATTAATGAGAATACAGGTAAATATAATAATTTAGATATTGTTTCTCCAGACTGTGTTTTATTAGATGAATACAAGTTAAAAATGAATGACTTATTATTTGCAAGAACAGGTGCAAGCACAGGAAAAACTTATTTATATAATGAAAATGACGGGAAGATGTACTTTGCAGGATTTTTAATAAAATTTTCAATAAAAGAAGAATATTGTAGTAATTTTATTTTTTATATTACTCAAACTTTTAATTACAAAAAATGGGTATCAATAATGTCAGCTCGTTCAGGGCAACCCGGAATAAATGCTAAAGAATATTCTAAGTATAAATTCTTGTGTCCTGTATATAATGAGCAGGTAAAAATTTCAGATATAATATCAAAGTTGGATAAAATTATAGAAAAACAAACTAATTTACTTAATTTTTATAATGATTACAAAAAAGGTTTATTACAACAGATGTTTATATAAATAATTGCTGAAGCAATCCTTTTTTGTATGTTTCAAACAATTTTAAATTTTTAATGTTTAAATTTAATTTATTCTCAATTAATAAGAGTGCATATGCAATTTTCTCCTGTTCTTCATAAATAGGATATTTAATGTTAGTTTTCTTAATTTCTTTTTTACTGATTGCAGAAACTTTTATTCCTGTAATCAATGGAATTAATTTATCATGATATTCTGCAGAGTTAAGATAATAACCTAAATAACCTTTTGCAAAAGCTTGTTTGGGGCGACAAGGAATTGTGTGTAACCCTGATAAAATTTTTGCTTTACAAGAAACTACTTCACATGCCTTTCCAACAGTATAATCTTCTGCAGTATCGGCTAAAATAATATCACCAACTTTAAGGTAATTATCATTCGAAATTTTATTTAAATTTATATCTGAATTGATATTAGGGATTTGGTCTATTTCATCATTTATACAAGTATTATATTTTACTAGTATATCTCCATAATGAATATTTTTAACTCCGACATTTGTATAATTTAAACATTCTCTTGAAAAGGTGTTATTTCCAAGTATTTGAAAAAGTTCCTCAAATTTGCA
>CAYUWC010000107.1:0-1181 GCA_964448355.1 uncultured Oscillospiraceae bacterium | reverse complement strand
TCAATGCTACCATTTGACCAAATTTCAAGAGTTAATTTATCATAGTCGATAACGTCACCAACACGAGTATTTTCTACGTTGTAACGAACTCTTTTGATTGGCATGAATGTTGCGTCGATTGGTAATAAGTCGATTGGAATATTACCTTTGTTTTCTTTTAATACGTCAACTGATCTGTAGCCTTTTCCTGTTTCGATAGTAATATCAGCAGAAATGCTGCCACCTTCTGAAATTGTACAAATCAACCAGTCTGGATTTACAACTTTTACACCAGCAGGTAATTGTAAATCACTAGCAAGTACAGGTCCTGGTCTATCTACTTCTAATCTTAAGTGTTGAGGATCTTTATCTTCAGTTTTAACTGTTAAACCTTTTAAATTCAACATAATGTCGATAGCATCTTCAACGATACCAGGAATTGATGTGTATTCGTGTGTAATACCTTCAATTCTGATTGAAGTAGCAGCTGCGCCTTCTAAAGAAGATAATAATACTCTTCTTAAAGCGTTACCAACTGTTTGACCAAATCCTTTTTCTAACGGTTCTACTACGAATTTACCGTATTGTGATCCGTCTGAACTAGTTGTTGTATTTATACATTTAATTTTCAATTCCATTATAATTAATCTCCTACAATTATTTAGAATAATACTCGATAACAAGTTGCTCTTTAAGTTCAGGGTCTAATTCTTCTCTTTCAGGAATTCTGTCGAAAGTTACTTTTAAAGCATCTTTGTCAATTGTCATCCAAGCAGGTGCTAGTGCTAAATCGATTGAATCTGAAACAGATTTTACAAAATCGTTGCTTCCTGCTTTAAATGTGATAACATCTCCTGGTTTTACTAAGAATGATGGAATATCAACTCTTTTGCCATTTACAAGCACGTGACCGTGATTTACGATTTGTCTTGCTTGTTTTCTTGTAATAGCATAACCTGTTCTGAAAACAATGTTATCTAATCTTGATTCTAATAATTGTAAAAGAATAGTGCCTGTAACACCTTTTCTTCTGCTTGCTTCGTTATAATATCTAACGAATTGTTTTTCGCTTACTAAATATGTTAAACGGATTTTTTGTTTTTCGTTTAAGTGTAAAGCGTATTCAGAAAGTTTCTTTCTTGCTGCACCATGCTGACCAGAAGCATTTTGTCTTAATGAAGAAACCAACTTTCTGTTTGATA
>CAYUWC010000106.1:0-1199 GCA_964448355.1 uncultured Oscillospiraceae bacterium | reverse complement strand
GTATTGACTCTCCTCTTAGGGGATGGTGTATAAATATTTTTAGGAGGCGATATTATGTTAAAAATAGGTGATTTTTCTAAAATGGCAAAAGTTACTGTTAAGGCTTTAAGGTATTATGAAAAAGAAAAGTTATTAATTCCAAAATATGTGGATGAATCCAATGGTTATAGATACTATGAAAGTAATCAATTATTAGAATTATCAAGAATTATCTATCTAAAACAAATTGGATTAACAATTGATGAAATAAAGCAAATAATAATTAAAAATGAGTCTTTAAATGAATTACTTAAAACAAAAAAGAAAGAATTAGAAAATACTATTTTTGAATATAACAATAAGCTATCCAAAATTAATTATTTATTGGAGGAAAATACTATGAAAGAAGAAATTATTGAAAAGGTATTACCTGCTTATTATGTTTATTATAAAGAAGGTGTTTTAAAAGATTATAGCGAAGCATCAGAATTTATTTTAAGTTCTGGAACTGAGTGTATGAAATTAAATCCCAATATTAAATGTGTTGAACCTGATTACTGCTATGTTAATTATTTAGATGGAGAGTATAAAGAAAAAAATATAAAAGTAAGATATGCTCAAGCAGTAATTAAAGAAGATACTCCATTTAAAGAAAATGAAAGCATTAAATTTATGTCTATTCCTGAAACAAAATGTATTTGTATTTATCACAAAGGAGCATATGATAATCTAGGAAATTCTTATGCAAAGATTATGAAGTACATTGAAGATAATAAGTTGGAAATAACAGATTTTCCAAGAGAATGTTATATTGAGGGAATTTGGAATAAAGAAAATGTGGAAGATTGGTTAACAGAAATACAAGTACCAATAAAGTAGAAAGTGAGGGATATAATGGCATTTGATTATAAAAAAGAGTATAAAGAGTTTTATATGCCTAAAAATAAACCAAGTATAGTTACGATACCTAAGATGAATTATATTGCAGTAAGAGGAACAGGAAATCCAAATGAAGAAAATGGAGATTATCAAAATACGGTTGGTTTATTATATGGTATTGCTTATACAATAAAAATGAGTTATAAGGGAAATTATAAAATAGATGGATTTTTTGAATATGTTGTTCCGCCACTTGAAGGATTTTGGTGGCAAGATGGAATAAATGGAATTGATTATAATCAAAAAGATAAATTTAATTTTATTTCAATTATAAGACTACC
>CAYUWC010000105.1:0-1201 GCA_964448355.1 uncultured Oscillospiraceae bacterium | reverse complement strand
TAATTTCAACAATACCATCAATGTGTGCATATAAGTCTTTTACAACTTCTGTACCAGCTGTAACAAATGTACCTGATTCAACCATTTTTAATGCTGAGTCTTTATTTACTTGGTGAATTTCATCTGGAATAAAGATTACTTCACCAGGTTTTGTAATGATTTGATTTTCATCAACTTCAATACCGTTATATCTGATTTCACCACTTGATGGAACAGTATATTCTTCATCGATTAACTCAGCAATAATCATACCACTTTCAACAACTGTATCAACAGGAGCTTTAACGATATATTTTTCACCAGTTTTATCAACTGTCCAAATTTGTTCTTTCTTAGTTTGTTCAAATGTTGCATTTGAAGCAGAAATTGATGCAATAACAATTGTTAATTCTTTACCTTGAACAATCTTCTTGATTTTCTTACCATCAAATTTAACATCTTCAACAACTAAGTTATCACCAAGTCTTACTTCACCACCGTGTTCAGAAATAACGTGGATTTCAGCAAGTTTTTCGTTTTCTTTAACAGCTTTACCGTCTTCAACAAGAATTGTTGAACCGCCTGGTAGGTTATAAACGTCACCGCCTAATACCCAAACAATACCATTTTTACTTGCTGTTCTTGAAACGTTACCTTGTCTGTCTTTCTTTTCATCAGCAACGAAATCTTCAAATACGATTTCACCTGATAAATCAGAAGTAATATCTCTTGTAGCTTTTTCTGTTAAACGGCTACCATCTCCACCTGAAGCAGGTTCATAAATAGCGATTTTATCACCTTTTTTAACTTCTTGACCTTCATTAACAAGAAGAATTGCACCTGATGGAATATGATATTTTTTAGATTTAGAACCTTTAATTTCTAAATCAGATTCTTGAACTGTAATAGCTACGTTATCACCGTGTCTAGTTCTTAAATCTCTTGTAAAGATTTTTGTTGCAACTTTACCATCAACATCAGCGATGATTTCCTTCATTGCACCAGCACCTTTGAATACACCACCAGTGTGGAATGTTCTCATTGTTAACTGTGTACCAGGTTCACCAATTGATTGAGCTGCGATAATACCGATTGCTTCACCAATATCAACAATCTTTTGAGTTGTCATTGCCCAACCATAACATTTTTGGCAAATACCATATTCAAGTTCACAAGTTAATGGTGAACGAACTAATACTTGATGTAAATCAAGAGGTTTAAT
>CAYUWC010000104.1:0-1287 GCA_964448355.1 uncultured Oscillospiraceae bacterium | reverse complement strand
GGCGTGGGGTGCCCAGACCCGAAAAACGAATCCGTCCTGACCGTCCCGGGAGTCCGGATGACAGCCCAAAAATTCCCATGTGTGGGTGGCCGTGCCGTTGTGGTAATAGTAAATCTGGTCGCTGACGTTCATAATGGATACATCCTTTCCATTGCTCCTCCGTATTTCGAAAGCCGAAAATTGCGGCGGTAATCTCTCACATATAACATATCATATTTTTCTTCACTAGGAAAGGGGCAAATCGTCTAAAATATTCACAATTTTTTCGTCGCTTTCCATAAGTGCCGGGAAACTTTTCGGTGGCTGACTGGGTATTTCGACAACTTTCGACCGTTTTTCCAACCAGTGCACCCCCAGCCACCGTCCGAATTTCACGCCACAGCGTTGCATATACACGCCATCCTCGTAGCCAAGCGCCCGGTGAAACGCCAAACTGACGGGGTTTTCATCCACCACCAGCGCATAAATCACCCGGTAGCCCTGTAAAAACAACAAGTTTTCCAACGCTCGATATAATTTTCTGCCAATGCCCCGTCCCTGTGCCGCCGGCTCCAAATAAATGCTCGCCTCGGCGCACCAGGCTGCAGCCGCCCGCTCAAAGGGCGCACTGCCGTAGGCATATCCCAGAATATGGCCCTTTTCTTCCCAAACCAAAAAGGGAAATTGCCGGCAGATTTGGGCAAAACGGTCGAAAAATTCTTCTTCCGTCGGGACGGTATACTCAAAAGTATAGGTCGTTTGCAGAATATACGGGGCATATATAGCCAAAATGCCCGGAATATCCGCCGGTGTTGCGATTCGAATCGACATAAGGAACCTCCTGCTGTTGCTTTCTATTTTATACTACGGCATCGCAGGAAAAAGTCAAGGATAAAATTTTCGAGAAAAACTGTGGAAATTATTGCATTTCCCGCGAAAGGAACATATTGACATTATGCAAAACTGACTATATAATTATGGAGAAACCTAAAGTAATTTAGAATTTACCACACTTTGTCATATTTAGGAGGAAAACACTATGAAAAGCGTGATCATCCGGGCGCTGGCATTTGCCGCGCAAGCTGCCCTGCTGGCATCTTTGCTTGGCTGTGTACCCCAGGCCGAAGACCCGACAGACCCCACCATCGATTATTCTCAGCTCGATTTTACGGTGGATATGAGCAGCATCCCCATCGGAACCGTCACTTCCGCCGCTTCCGTCCACGACCCCTCCATTCTGAAAGTCGGGGATACCTATTATATATACGGCTCCCATATGTCCGCCGCCAAATCCACGGATTTGAAAAA
>CAYUWC010000103.1:0-1291 GCA_964448355.1 uncultured Oscillospiraceae bacterium | reverse complement strand
TAGAATATGATATGGCTGTTAAAAAATTCTTCTTACCTATTTTAGAAGATAAAAACAATAGAATCGATACAACTATCATTGATAAAGAGATAAGAAGTTTAGAAAAACAAAGAGATAGAATTAAACAAGCATATATAAAAGGCATTGTTGAAATGGATGATTTTAAAGAAGATTATAAACTAATTGAGGATAAACTTGCCAACCTAGAAAATCAAAAATTAGAGTTAGTTAATTTAGAAACTTTTAACTACTCTCCACACGAATTACTCGCAGAAAGAGATCTAGAAAGAGAAAAAATGATAAGACTTGATACCTTAAATTCATTATTAAAATCAAAATGGAATGATATGGATAAATCTGAAAAACAAGAATTTATATCAAAATTTATTGATACTATTGAAATAAAAAAAGATAGTAAAGGTAATTTAATTCTTGAAAAAATTAATTTTAGAAACGGATTTATTAAAGAGTTATTAAAGTTTTATGAAGCAGGAATATTTGATGTAGCAGTTCCTGTTATGGTTGATAATAAAGAAGAATGTATCAAAGGTGGCAGAATGACTGAAGAAGAATTAAATAAATATTTAACTAAAATGAATGAACATTTTGAAACATCTTTTTATGAAATATATGAAAGTTTTGATAATGAAACTAATGAAATTATTTTAGAATATCAACCAAAAGATGATGAAGAAATTATAAGATTTGTTGCACTTACTAATACAAATAACTTCCCAATAGTAAAAGAAAATATTAAAGATAGATATGGAATTGTAAGTTATAAAACAAATAAAACATTAGAAAATTAGAAAGGAATTGATAAAAATATGAATATTGAATATACAAAAGTTGGAGATTATTTATTACCAAATTTAATAATAGAAAATCAAAATTATGAGCAAATAAACAAGTATGGTTATTTAAGATTAAATTATATTAAGGAGCATAAAAAAGCATTATACACTACACTTTTAATGAAAAATGAATTAACAAATTATCTTCTTTCAGTAAGTAAAGAATGTGAAAATAGATATAATATTTTAATGAATAATTATATTAAAAATGATGATAAACTATCTGAAAAAAATAAAGAAAATAATCAAATGGAATGGGTACAATTGATGAATAATTATAAAAATATGGCTGATGAAATTATATCAAAAGAGATAATCTATGTTTGATTATGTCTATAAGCAAGCAACGGATTTTTACTCCCACCACAAAATCCAATATATCGAAAGGCTAAACCTTAAGTATGGCGACAACATCTATTTGGAGTATTAAAAATAAT
>CAYUWC010000102.1:0-1308 GCA_964448355.1 uncultured Oscillospiraceae bacterium | reverse complement strand
AAATTAATTAACATTAGAAAAGAACTTGGCTTAACTCAAGCTGAATTTGCTAAAAAATGCAATATAAAACAAGAGTATATTGCAAGATTAGAGCGTTCTAAATCTGCCCCGCAAATTGATACATTACTAAAAATCCTTGTGCCATTAGGCTACAAATTAGATATTGTACCTTTGCGATAATTATTCAATTGTAAATGTGCAATTTATTTCTATTTTGCTAAAAGTTGCTGTTGAGTGAAATGTAATGTAATGAAACCCAACATTATAATTCAATTTGAAATTCATTTTAGATAACATTTTTCATTATTTTATAAGTTTTTATTGGGTTACGCTTTGCAAACCCGACTTACATTCCGGTTTGCCACACAAACAAGTTTTCTCTCAAAGAGAGTAAAAGAATGTAAAATGCAATTTACACCAAGATTTTTAAAATAATCTAAGCAAAAAAGGAGAGCTTTAACTCTCCTTTTTATATGTTGTTTATTACTTATTTTGTCAATAAATCCATTTCATCGGAAGAAGTATAAACACAATGGCAACCGCAATCAACATGTATAACTTCGCCGGTTACTCCCGAAGAAAGGTCGGATAATAAATAAAGTCCGGTTTTGCCGACATCTTCCAAAGTAACATTTCTTTTTAACGGTGCTTTTAAAACGGCAGCTTTCAACATTTTACCGAAACCGTCGATACCGCTTGCAGCAAGTGTTTTAACGGCACCTGCCGAAATACAGTTAACTCTTACCCCGTATTTGCCCATATTATCCGCTAAATATCTTGCCGATGCTTCAAGAGCGGCTTTTGCGACTCCCATAACATTGTAGCTCGGAACGACCTTTTCACCGCCGAGATATGTTAAAGCGAGGATTGAACCGCCTTCCCTCATAACGGGCTTTGCATTTCTGGTTAAAGTAACCAATGAATATGCACTGACTCCCATTGCAATATCCCAACCTTCTTTTGAAGTATCGATAAATTCACCGGTTAAATCTTCTCTTTTTGCAAAAGCAACAGCGTGAACAACGAAATCGATTTTTCCGTAAACTTTTTCGATTTCATCAAAAACGGCTTTTACCTCATCTTCTTTTGTCACGTCACAAGACATAATAATTTTAGCATTCATGCTTTCGGCAATCGGACGGACACGTTTTTCCATAACTTCTCCCGCATAAGTGAAAGCGATTTCCGCACCTGCTTCAAATAATTGTTTCGCAATACCGTAAGCTATACCGTGAGTGTTGGAAACGCCAAAAATAACGCCTCTTTTACCTTCCATAAGTTTCATAATTAAGCTCCTTATAACTAACC
>CAYUWC010000101.1:0-1332 GCA_964448355.1 uncultured Oscillospiraceae bacterium | reverse complement strand
AGCGCACATCATTAGCGAAGCTAACATCACGCACGAAGTGCACATCACGTTCCGCCAAGCGGAACACATCATTCCAAAAACAAAAGCACTTCTTGCGAAGTGCTTTTGTTTTTGGAGGCGCCACCCAGACTTGAACTGGGGGTGAGGGTTTTGCAGACCCGTGCCTTACCACTTGGCTATGGCGCCGTACCTTTAGTAGTATAACATAAGTTATGAAAGATGTCTATTAAATATTAAAAAATTGAGAAATGTTTTTTCAAAATAATTATTTCCGTTCGGTTGGTAGTTAGACGCGGTATCTAAAATTTTGCATTTCGGTATTGAATACGGATAGAAAACATTATATAATATAGATAACAATAACGCACGGAGGTAAAAAATGGAGAATATTCCCAAAACTTATCAGAGCTGGTTCGAACTCGATAAAAAACGTGAACAGAGAGAGTATACGGAAGAAACACCTTTACTCGGCGAAAACGGCGAACTTCTTGTTGCAGGTTGGGCACGTACGAATAAATTTACATACGATCGCACAAAGACCAAACCTCAATGGCGTGCCAAGGAATGGGACTTTTACCAAATTTCCGACGGCGAAAAAATGCTTCAGATAAGCTTTGCCAACATCTCTGTCGGCGGGTACTGCTCGGCGTGCCTACGCGACCTTGTAACGGGTGCTAAAAAGGAGAGTATGTCTTTGTTCCTCGGCGGTAAGAACAAGTACGTTTTGCCCGCTAAGGGTGACGTTCCCAACTACTTTGAGTACCGAAAAGGCAAATTCCACGCCGTCTTCGATACAAAAGAAACATCGCGCACGTTGACTTTCAGCGGACCTTTCCAAGGAAAAACTATGGAATGCGAAGTCGAAATGGATATTCCCGAAGGTCTTGAAAACATCACCACGGTACTTCCTTTCAAAAACTATCCGACTCGTTATTTTATGACGACCAAGCAAAACTGTATGCCGGCTCGCGCGACCGTTAAACTCGACGGAGAGGTTATTGCCACGTTCGATAAATCCAAAACGTTTGCAGTCCTTGACTGGGGCAGAGTATGCACGCCTTATAAACTCGTATGGTATTGGGGCAACGGCGCGCAGTACGTAATCGGCGCGGACGGCAAGGAGCATTTGTTCGGATTTGAAATCACTTGGGCGATAGGCGACGAATCCCACGGTACGGAAACTTGTTTATTCTATGACGGAAAGGCTCAAAAAATCGGTTCCGTCGACGTAAAGAATTTCCCTAAGGGCAGATATATGGAGCCGTGGGAGTTCGTATCGGATGACGGTAGGTTCAATCTCACAATGACTCCGACGTTCGATAACTTTAACGA
>CAYUWC010000100.1:0-1333 GCA_964448355.1 uncultured Oscillospiraceae bacterium | reverse complement strand
AACAAAATCGGGGAAAAACCGCCGACGTTGCTACCGTTGGCGGTTTTTCTTTTCCCCGCCGCAGTCAAATTTTTAAGAACTTTATCTTGACAATCCCGCCAAAAGCGTTTATTCTGTAAGTGTCAGCCAACAAAATATCGGCTATAAACCCGCAATCAGTTTTTTCGTATGGGGGTCTTGGTTTTTGTTGCCTTGATTAAGTTCTGTTTGTATTATAGACAAGAAAAATCAAGATGTCAATAGTTTTGACTGATTTTTCTTGTCTCAAAAGTTCACAAACTAGTCTGCCTATTTTTATTCAGAATACACAAAGCGTGTTGATGAGGTCTGAAAATGTCTCGAAGAAAAACCGTACAACTGAATTTACCGGTTGTTCTCCCGCTCATTAAGAGGACTTTCAGAAGCAATGTCGTATTCTGCGAAAAAATGGGCATAACCGCTTGCCATGTGACACCGTTTGCGTCCAATATGGCCTGAACGTTGTGATACTCACGCACATTTCTTGACCATCGGTCAAATTTGGTAATGAGAACTCTGTCAAATTTTTTCGCCTTGACATCCTCTAACAGTTCCAGCATGACCGGGCGCTTTGATACAGGTTTTCTTGCGCTGCACCCTTCGTCCCGGTATATCTTTACGATTTTGTAACCCTGTTCGTTTGCATATCGTACAAGATAATCTTCCTGCGCAGCCAGACTTATTCCGAATTTTGCCTGTTCTTCCGTTGATACGCGGATATAAAGTGCTACGCGCAGCATTACTGGTTCGCCAATGGTTGTGGCTTTCACTTCTTCCCAACCTCCTCCGATTCGATCTTTGGTGTGTTGCGCATGGCCATACGGAGCAGCAGTGCACCCAGCAGTACGCCCACCGCCGCCACGCCGACGATCAGCAGCCATGCGCCCAGTGTCGTTTCGCCGTTGATGATAAGTCCGGCATCGGGGATGGAGTGGTCGAACACCAGCAGCCGGACTAACAGCGCCACGATGACCGCAAAGCTGATGGCGGAGATGGCGATACCGTTTTTGCGCTGAATGGCCATGATGGCCGTCTGCTTGTCCACGATACCGCGAAGCCGGGAGATTTCCAGCTCTGCGGTGTGGAGACGCGCCGTCAGCTCCCGCAACTCATCCGGCGTGGCGGCGGGACGGATGGCGAAATACTCATCCATGGACACGCCAAGGGCGGCGCAGATATTCCCCGCATTGTACACGGAAGGTGCTTTTGATGCGGCGGCGAAGAAGTTGTTGACGCTGCTGAGAGGGACACCGGAATTATCAGATAGTCACAACCAACAAACCCATCTGCTACGGTTCCAGCGTAGCAACTTGGG
>CAYUWC010000099.1:0-1347 GCA_964448355.1 uncultured Oscillospiraceae bacterium | reverse complement strand
AAACATAACAAAATGTATCATCGCTAATGGTAATTACACAAAAAGCATATTTCAAATTTTTGAAAAAGTGAATGTATTGACAAATTAAAAGGTGGTGAAATTTTTATAAAGTTTTGTAATTAGTTGTTTTGGTTGATGTTTTTTAATTGAAACATCCTTACACTTAAAAGGCACGAAAAACGCAAAAGTAAAGGCAAAAACTGAAAATTTGTGTGTTTTACACTTAAAAAGTTTATTTTTATATATTTCCAAAAGCTAAAACATACTTTTCTTGTATCTTCTTTTTTCTTCTTGCAACAGTTCTTCTATCTATATGTAAAAATTCGGTAATGTTCGTGTAAGTCATTTGATTGTAAAAGCAATACAAAGTTTCTAGTTCGGCTTTTGTTAAATTTAATTGCTTAATTATTTTTCTAACTCGTGCATAATCTTCTGGTGTTTTTAGGCAATCTTCATCTACTTTTATTATGCAGTTCTCAATGTTTTCTTGTTCAATAACTTTGCGTTCTTTTCTTAAATATGCGTAAATATGTTTAAAACAACCCATACGGATATTATCCAATTTCTTATGAATGTTTGGAACACAAATTTCTCCTAATTTATGTCCAATGTAGGAACATAGAAAGCAAATTGCCTCTTGTGCAATATCATAACCATCTGAAAATGTGTTCTTATGGAAAATATCGTGTTGTAATTTTGCATATAGAACATCTATTTTTCCATAAGCAAATCTTCTTGCATTTTTAGTAGCACAAAGTGCAATCTTTTCGCCAAGTGTTTTTACATTTTCGTGAGTAATAACCACATCATCACTTAAATCAATTTTTTCGTTTACAAATTTTCTCATAACTAAAGCTCCTTTATCGCCTTTTGGCAAGGTGAAAAAAGGTGCAAAATTGGGGTTAAATCTTGTAAACTTAATATTTTTATGTAGAAGTCAATGAGAAAGAAGAAAATATTGTTTTGAAGCAATAAAAAAGACTATGCACAAGCATAGCCATAAAAGTTTTACGCAATATTTTATTCCATTGACTTATACGAGAATTTTGCAACCACCAAAACCCAAAAGCGATAAGGAGATTTTGGGAATAATCTATGCAATGAAAAATCTATAAACGATATAAAACATTAGCAGGTGTAAAGGTTTGAGTTGGTGTGAAATGAGATTTTAAATTTTGCAAGAAACAATCTAAATTGAAAATCGTAATAGTAATTTATAAGTGAGTAAACACATTATTTATCAAAAATTGATATTTGAATAAGATTTCAAAATGTATATGAATATAAAATGTAAATATTGCCGAGTGGAAGAAAAAAAGAGAGTTTGCGGAAAGCCTGCGCGCAAAT
>CAYUWC010000098.1:0-1379 GCA_964448355.1 uncultured Oscillospiraceae bacterium | reverse complement strand
ATCGAAAGAATGAATGCCAACAGAAGTATTGCAGCGAAAGAGAAAGCGAGTATAGGTAAGTTTATCTTGAATGCGGATAACAACAGCAGATCTTGCAGCAGCGTTTTAGATAAGAGCCACATTAAAGAGTTGCCTATCATGTAAGCCAATAAGGATATGGTTATGAACTGTACTGCAGTGTCCGCAAATATCATCAGTCCCGAATAACCCACAAACTTTTTAACGTTTATCGTCTTCGTTATCTTGTCTATATAATATATACCGAATACCGCAGCCGTTAACGCTATAAGCGCTATAAACAGATTAAGTATATACGTCGTTATACCTATATCCGTGTCCGTATTTACGGGATTTGAATAATAGCTGCTTATCTGCGAGACCTGTTCTTCTATTATCTCCAAAACTTTTTCCGCTTCTTCCAACGTCGGAGCGTCTATAGTGTAAGAACCTTTCGCCCCGTATATGTTCATCAATGTCGGGAGAGTGAAGAAAGCCCAGTTATCTACGGACGTATCGTGACCCTCACGACCCATTACTCCTATAACTTCGTATTCTTTGTTGTTGTAAACATATATCCTCTTTCCGTCTTTTTCTTCCGTAAAGTCTTCAAGAACGTTTTTGCCCACAACAACATAATTACTCTTTTGTGTAACTTCTTCTTGCGTGAAATATCTGCCCCACGTCATTTCGGGAAGCTCAACATCACCCTTGAAATATGTACCTCGAATACACGGTCCGAGCGACGAATCGTAGTTAAGTCTGTCAAGTTTGTCTATGATATAATTATCTACTTCTTCGATATCGTATTCAAGTTTTAACGTAGGAGCATTTTCCTGAGATAATGAGTTAAGCGTTATCCAGTATGCGTTCGTGCTGAAAAAGTCGTGTTGATATTTGTCTATATGATCGTTTAACCAGTTGTAGCTTGTAACAAACGTCACGCAAATACTTACAAACAAAAGCATTACAAACGTTATGATCTTGTAAAGAGAAAAACCTCTGCCCTTGCGGACCTCGTTGCCTCGAATAAGCGATGAAATACTGTATCCGCGAAGCTTTATGTTAACGAAAACATATGCGAAAAGACATGACAGCGCAACGAACAAGCAAGCCACCGTCAATGACGTTTTCATGCTCGGCAAGTACGCAGGCTCGTTGTGAAAGTCTCTTACGTTAAACAACATTTCAAACCATAAATATCCCGCAATAAAGCCGACAAAGCAGTATACAAACGTTTCGAGAACGGAGTATGCGACTATCTTTCTTCTCGAAGCACCGACAAGATTGTGGATCGCATATGTTTTAACATTGTCCGAAATATTGTTAATTGACGTGAAAATAACGCTTGCAAGCGAAAGACAGAGCATTATTATCATCAA
>CAYUWC010000097.1:0-1379 GCA_964448355.1 uncultured Oscillospiraceae bacterium | reverse complement strand
CTTCAAATCCTGGTCTAACACCGCCGCCGCTTCTAGCATTTTGACCTTTGTGGCCCTTACCAGAAGTTTTGCCAAGACCTGAACCAATACCACGACCAAGTCTTTTTGACTTTGAAACTGAACCCTCAGCTGGTTTCAATTCATTAATTCTCATAAGAGTTCTCCTTATTATACATTTTCAACACGAACTAAGTGTTTAACAACGAAAATCATACCACGAACTGCCTTGTTGTCTGGCAAAATGTTATATGAATTTGTTTTGTTTAAACCTAAAGCTTTAAGTGTTTTAATTTGTTTTTGAAGTCTACCTGAACCACTCTTAACCAAAGTAACTTTAATCATTGGACCTTCAGCTTTCTTTGGAGCAACTTTCTTTTCAGCTTTTGGAGCTTCAACTTTAACTTCTTCTACTTTAACTTCAGCAGTTTTTGCTGTTGTCTTTTTAGCAGCTGTAGATTTTGTAGCTGTAGCTTTAGCTGTTGTTGATTTTGTTGCAGCAGCTTTTGTTGTTGTGGTTTTTGCAGCAGCAGTTTTGGTTGCAGTAGCTTTTGCTGTTGTAGTTTTAGCTTCTGCTTTTGTTGTTGTTGTCTTTTTAGCGGTTGCAGCTTTTGGAGCTGTTTCCTTTTTTTCAGAAGACTTAACTGTTTTTGTTTCTGTAGTTTTCTTTGTTTCTGCCATTTATGTCTTCCTCCTATCTAATTTCCTCAACTGATTTACCACGAAGAGCTGCGATTTGTTCAGCACTTCTAAGTGCTTTTAAGCCTTCGAATGTAGCTTTAACACAGTTAACTGGGTTGTTTGAACCATAAAGTTTTGTTGTGATATCACGGATACCAGCAAGTTCAACAACATCACGAACAGCACCACCAGCGATGATACCTTTACCCTCTTTAGCAGTCATCATAATAACTTTGGTTGTACCAAATTTACCGATGATGTCGTGAGGAATTGTTGTACCATCTGTGCAAACTGTAATCATATGTTTTTTAGCAACAAGTGTTGCTTTTTCAATAGCTTGAGTAACATCAAGTGCTTTAGCCATACCGATACCAACTCTGCCGTTCTTGTCACCAACAACCATCAAAGCATCGTAACGCATAGTTTTTCCACCTTTGGTTACTTTAGAGATTGCGTTAAGGTTAACCATTCTCTTTTCTAAGCCATCAGAAACCTTTTCTGGACGGCGATTGCCATCTCTTCTAGGTTTGCGAGTTCTGTTTTCTTTTTTGTTTTCTGGAGCTTCTACAGCTTCAGCTGTTTTTGTTTCTTCAACTTTAACTTCTAATTCTTCTGCCATAATTTACTCCTTAGAACTCAAGGCCAGCACTTCTAGCGCCGTCTGCCAAACTCTTAACACGACCAGTGTAAGCATAACCACT
>CAYUWC010000096.1:0-1383 GCA_964448355.1 uncultured Oscillospiraceae bacterium | reverse complement strand
GTATAACTTCCGTTAAAGTTTCATAGTTCAATAAATTGTAAAAATTCAAATCCGTTTCAACATCAACTTTTGGTATCACAATTTTAACAAATCTTTGTAATTCGCTTAATGAATCCAATAAGTTTTTAATTTTTTCAACGGCATTTTTATCATTTTGAAGAATTTTGTCTGTTTCAGAATAATTTTCACCTAAAATTTCCCCACATTCACTATATGCGAAATTAATTCCTTTTAATATTTCACTTATTTTGGATGAAAAATATTCAACAATCTTACCGTTTTCAATTGCATTTTCTTCAATAAATTTCAAAGAAATATATTTTTTCTTCTTTAATTCTTTATCTCGGTTATCATTATATTTTTCGGTTCCGAATTTTAATTTTCCGACATAATTTTTATCAAAATCTTCTTCTAAAAGAACTTGTACATAATTATAATCACCATAAATTTCTTTAGAAAATGAAGTTAGTGAGGTGTCATTATTTACATAAATTTTTTCAAAATCAAAATCATTTATGTTTTTAAATGCGTTTACAAATTCCTCATTTTCAAAAACATCTTTAAACTTTGCATAAATTGAATTTACAGCCTCAACAACCTGCTTGTCATTTTCAATTACATCAAGAACAAAAGAAGCAGAATCCGTATCACTAAGAATTTGTTTATACAATGCTTTGAACTTTATTAATTTAGTCTTATCTTTGTTTTGCTGATTATATAAATTAATATACTCATTTATTCCTTGTAGTTTTTGCCCGTTGTCAAGAGATTTTCCGCCAATAACAAGATTGTATGTTTCAATATCTTTTTGAGCTAAGCATTTTGAATATTGTTTAATATCTGAGAAAAGTTCATCAGGATTAATGTTTAATTGTTCCTTTATTTGTTGAACTTTATCGGGGCAAACTTCTTTAAATTTCGTATATAATTTAATATTATTTTTAAAAGTCAGCAAATTTTCATCAATCAAACGATATGCAATAGCAGTGTGTTTTTCCTCATTAACATACATATTTGTCCTTGTTTGATGATAGCCGGTAAAATATGTAGAAAATTTATTAAATTCTTCTATTCTTGCAATTGCTTCTTCATTATCTTGATAAAGTTCTTTCACATATTGCGAAAGAATTTTTTCGCCCAACATATCTTTATAACGTTTATCTTTTGTAAACGACTCCGAAACTATTTTACGTAAACCTGTTTTTACTTTTTCAAGTTTTTCACTGTTTAAATCTTTATCACTTACGGCAATCAAATATTCTTCAAGTTTTTCTTCAAATGAAATCTTGTCAATTTTTCCCAAACATTCATCAATAAATTTTTTATGGACTTCATCACAATACTTTTTCACAAACGGATAAGCATTTGCTTTTCTTTCATCAT
>CAYUWC010000095.1:0-1388 GCA_964448355.1 uncultured Oscillospiraceae bacterium | reverse complement strand
CAAGAGCCTTTATTTTGTTTATATAGGTGTTAAAGGAGGAAAAGGTATGGCAAGAAGAATGGAATATATTGTTGGTATCAAAGCAGATACCAGTTAGTTCGAGGCCTAGGTTAAATCTGCTTTTGATAGTCTGACTCATATAGGTACATCTTCTCAAGTTACTAAAGAATTATAGCAAGCCTCTTCTGCAGCTTTAGAACTAGCCAATAATTTAAATAAAGCTGTTAATCAAGATACTGGAAAGTTAGATTTACGAGTTTTTGAAAATAGCTTAAATCGCAGTGGATAGACTCTTTCTTCTTACTATGACTAGCTTGTAAGATTAGGGCCAGCTGGACAACAAGCTTTTTTACAAGTTGCATCAGTAGTTACTCAGGCTGAATTGCCAATTAAGCGTTCTAGTAAGCTATTAGATTAGCTTTGGGTAACTATGAAAAATACTATGAGATGGCAATTAACTTCTAGTGTTTTAAATAGTTTTACTGGAGCTTTATAGACTGCTTATGGCTATGCTAAAAATTTAGATAGATCATTAAATGAAATTCGTATTGTTAGTGGCAAGTCTGCTGATGAAATGAAAGTTTTTGCTGAATAGGCTAATAAAGCGGCAAAAGCATTGAGTGCTACAACTGTAGATTATACCGATGCAAGCCTAATTTACTATCAACAGGGTTTAAGCGACGAAGAAGTATTAGCTCGTACTGAAACTACTGTTAAGATGGCTAATGTTGCTGGACAAACTGCATAGGTAGTTTCTGACCAGATGACTGCTGTATGGAATAATTTCTATGATGGTAGCAAGAGCATTGAATATTACGCCGATGTCATGGTTGAGTTAGGTGCGGCAACAGCTTCTAGTACCGATGAAATTGCCGAAGGTCTTGAAAAGTTTGCGGCAATCGCTGATACGGTAGGTTTAAGCTACGAGTACGCAGCCGCCGCACTTGCAACTGTTACAGCAACTACTCGTCAAAGCGCCGATGTAGTTGGTACTGCATTTAAGACTATCTTTGCTCGTATTCAAGACCTTGAACTTGGAGAGACTCTAGAAGATGGCACTACTCTTGGTACATATTCTAAAGCTCTTGAAGCAGTAGGTATTCATATTCAAGATGCAGAAGGTAATTTACGAGATATGAATGATGTGCTTGATGAGATGGGTGCTAAATGGGATACCATTAGTAAATCTCAACAAGTCGCATTGGCTGAGGCTGTAGCTGGCGTTCGTCAGTATAACCAATTAATCGCTTTAATGGATAATTGGGATTTCTTTGAAGAGAATTTGAGCACTGCTTATGGAGCGGAAGGTTCGCTTGAGAGACAATCTGAGATCTATGCAGAGTCTTGGGAAGCTGCTAGAGATCGAGTGACTGCGGCTGCAGAGGATA
>CAYUWC010000094.1:0-1391 GCA_964448355.1 uncultured Oscillospiraceae bacterium | reverse complement strand
TCATAATCATCATCTAACTCATTATATTTTGGAATACCATAATATCTTTCATAACCTATATAATTAAATAATTCATCTTCTTTTGTTGTATCTACTGAAATATTAACAACATCTTTTCTTTTAATATATTTTTCATCAAAATATTGCTTTATTTCGCCAACAGCGGCTTCTTTTACTATTTCACTACCAATTTGTAATAACTTCCTAAAAAACTTCTTAACTGCCTTTAAAACTCTATTTATTTGATTATTTAATTCATTATTTTTCTCATAAAGTTTATCATTTTTCATTTGTAAATTTTCTACTTCATTTTTATATAAATCATTTTCTCTTTTTAAAGATTTATAACTTTTAGTATAACTATCAACTTCTTTATATACCTTTTCTAGTTTAAGCTGTAAATTCATAACATTTGTAGCATCATCTATAACTTTATTCATAGTATCAAAAGTATTTTTCTTTATTTTTACATACTCTTTGTCAAAAAGTACATTTTTATTAGACTTCATTTTATCTTGTAATTCAGATAAGTGAAATTTATCTTTAATATATTGTTTTTTAGAAATAGTATATCTTTTAGTATTAGTCCTTTTATCTAATTTCTTAATAAGTGGTACAACAACACAATGAATATGTGGTGTTTTTTCATCTAAATGTAATGTTGCATGTAATACTTGTTCTTTTGTATATCCTAAATCTTCATAGACAAATTCCATACAAGTATTAGCCAATTTCATTAAATCTTCATTGCTCATATTTCTAAAAAATCTATTAGTAGTAGTAAATAATAATTCATTTGCAACTACATTCTTTGAATTATTTAACATTTGATTAAATGTCTTCTTTCTATCCACTCGTTATTTAATTTAATTACACTTAAAAAGATACCATTATGGTATCAATTATATTTCATACTATTAATTATCTTATTTATAGTTTCATCTATACTTGTAGCTAATATATTACACGATTGTTCTAGCATTAACGTAACACCAAATTCCTGTTTTCCTTCAACATAATATCTAACAGGATTTGATTCATATCCTATGATATTTAATTTATTATAATAAGCAATTCCCTGCAAAATGGTAGAATCTATATCAGATTCATTTTTATCATAACACGTTAAATAAATCTTACTATTTTTTAATTTTTTCAAATCTATAAAAACATCAAATTCCCTATCACCATCAGTGCATTCATATATTTTTTCTTTTGTGTTATCTATTTTTTCAGAAACAAATTTAGAAAACATTTTAATATTAAAGTTTAACTCATTCTCATATCCTAATTTAAAGATTTCACATCTGCTTCAAATATATTTTTTGCAACATTACCTATATCACTAATTTTCATATTACTATCTTTAAATGGTAAATAAATTTTATCAT
>CAYUWC010000093.1:0-1392 GCA_964448355.1 uncultured Oscillospiraceae bacterium | reverse complement strand
TGATAGATAAAACAAAAAGGGCTACCAAGATACATTTCGTATCTCAGTAGCCCTTGCAGCCGTTCACTGCCACCTTTGGCAGCCAATCATGTATTAAATTCGCTTCTTGCGGTTAATCTCGATAACCACAATCTCATTCTTTTCCACCTTGATTTCAACCTGATTTCTTCGGTGGATGATTTCTTCAATTGCCCTCACCGCTTCCGGTGTCAGGGTCAGCCTCGGTTTCGTTGCCGTTTCCATCAGGTTGCACCTCCTGCCATTCAAGGTATTTTCTGTACGACGCCTGCGGATCGGGGAAGAGGCCGCTAATAACGTACACGTCATCCAGAGCAATTTTCCCACTATTCGCCAGAGCAACGAATGTATTCGCTTTCTCGGAAATATTCTCATAATTCCGTCTTGTGAACCGAATATCCAGTGCCGACAGCCTCAAGCTCAGCCCTGCCATATCACGGCAGATACGCAGAACCAGCTTCAAGAACTCCTTTTCGGACTTTCGGAACATCAAATCACTTGCCTTAGCCCTTGCTTCGGCAGATGACCAGCCATCCCGATAGATGACCGCCGTTCCTGTGTCACTCGTAGAAGAACCGCCGTTTCTGTTCGGCATACCCACGATGGTCAGCACCGCATCGTACAGGCTGTCAACGAAGGTCTGTGTCTGGTCTTGGTTCAAATCCTTGGTGATAAGGTCAACATCAATGTTACCGCCGTTATCGTTGGGCGGCACCATGATAGCACCCATTTCCTTGAACTTGTTGAATGTTTCTTCCTCGACCTTACAGCCCACGAACTTCCAGTACGCCTGAACGAACTGCTCGATACCGTCAAGGCGGTTGCTCTCCACATTGTTTATCGCATCCAGCAGAGGGATAACGATTTCAAATGCACCCTGTCTTGCGTTATTCGCAGGGTATTCGATAATCGGAATACCGAAAATCTGGCTTTCAGCATGGACGATATTCCACGGATTTTCCACCTCGTAGTACATATCCCGTGTGTAACAGGAGAATACCAGAGTTCCATCCTCTTTCTTGATATACCGAACGCCCATCATCGGCTTATGCCCTAAGCCGTTGGAATACACGATGAATGTGTACCGTGGGTCAAGGGTGAATATCTCGAACGGTGCTTCATCTTCTTCCACATCGGCGTATTTATCAGGAAGCACCATTCTATACGATGTACCGCAGATATGCGCCCAATCGTCCAGTTCCTTGTCCTTGGTGGGCTTGTCCTCGCTGAGCATATAATCGTTCAGCCGCAGGACTTCCTCGGTGATGCTTTCATCGTCCGTCCGGCTCACATACTGGACAGGCTCGCCAAGATGGTATCCGGTCTTGAACGAAACGATTTCATTCGCCCTGTTCTCCACCACCATGTTCTTAA
>CAYUWC010000092.1:0-1418 GCA_964448355.1 uncultured Oscillospiraceae bacterium | reverse complement strand
TTGAACCATCATTTGCGACATGATTTGATATTGCCTAAATCACAGTGATGATATTATTCGAGTACAAACCAATACCCGCCTTTTTTCGAACCTTTACGCTCAATGAGCTGCTTTCCCTTTAGTGTTTTTATTGCATTACTTACGGCTGTAGTACTTATTTGCAATTGCTTGGATAACTCCGCTATGGTTACGGTGCTGTCCGCCGATATTATATCAAGTATTTGTTGTTGCGTTGCTGTAAGGTCATATCTTTTATCATCAATATCAAGTTCTATAGATTCAGACATTTCTTTAGTAGCTAACGGTATAGTGACAGTAATAAAGTTTTCGGTGATATCAAAAACATTTCTGCCATACTTGGATACGATCAGAGGAACGCCATGCCCTGTCTGTTCAATATAATCGAGCTGCACCATGATCTGTTGCAATTCAAGGTTGACGGGACGGCTTCGTCCGGCATAAAAATCTTCAAGGGAGTAATCCTCCGGCAAACCACCGATGGAGACGATTTCAATTCTGTCGCTGAAAAAATATACTGCGGGAGGCGTTTGCTTCGTCCAACGATTATGAAGGCAAGCGTTTAGCCACGCTTCACGGAAAGCATCTTTATCAAAGAGTTTTGTTTCCTTGCGAAGTCCGCCATCTATTTTCACAGTCGTTTCATTGATCGCTTCGGCATAGTCGAGGACTTGTTTGATGGCAACAAGAAGGCACTTGTATCCGTATTCGTTTCGTGTGATCAGCTCGGTCTTATCCGTACCCTTAAACTTTGCGACTTTAATGGAAAAACTATTGTTATCGGCAAGAATGTTCGCCATCAAATTGTATTTCCCGTCCTGAGTCAGTAGATTCAAATTATCTTTAAAGGTTTCATCGTGCAAAGTCAATCCTTTTTCGGCGTAGAGCAAACGCAATTGCGTGAAAGTCAAGTTTTGATTGTGCGACTCGATGCTGACAAGAGCACTATTGCCCGAAAGCATCATTTCACGAAGCAGTGAAGGAGAAATTTCTCTGTCTTCGTCAGCAGAACGGAGATAATATTTGCCGTATGCGGAATACGGTCTTTCGCTACCCGATGCACTAACTTTAATAATATTGTTTGTGCCGACAAGTTCAAATGAGATAGAAGGTATGACCTGCGGCTTTATAAAATTGGCAATTGCTTGTGATATTTCACGGAGCGTATCGTTTCCGATCTGCTGACCAATGGCTTCGCCATCATTTTTAACACCGAAATATAGCTCACAGCTACTGTGTTTGTTTAACATTGAAGCGATTGATATAATGCCTTCTTTCAGCTCCCCTGTGGACTTTTTAAATTCTATTTGTTCTGTTTCTTTTCCAATATTCATGGTAATACCTCCAGCTTGATGCTTTTATTATACACCTTTTTATTTTTATTGTCAAGTTATTATAAA
>CAYUWC010000091.1:0-1449 GCA_964448355.1 uncultured Oscillospiraceae bacterium | reverse complement strand
TGTTGCTCTCGAAAAAGTAGACACGGAGGGGAGGAAAAAGATTGAATGATTATCTTTGCGAAGAGAGTTGTCGCAGCCTTCGGAGGGAGGGGCGGAGCCCCGACCGGAGGAGGCTGCGACAACACCGCCCAAGGAAGCGCCAATCCTCATCCTGCCCGGAGGAGAAACAATTATGGCAAAACATCTTAACCCTCTTGAGAAAGAGTTCCTGATTCGCCGTTACAGAGGTAACCGGCTGATCTCCATCAAAGACTTCTGCACGAGCAACGGCATAACGGAGCCGTCGCTGAAGAAGTGGATGAAGCAGTATGACGAGGGCGGCCTGGAAGGCCTCGCCCGCGCCGATGCAGAAGTCAAGGAGGTGCTCCCCGAAGGCGTTGACCGCACCGAGGAGTCCTACAAGCGTGAAATCCTCAAGCTGCGCATAGAGAACGAGCGGCTAAAAAAAAGTTATGCCGTTCAGACGAACGCAGATGGGGAACGGGAGTATGTTCGTTTAAGGCCGAGGAGTTCGAAATAGTGGACCTGCTGTCCCGCGACAACCCCGTCAAGGGCCTGTGCGCCCTGATGGGGGTGAGCCGCGCCGGATACTACAAGTGGAAGAGGCACAAGCCTTCGCCCCGTGACAACAGACGCGAGGACGTGATTGCGAAGGTCAGGAAAGTCCACGGGGAGCATCCCACGCACGGCTACCGCTGGACGGCTGCGTATATGCGGATCAACATGCAGGCGACCATCAGCGACAACTACGCCTACAAGTGCTGCAGGTATCTGGGAATCAAGGCCGAGACGAAGCACAAGGCTCACTGCCGGCCAAGGAAGGTCAGGGACCTGTTCCCAAACCTCATATTCACCACGTGGGAGACCGTGGACCGCCCCAGGCAGGTCATCGTCTCCGACATGACGGCATTCAAGTTCAGGTTCTTCTACTTCGAGGTGACCTTCTACTTCGACGTGTTCACGAAAGAGATCCTGACTGCAAGAATAGCCGACAGGCGCGGGTCCAGAGACCAGTACATAGACGGCCTGACGGATGTCGTGGCGCTGCTGCGGGGCAGCAGCGAGCCTGTCATCCTGCATACTGACCAGGGGAGCGTGTACGCCTCCATGGCCTACAACGAACTCATCAAGGACACGAACATCATCCGCTCGATGTCCCGGGCCGGCAAGCCCACGGACAACCCAGTCAATGAGGCTCTGAACGGCTGGATCAAGGAAGAACTCGTCATCGACTTCCAGCTGGAACGCTGTTCTGGCAGGGAGGAGTTCATACAAATCATCATGCGCTATGTCAAGTACTACAACACACAACGGCCGTGCTTCGCCATCGGCTACGACACTCCGGAAAACTACCGGAAACGCTATTATAAAGGCGAGCTGCCGCGGAAGAACACTTTTGAAAGCCGCAAGCTCAGCCCTGAACCCAAGTTCGTCCAGAAAAGGCGGCAA
>CAYUWC010000090.1:0-1459 GCA_964448355.1 uncultured Oscillospiraceae bacterium | reverse complement strand
TTTAGGCGCTTGTATTATATCATAGCCATTGCTTTCTTGTCAATATTTATCTAAAATTTTGAATTCCTATTATGATTAATCTATGATAATGTCTTAATTCAAAAATATACCTTTTAAAAGCCAAAAGAAATATTATAATCTTTGGACCTTTTTAGTTTAAAGTATATTTATGGATTATGCCAAATTAAATTTTTTTATATACCTTTTTAAACTCAATGCCAATTAACCATCAATAAGATGGCTTTTTAATTATAGGTTAAGTTCCCATCGGAACTAAAAGTCAGATACCCGTAAGTTAATTGTTCAATTCCTTGACAAGAATCCCATAGTTGTATTTACAACTATTGTTTACACAACCAAAAGTCTTTTATTTTCATAAATAGGATATTCTAACCCTATTTGGTTAAAATATCATACAAAATCAAAAAAATAAGCCTTTTGCGAAAGACTTATCGATTTACTATAATGCGTCATTACTACAAAATATTTCATAGTCTATAAATGCAAAAAGAGAACTAGCATATATCTGTACTAGTTCCTATAATTTTTCTATGATGTTTAAGTTGCAGTTGAATTGGAATTCTACATTATGCTTATCAATTACCTTAATATAATTTAGCAATGTTCTCATAATTTGAGCATCTAATAGATCAACTGATTCATTACTTAAGATTCTGTTAATTTCCTTTAATTGCTCTTTTCTTATTTGGTCGTTTGTATTAGTTGCAGATAGTACATTTTCCTCTTTTTCTAATTCTCTTACTTTCTTTGATAGATCTTCATATTTTTCATTATATTCATCTAATGTAATTGCTTCAGCTTTTTTATCTTTGAATAGTTCTAGATGATTCATTTACTATTTCACTCATTTTCAATGCAGTTAAATAATTATCATTTTTTTAACAATTTCAGAACTATTTTCTTATTTTCGTTTAATACGACATTTGTAACGATATTTCTATCTTGACGTTAAAATATAGAACTGAATTATTCATCATTTTTTTGTATCCTAATTTAACTTTTACTTTTTTAGATAATGAAGAAATTTAATAAAATACTATATAATTACTTTCCATCTTCCCATTTTCTTAGAGCCTATTCTTTCAATTACAACTTTAACTTGTAAACTGCTAAGAATTCTCTCTATAGTTCTTTTAGATAACGACAATTCATTAGCTATCGATTCAGCTGTGGAATTTGAATTTTCTAACAATATTTTTATTACTTTGTCTTCAGAATGCGTCAAAGTTAAACCGACATTTAAACCGACATTTTTTTAAAACTTTCTCATCGAATAGAATTATAACTTTAATGTAATTATCTTTTATTTCAAAAGTTGCTCTCCCATATCTTTTTAAAATAGTAGGTATCCCATGTCCTGTATGTTCAACAATTCCCATATTCAAAAAAATTCTCATTAATTTTTCATTTCTCGGAATACTTATACCTTCTAAAAAGT
>CAYUWC010000089.1:0-1474 GCA_964448355.1 uncultured Oscillospiraceae bacterium | reverse complement strand
CTCCTAAAGCCTCCTGAAACACTCTTTTTAGTTTTAATCATTCTTAATGCTCTTTCAGCTAAATTATTGTCAAAAGGTACATCAAAATTTTTAATAAATCTTAAATGTTCTTCATGATACTCTAAAAGTCTTTCAAACAAGCATCTTTCTTCTTTAAGCGGTTGATTTATTTCTTTAATATTTTCAACATACTTAAAATATGCACTTTTCCAATTATTTAAAAGTTTAATATATTCCGTTTCTATATTTTCAATTTCATCGGCATTTAAAGATTTTAAACCGAGATTAATCGCTTCTTTTTTGCGATTATTAATCTTTACTAAAAATTCTAAAAAATCTTCTGTTTCTTTTCTTTTAAAAACTTCAATAATAGACTTTAAATATCTTAAAACATGAGCATTACATTCAGCATGAGTAATTTGCTCATACTTGTAATACGGCTTAAAATGGTCATGTATTAAAATCCCAGCAAAAAATTTTAATAATTCCATTTCTTCTAAAGCATCTTTTCCACGTTTTTTATGAATTTGGTAAAAAACATGATTTTCATTACAAAGTGTATGTAACCAATATTGCTTACCGTTAATTCTTACACCAGTTTCATCTGAATGATTTACTGATGCTGATATTAGTTTGTTTTTAATGTCTTCTACTATTTTTTCACTTTTCTTTGAAATTTCTTTTGTTATATTTACTATTGTTCCATTACTTAAATCTATATTTCCTTTTGTTATTTCTTTAATAAATGATGCACATCTATCTATTGCTACATATTCTTCGTTTACAAGCATGCCAACTAAAGCTTTCAAATTATTTCCATATTGGGCTGGATTTTTAAATCCCTTTGAAAACTTCGCTCTATGTTTTTTACCACATTTTTTACATTTTCCCTCATAAACTCTTTCCTCAATTACATTTACGTTTACTTCTATGTCTACGATTTGTTTTGATATATATTTTTTGTTTTGTCTTACTGTGCCACCACATTCACATTTTGTTATTTGTTTTTTTATTATTTCAGTTGGAGTTTTTGGCTTTAGAGTAGTACCTTTGTGATTTATTTGTCCTCCTACAACTTTGTTACTTTTTTCTCTACAATTGTGAATCCTTTTTTTAAAACCATCTGTTGAAGAAGGTTTGCTTGAATTACTACTATTCTTATTCAATCTTACTTTTAATGCTTCTAGAGCAGAATCTTTCTGCTCAATTATATTTTTTAAGCTTTTTACTTCATCTCTCAATAACTCAATTTTTCTTTTTAGTTCTACGCAATTCTGGGAATTCTTCTTCAAGTCTTTGTATTGCTCGTTCTGTATCTTTAATTTGCTTACAAATGTTTTTTTTTGAGCTTCTAAATCTTTATTTTTATTTCTTAATTCTTGATTTTCTTTTTTTAATTTTTCTACTTCACAAGCTAATTTATATTCTTTTTCTGTCATAACCTTCTTCACCTCTTTTCTGTGTACATAGAATA
>CAYUWC010000088.1:0-1474 GCA_964448355.1 uncultured Oscillospiraceae bacterium | reverse complement strand
TGTTAAATAGATTATAACAAAATGGGTTTCTCGCATCGTGCCAAAAATTGCGACAGTGTAAGAACTCAAGATAATAGGGCGTAAAACGATAGATGTTATCGGCAACGCTTACTCGAAAAGCTACGGAATCTCGGTTACGGATATAAGTTTGCCGTTTTCCCAAACTTCTTTTTGTTTTTTGCCGTCGTTTAGATAGTGAATGCCTGTTCCGTGCTTTTTATATCTTTTCCACATACCTTTATATTTGCTACCATCGTCGTAATAAGCGGTTCCTTTTTCATAGGCATTGAACTTCCATTCACCTTCGTAAATGATACCGCCGTTTTCGTTAAATAAGATACCTGCGCCGTGGCGGTTGCCGTTTCTCCACTCTCCTTCGTACCAAACAGAACCGTCATCTCGATAGCGAGTGCCGTAACCGTTGCGCTCGCCGTCATTAAATTCACCCTCGTAGCTAATGCAACCGTGGGCGTTGAATGTTTTACCTATACCGCTACGTTTGTCGTCTTTCCAATAGCCTTCGTATATTTTTTTGCCATGCGATAAAGCAGTATATTGAGTGCCGTAACCGTTGCGTTTGCCGTTTTCCCACATACCTCGGTATAGAATAGTATCGCTGTCTAAATATTCGCAACCATTACCGTTCGGTTCGCCGTTTTTGAATTCGCCTTTATATGTGCTACCGTTAATGCAATAGCGAGTACCATAACCGTCTATATTGCCGTCATGCCATTTGCCGTCGTACAAAACTGTACCGTCTGCAGAGTATAACACTCCGTTACCTGTGGCAAAACCACATTCGAATTTTCCTTTATATCGAGTGCCGTTAGCATAATAGGCGATACCTTTGCCGTCTCGTGCGTCGGAGTCGAATTCTCCGATATAGAGTATGTTGCCGTCGTTGTCATATTCGGTACCCATGCCGTGACACTCATCGTTTTTGAACTCTCCGATGTAGGAGATTTTGCCACGCAAAGAATAAGCGGTACCATAGCCGTTAGCTTTGCCGTTGACGACGTCCCCGATGTAATAATTGCCCAAAGCATAATCGATTCTTGCCATAAGTGTAATTTCCTTTAAGCTTAGATTCAAGTCTAAGACCTATGTTAAATAGATTATATCAAAGAGGGTTCCCCGCATCGTGCCAAAAATTGCGACACTTTGCGGGAAACCCTTAATGAAACACTTATGTGAACTAAAACTTAAGTACGATTATTTCTTATCGCCTATAAATTCGCCGTTGCTCCATTTGCCTTTGCACCAAACGTTGCCGTTAAGAAAGTATGTGGTGCCTTTGCCATGATAGTCGCCGTCTTTCCATTCGCCATCGTAGCAAACGTTGCCGTTCGCCGTCGTATAAAACAGAGCCGTCAGGCGCGAACAGCTTGGTGATCATGTCGTTTTCACATTCGCATGCGTATATTATGCCGTTCGCAAATTGTATAGTGCCTTTGCCGTTCCATTTGTTGTCTTT
>CAYUWC010000087.1:0-1493 GCA_964448355.1 uncultured Oscillospiraceae bacterium | reverse complement strand
TATCAATTCCTAATTCTGTTGTATGAAGTTTATCTATATTCAATAATAATTCTATATTTTTCCCTTTATCTGTAATTTCATTTTCTGTATAAAACATTTGTAATACTTCTTTCATATCACTAGGTATAAATAAAAGAACTTTTTCAATAATGTTATTAGGAATTCCATAATAAGCTTCAGCTATACTACAAGAAATTGCAGCTGTTGTGTCACAATCTCCACCTATTGAAATAGTCGTTCGCAAGCAATCTTCAAAATCTTGACTTATTAAAAAACAATATATTGCTTCTGGTACAGTGTTTTGGCAAATCTCTTTTTCATGCTTATAATTTTCAACTAAATATTCATAATCCAAATCAATATTATAGTATTTCTCAGCAAACTCTTTTATTTCATTTTTAGTTGCCCCATTTTTTGCCATAAAAATGCACATTGCTGTAACATATGCTCCTTTAATTCCTTCTGGATGATTATGAGTTACTTCAGTTACTGCTTGAGAAAAAACAGCAACTTCTTCTTTAGTTTTTGCATATAGTCCAATAGCAGAAATTCTCATTGCACTTCCGTTACCACAAGAATTATAAGGAGATTCATCATCAGAAAATAGCCACTTAGAAAATCTACCACCATATCCTGCATTAGGATACTTTCTACCCCATTTTTTAAATGTTTCAATTATCATTTTTTTATTTTTAGGAACATATTCATTTAAACACATTTCAGCAACTGCAACGCTCATAACTGAATCATCTGTAATAGAACACTTTTCATCAAACAAATCAAATTTTTTTGTTTTAATATTATTAAATTCAAATCTTGAACCTACAACATCACCAATTATTGCACCTAACATTTTTGCCTCCTATTCAACATTGGAGTTTTTTAAAAAACTCTTACTAGTTATTATTAATGTCTATATTATATAGTGTTAAAACTCTCTTTAATATATCATCCATCCATCTCATTTCATCTATTTTAAAGTATTTACCATATATTTAAACATCCATCAAAATCAAGCCATCTAGTTTCTAACATTTGGCATTATTTAATTTTATACAACCTAATTCTATCACTACCTTTTTTTAACAAGCAAAACACTAATTAATCCATAAATAGTCTTTATAATATTTCCCAATACCCAGTTTTATTAGAACCTATTCTTGTTATTAAACCTTTTTTCTTTAATCCCTTTATTGCATTGTTAATTGCAGTTTGCTTAATATCTAAAAGTTCACATAATTGTGCAATAGTTATATTAACATTTTCTTTTAACACATTTAAAACTTTTTGTTCAGATTTTGTCAGTTCATTTTTTGTTAAGATTTCCTTTTTATCTATTATGTTATTAGAAGCATATGGAATTGTAACAGTTATAAAATTTTCTGTAATTTCAAAAACATCTCTACCGTATTTACTAACAATTAATGGTACTCCATGCCCAGTTTGCTCAATCAAATTTAATTGTCCCATTATTTTTTGTAATTCAATGTTCA
>CAYUWC010000086.1:0-1497 GCA_964448355.1 uncultured Oscillospiraceae bacterium | reverse complement strand
GGCTCTTTAAATTCTGGGGTGGTTTAGGGTGGTTGTAAAGTTTAGAACCCCAAAATCTATAAAATCTAGGGTGGTGTATTCTTATAATACATCATCCTTTCTTTTTGTATGTTAAAATCAACATAATCCTAGCTCTAAATCTTTTAAAATTTCTATAGCCATAAGAAACATTAATTATTCTTTGAATATGGGAATTATTACATTCAGCGATTGAATTACTAAATCTTTTGCCTGTTTGGTTTCTAGCTAATCCATTAATAATTCCGACTTTCCATTTTTTATAAGAAATAGCCACTTTATTTAATAATTCATCATTTGATGCATCTAACTTATTAATAATTCTAGTTAGGAATTTTTCTGCTTCTAAATATGTCTCATATTTATCATAATGAAGTAACTCTTGAAGGATAGTGTAGCCATCCCAAAAAGTTATGTTTAATTTTAAACATTTAAGAATAATTTCACCATAACTTATATATGTATCAAACTTTCTACTATAATAATCGTTTTTTTGAATTTTAAAAAAATCTATTAAAAACATTTTCCAGTTTGTTTTCATAAAATGTTTTTCAATTGATCCTTCTATAGCATACCGATTGTAAGTTCTAATTCTAATTTTATTAAGTGTTGTTGTTAATAGTTTTACAACGTGGAATAAATCAACAACAAAGATGGCTTGAGGAAAGTATTTATTTTTTATTGTTGAATATGCATCATACATATCAGAAATGAAAACTTTAACATTATCTCTTTCTTTTAAAGGAATAGTTTTAAAATATTCATCTAAATAAGGCATTTGTCTATTTTCTAAAACATCTATAACTTCACCAGAAAAGAAATCAGATATAACAACACAATATTTACCATCAGTATCACCTTCAAAATGCTTTTCATCAATACATAAATATTTTGGAAGTGGTCTCCTAGGTATTATTTTTGTATAATCATCAAAAATTTTTAATATAGTTTGAGTAGACAAATCATATCTTTTTGCAATTGTAGAAAAAGATTGAATATTATAAAATTCATTTTTTATTGCAGTAGTAACAAAATTGCTGACTGATTTGTTTCTTTCTATTCCTTTTAAGTTGAAAGTATGAGTTTTATTACATTTAGGACACTTGTATCTAACCCGTCTAATTTTTAAGTATTCCTTAAATTGAAGAGTTGAAGATAATTTAATATTTATCCATTTGTAACTATGGACAATTAGATATTGATGATTACAAACAGGACATATAATTTTTAAACACCTTTCTTCAACTTCATAGATAATTCCATCATCAATTTCGATAGTATTAATAATCTTATTTACAAAATTGGAACTATCAAAACCAAATCTTGCAAGTAATGTATTAAAATCCATATGAAAAGACCTCCTTAATAATTGGATTTGACACCTTAATTATAAGAGGTCTTTTCTTCATGAAGTTCGATATCTATAAATTTTAGAGTGCTTGCCTTATTTTTTTTAACCACCCCAGAATTTAAAGAGCC
>CAYUWC010000085.1:0-1502 GCA_964448355.1 uncultured Oscillospiraceae bacterium | reverse complement strand
GCAATCTATGGTGACGAACAAGATTTTTTTCGTAGAATATATCCATCACAGAAAAAATCCGATGGACTTTTGTCACAAATAATTATACCAAATGCAAAGCGGCTTGTCAAGAGTTCATAGATTATGCCGAAAAAAAAGTCACCTTACTCCATGACTTGACGGGATTTTTGTCATCCTCTGATGCTGCTTAATCTATTTTTATTCCATTCGGGGTCAATTTTGTGGTCAAAACGAAAGGAGTGAAAATCATGCCACGTAGAGGAGAAAACATCAGAAAGCGAAAAGATGGTAGATGGGAGGGCAGATACATCAAGGGTTATGATTCCAAAAGTCAAAAAGCCAAATATGCTTCTGTATACGGAAAAACTTATTCTGAAACGAAGCAAAAGCTAAATGAAGCAAGGTACAAAAGCAGTATCGGTATAACGTATATTGATACTAAGAACAAGTTATTTGGTGAAGTCATTACCAATTGGTTTAACTCTAAAAAAATGAATTTGAAGCCGTCATCTTCGATTAAATACCAAAACCTCATCGAAAGCCATATTCTTCCAGAGCTGGGGCACAGAAAAATGCGGGAACTAAACTACGATTTGTTTTATACATTTCTCAATGAACAAAGAAAAAGCGGGAACAAGAAAAACGGAGGGACGCTTTCTACAAGCACCCTCCAAACCATGCTTTATATACTCAATGCCACAATCAAGTATGCAGCGTCACACAATATGATTACTTGTTTTTCAATTAGACTTACAGGTTCAGGCAAGGATGCAGCTCCAATTAAAATATTGGGGCAGCACGAAGAAGATGCTCTAGACATTTTTCTGTCTGCACATATTTCTCGCCGTAATTTAGGAATTTTACTAAGTCTATATTGTGGACTTAGGATCGGAGAAGTTTGTGCATTACAGTGGGCAGACATAGATACTACGAACGCTACTTTATATGTGCATCGCACCGTTCAGCGAATTACTAATCCGGCAGGAAAACCAAAAACAAAAATTCATATCGGCTCACCCAAAAGTAAATCATCCATACGGACAATACCTGTGCCAAGCTTCCTTTTACCAATCATTTCCGCTTTGGCAAGAGAAGCTCCACCGGATGCATACATATTGACTGGCTCCATAAACAAGCCACTTGAACCAAGAACATTCCAGCATTATTTCAACCAAGTTCTTAATTATGCTGGAATTAAAAAGGTCAAGTATCACACCCTTCGCCACACTTTTGCAACAAACTGTGTCGCACTTGGGTTTGATATAAAATCCTTGTGTGAGATTTTAGGGCATTCTAATGTAAGCGTAACTCTTAACAAATATGTTCATCCATCCATGCAGCAAAAAAGGCTACAAATGGACTGCTGGAATAGGATTAAGGGTCAAATTTATGGTCAAACAGAATAGTATGGTCACGAAAAGCGTTGTTGATCAGCGCTTTTTTTGCATTTTCTGTGATGGATATATTCTACGAAAAAAATCTTGTTCGTCACCATAGATTGC
>CAYUWC010000084.1:0-1505 GCA_964448355.1 uncultured Oscillospiraceae bacterium | reverse complement strand
ATATTTTGAGCAACATTTTATACCCTTGACGGATATGACGGTTTCCGATACAATCTACCGAAAAATAGGATAAATTTGATTACGTACCTGATTTCAGAATATTTATATAATTAGAATACTCAAATATTCTATCTCTTGCCTTTGAGCTTGTTTCGTTAAGAATACCGAATTCAATCATTTTATTTACGGCAGTAGCAACGCCGTTATAGGATAAGCCTAACGCTTTAGCCGTATTTCCTATGCTAATAATCGGGTGCTCTTTAAGATAATTGAATAGTTTCTGTTGAATTTCTGACTTTTTAACAAGCTTTGCTTCGTCGGAAGTAATTAACGCATTGATTGCTTCGATAGTCTTGATTCCGTCGTCGCAAGTTTCTATAATTCCGCGCAAGAAGAATTTTATCCATTGTTCGTAATTGCCTTTTACGCGAACTTCACTCAATCTGTCGTAATATTCGATACGATTAGATTTTAGATACAACGACAAGTATAATACGGGGCGTTTTAATACTCCGTCTGACATGAGCATAAGTGCAATCAACATTCTTCCGATACGTCCGTTTCCGTCTAAAAACGGGTGTATCGTCTCGAATTGGTAATGCACGAGAGCGGTTTTAAGCAAGATATCCATATCATAGTCGTTTATAAACTTTTCAAGGTCGCTCATTGCAGCCAGCATATCTTCTACCGTAGGCGGAACATATTTTGCAGTTTGCAGATTACTGTTTGACGAGCCGATCCAGTTTTGACTGCGACGAAACTCTCCGGGATTTTTCTCTTGCCCACGAACACCTTGCATCAAAACTTTATGCGTATCGCACAACAATCTGTTGCATATAGGCAATTCGTTCATTCGCTCAATAGCATAATTAAGTGCGTTAACGTAATTAACAACGTCTCCGACTTCTAAATTAACGGCAACGTCAACCGTTGGACTTAAAACGTCTTCAAGAGTGGCTTGCGTGCCTTCAATTTGACTGCTAAGCAATGCTTCTTTTCTAACGTATGCGCTTAAAAACAGGTTCATATCGGGGATAAGTTCTGCCGTTGCATCTAACTTTCCGAGATAATTATGTGCCTTTGCAAGAAGATTTACCATTTCGGAATCCATTTCGAGTTCAGGAAAAGGCGGCAACGGATTGGGCTTGTATGCTTTATATGAAGCGACACCGCCAAGTGCCGTAATATATCCACCGGCTCTATTCATAAAAAATACTCCTTTTGAAATAATGTTAGTAATATTATAATCGTTATTTCGCAAAAAGTCAATACGCTGAAATAACGCAAGCAAAATTATTTTTGTTATTTCGCAAAGAAGTTTGCTCATTTTTGTGGAATAAGGTCGAATATTGCTTTGCGTTTATTTCGGCAAAATGCAAATCCGCGAAACAATAACCATATAATTCATATTTATATTTCAAAGTCGTTCGGTTTCTGTTATGGAAATCAGGCGGCTTTTTGTTGTGCAAAAATATCCCAAAAGTACGGCTAAGTATGGGTAATAC
>CAYUWC010000083.1:0-1526 GCA_964448355.1 uncultured Oscillospiraceae bacterium | reverse complement strand
TGTTTTCGGCTATTTTAAAAATATATCCGTATTGTTCGGCAAGTTTTGTTAAAAAGGTCAAATCTCTTTCCTGATGCTGAGTAATTCTATCAACTCTGACATCTGAAATCTCGCCAAGCAAAGTATATCCGTGTCTATCTGCTATTTCTTTTGCGATTTGTTTTAGGGTTTTGTTTTCATATCCGACAGAATTTTTTTGACGAAGCGGTTTTTTAATACCCGTTGCAAGACCTTTAACGGTAATAGCATCAGGTGGAGTATCGTATTCAAGTTCATCTATTTCAAAAACTCCGCAGTTTAAAAGTTTTTCAGCCTCATAACCAATGTAAGTACGCAGACAATCGCCTTTAGACGGTATCCAAGAACCCTGCCAAAGTTTTTCCGAGTCTTCAAAAGTTATTTGAAGTTCATCGGATTCTCCGTGTTCAGCATCTGTGTATTCAATACTTGTAACATACGAAGAAACGTCTTTTGTAATATTTTTCTTATCGTAGAACAGTTCAAAAATTGGGATTAGCATTATTTAATCTTTCATTTTTTTGATTAAATAATTACCGAATGAACTTATTAATTCTTAATTTTTTTGCCTAAACACTTGACAAATAGGGGGTTATCGTAAATAATAATAGTGTACAACCTATAGAGCTCTTCCTACGGTTTTCCGTATAGAACTATAGGTTTTTTTGTTATTTAGTGCGTTCACAAACCAATCTATTATATACATCCATAAAACTTGATGTTTTTTCGAGAATTGCAGAATTGCCGTTGTCCGGTAAATATGAAAGAAATTCTTTAATTCTTCCGTATATTTTCAAGGTGTTTGTCGGGTGTTTAAAAATTTGTTCATAATGAAATATTCTGTTTCTGATTCGCCTAATTTCATATAGATGTCTTGCTATTTTACTAATTTCTTGTTTTTTACTTGGATAATTAACAAAAACACTTCTAAAACATTTCTTTTTGTGCCATAAAATAAGGCTATAATTTTTAGAACAAAGACTTGTCCAAAAGCCAAAATTTAAATTTGCAATTACTTTACCGGAAGTAAATTCTTTAAAACTATTTTTACATTCTTCTTTAGTTGAATTGTACGTATCCAATAAAACCTTATAATCTTTTTCTATAAGAAATTTATTGTATTTTACTTCTTCATCTAACCAATTTTCAGAAAAATTAATTCTCAACATTGTATCGATAGAATTTCTTAAAGTAATTTCTAAAATAGATAATTCAGGATATAGACTTTGAGAAATTTGAATGTTATCGACATAACGAGACAAAACATCTTCAACAGTATCATTATCGTTATGAATAAACGATTTCAATCTTTCGACACTAATATTTGTAGAATATTTTTCTAAATCTTGTTCTAAAATCATGCAACAATTATATCACAAAAATCATTCGGTAATTATTTAATTTTCAAAGTACAAAAAGGTTTTGGGGTTATTTCTTCCACGGCGGAAGTTCAAATTTTATTGTTTCTGATTCTTCGATAACAGGGATTTTGAGTTTTATTCCGGAGG
>CAYUWC010000082.1:0-1601 GCA_964448355.1 uncultured Oscillospiraceae bacterium | reverse complement strand
CAATGTCATTAAGTTAAGCCTCATGAATCTTCCTGCATCAGAAAAAGTGGTGCAGGAAGAAAAATTTTTAAAAAAGCACTTGACAAATAACGAAAAATCGAGCAAGCTGAAAATGAACGACTTTTCAAGGAGGCTTGGCGATGAACAATTACCCTGCATATGTAAGAAACACTCTGAACTCCATAATAGAAGATATGGGAAAACACATAAAAGACTATTGCAGCAATCCGGACAAAGACTTTACACGAAAGAGAAAGCTCACCTTTGAGACGGTAATTTCATTCTTAGTCAAAATGGGCGGACATTCTCTGCGAGACGAAATGTTAGACATCCTTGATTTTCCCAAAATACCTGTATCCGTTTCGGCGCTGTCACAGCAACGAAAAAAGATTTTACCAAAGGCAATGGAGTACCTTTTTCACAGATTCACGAATACCTGTGAAAAAGCTGTACTATACAAGGGCTACCGTTTGCTTGCCGTTGATGGTACGTCACTCCAGATCGCAACAAACCCCAACGATACTCTTTCACATTTCGATAATGTTGAAGGCAAGAAATCGTACAACCTTTTGCATCTGAATGCGCTGTATGATCTTTCTTCAAAGCTCTATTCAGATGCTGTAATACAAAAAGAGAAAGCATCAAACGAAAATGCAGCTCTTGTAGAGATGGTGGAGCGTGCAGATATGTCCAGTCCTGCCATCATAATTGCGGATCGAAATTATGAGGCCTACAACACCTTGGAGACCATTGTTCAAAAAGGATGGAAATATATTATCCGATTAAGAGAATCTGCGGGCATTATCTCCAACATTTCTCTGCCGGAGGGTGACTTCGATATACCTGTCCAAATGTATCTTACCCGCAAGAAAAATAAAACTATAAAGCAGCTTGAAGCAGAAAATCCGGGCATCTACAAATATATGCCAAGCAACATAAATTTCAAGTTTCTGCCACCGGGCAGCTCGGGAGTTTATCCGTGTAGTTTTAGAATCGTGCGTTTTAAGATATCTGACTCTGCCACAGAGACTATCATTACTAACCTGGATGCAGACACCTTTTCTTCGGAGGAATTAAAAAACCTTTACAATTTACGTTGGGGTATTGAAACTTCGTTCCGTCAGCTCAAGTACACCATTGGTCTGAACCAATTTCAAAGCAAAAAGGTGGAGTACATCACCCAGGAAATCTTTGCAAGGCTTATTATGTACAACTTCTGTGAATTGATTACCTCTAATATCGTCATCCAGGATAAACGCAGAAAGTATACTTACCAAATAAACTTTGCTGCCGCTGCACATATTTGCCGGAAATTTCTCCGGGGCGGTGTAACTCCACCCGATGTCGAAGCCTTGATTTCAGCGTACATCGTTCCAATTCGTCCAGGACGAAGTTCTCCCCGTAAGAAGAAAAACACTAAGTTCAACAGCTTCTTTTATAGGATAGCATAATTTTCTTTTTTTGAATAGCTTTTTTGCGGATTTCATGAATCCGCACTTTTGTCATGCCCTAATTTTGACCCAATCCCTCTTTTCTGGACCCATTTGCTCCGTTTCCGCTGGTTACTTTTCTTTATATCTATCTTAACTTAATGATATTGC
>CAYUWC010000081.1:0-1639 GCA_964448355.1 uncultured Oscillospiraceae bacterium | reverse complement strand
TTGGCGGTCGGTTGTGTAAAGCAATCAAATTTATTAAAAGGTAGGATTTTAAAAAATGGAAAATGTAGAAGTTTTTACAAAAAAAGAAATTTTAAAACCTCAAAACTTGCAAAAGGTTTTAGAAATTTTAAAAAATGGAGATGCTGTTCTTTTTGACAGCGACTCAAATCAACATTATGTAATGCTTCAAAAGGGTTGGTATAAAGATTATTTAACTTGGCTAAATTTCGGGTCAAGTTGTGAATCTTGCACAATAACAGGGCTTAAATTTATTTTACAAACAATTTTTAAATCGTCTAAAATATTTTGCTTAATTGACAAAAGCAAATATTTTAATAATTATTATTTTGTATAATAACCACGCCCGCCCACTGTGGCGGACTTTTTGCCGTGTGTTTTTTTGCACGGCTTGACACGAACGGAAACGGAACGGAACAGGCAAGGGCTTTTCTGCCCCTTTCTGCTTTTCTGCCCCTTTCTGCAATATTATTTTTGGAGGAAAAAAAATGACAACTAAACAAATTGAAAAACTATTAGAACTATTAAAAGAAAACAAACTTGAAGAACTTAAAACAGAACTAACAAGCGAACTATTGCGAGGAACTGATAAAAAGTCAGCAAACCTATTTTCTGCGATTAAAAAATACTTAAAACATAGTGCAAGCATAAACAAAACTAGACCAGCACTAGCAACAATTTTACACCACAATAACAAGCAATTTATAATTGATGGCTATTCTGCATACATATTCAATGACTATCTACCAGAATTAGACAACTTGCCAAACACAAATGAGGAAACAATAAATTTTGATTGTATTCTTTTAAAAACTCCAGAATATGAAGCAATAAAATCAAACGAATTAACACTATTAAAAAACATCAAAAAATATATTTCATACTATAAACTAAATTTCAATGAAGATGAAGAACTTAAAAATGAAGAATATATTTACATATACTGGAATGGCAACTGCTATGATGCAAGACTATTGGAACACACTGCAAATATTATGGAACTTGAAAACTTGCAAATATCTACTTATGGAAACAATCAAACACAACTAAACAATCAAAACATAACTGGACTAGTTTTACCATTAAGAATAATAGACCAAAGCAAAAAAGAAACAATTAAAAACTTTACAAATAAATTTTTAGAGAATTTGGAGGGATAACAAAATGGGATTTTACAAATGGAAACCAAGCAAAACCGCAATGAGAGAGTTTGCGGAAAAAATGAGAGAGATTGACGACTTCTGCGACAAGAACAATATCATTCAGTCAAGGAATAGTGATAGTTACTATTTCTGCCTAAATGGGCAAAATTACAGAGTGAGCAACCACACCGTTGAGGCGAGCAACAGGCACGCATTCAATGAGTTTGGAGAGCAAACAAGGGAACTTTACCACGAGGACGGCGAGAGAGATGACACAATCTACATCACCGCTGGCAAAACTAGACTAATTGAAATTTATAACAATCTTTCTGCGGGTTACGAACTAGACCGCCGAGGATATAGAAAATAATGGAGGACTTATGCGACTAACCTACATCAAAGGCGAGAGTTTGGCGGAAATTTTGACCGCCTTGAACTTGCCTTGCGACTTTCTGCAAATGAAAATTGCACCGCAAAAT
>CAYUWC010000080.1:0-1694 GCA_964448355.1 uncultured Oscillospiraceae bacterium | reverse complement strand
GAAGACCACCCAATCAAAAAGCGACCTGCGCATTCAGGTTTGCAACAATCGAACAGCACAGGTCGTACGGGCATCGGGGATTCGGGGATTTAAACCGATTCGTCGAAGGGCCGGCGGCCTGCGGCCGACCGTCCGAAGCCGGCATCTCCGATGCCGGATTCCGATCGGGAAGCCGCATGGCATGCCGCCGTCCGGAACGGCAGGTGACGCTCGCTTGTTGCACACAGGAGTGTGCGAAAACGAGAATAGCGATAGGATTGGACCTGTCCAAGAAGACGGCCGCGGTGTTCGCCGTGTACGCCGGGGACAAGGAGCCGAGGCCTGCGCAGCAGGCCTTCCTGGATGACTTCAACAAGGAGTTCAGGATCATCGACACTTCGCCGGAGGCCTTCTACGGGATGACCAAGGCGCTCAAGGACCACGAGGTGCATCTGCTGATCGAGAACTCCACCCAGACGTACGACGTGTATTGGATATTGACGAACCTGGGGATCGACGTGACCGTCGCCCAGTCCCAGGACCTGTACCGGATAACGAAATCCGTCAAGAAGACGGACCTGAACGACTCCGAGGAGCTGGCGCACTATATGCGCCGGCGCCTCGGAGGTGAGAACGAGTTCGCCGTGTGCACCATGCCGCCCAAGGAGTGGATGTACAGGCGCGAGATGTGCAGGGTGGTCTTCGACGAGAAGATGCATCTCGCCGATCTGAAGCGCCGCGCAAGGATGCACATGCTCATGCACGGGATCAGGCTGTCAAGGGAGTACAGTGACATCTTCTGCCCCAGGGCGATGGTCGAGCTCCAAGGCACCAAGGACCCTGTTCTGATGACGTACGTGGCCGAAGCCAGATCCATCAAGAAGAGGACCGACGAGGAGGCGAAGTACATAGAGCTCATGTTCGACGGGGTCAGGATCTACGAGCTGATCCATTCGATACCGGGATTCGGGAAAGTCTCGGCGGCCTATCTGGCCTCGATGATCATCGACATAGACCGCTTCGAGACGTGCAACAGGTTCACCGCGTACTTCGGAGTGGTGCCGAGGATGTACCAGTCCGGAGAGGTGAACAGGAGATGCGCCACTACCCACAGGGGGGACGAGGACGCCCGCCGCCTGCTGAAGCAGGCGGCGTTCGTCCACGTCAACAACGAGCCTGATTCGGTCGTCACAGCTATGTTCAACAGGCTCAGAGCCAACGGGAAGCCTTTCAGGGAGGTCCAGGTGGCCTGCGCCCGCAAGCTGCTGACGGTGGTGTGGTCGGTCCTGAGGAACGATGAGTCCTACAAGAGCCCGTCCGAGAAGTCGAGAGAGGTCTCCGACCAAGCGGATTCGATGCTGGAGAACCTTGACGAGGAATGAGCCTCTTGCGGATGACCATCGCAGGCATCGACCCCGGAAAGGTCGCAGGGACCATTTGGCCCATCCGGAAGACCGGATCGGACGGACAGAAGATTGCGCAGTACGGGGGAGAGTCTCGGGTAAAAGTGGTAAGGCTCCCCGCGCCGGTTCCGCCGGCACGGGTGAACGGGAATAAGATGAGGGCCTGGTCGGCCGGATCCGCAGCGACGTCCTGAGTGCATCAGGAACCATGGGATTGCACCCAAGAATGCCGATATCCTAGCGGATGCTATGCAAATCTTAAGTCGGAAACAGCAATCCATAGCTTGCGCAGGTCGCTTTTTGATGTAATAA
>CAYUWC010000079.1:0-1707 GCA_964448355.1 uncultured Oscillospiraceae bacterium | reverse complement strand
ACAAGAACGGTATCGCCAGTTTTAATACTAACTTTCATTATCCTTCCTCCTTATAAAACTTCTGGTGCAAGTGAAATAATTTTCATATATTTTGGATTAGCACGAAGTTCACGAGCAACAGGTCCAAAGATACGAGTTCCCTTTGGCGCACCCTCACCGTTGATGATAACAGCAGCGTTGTCATCAAATTTGATATAACTGCCATCTTCTCTACGAACACCCTTTTGAGTTCTAACAATAACAGCGGTAACAACATCACCTTTTTTAATGTTAGCACCAGGAGTTGCAGATTTAACAGAAGCTTTAATTACATCGCCAATATTAGCAGTTTTAACTTTAGAACCACCAACAACATGGAAGCACATAATTTCTTTAGCGCCTGAGTTGTCAGCAACTCTGAGTCTTGTTTGTGGTTGAATCATATTTGCTTTCTCCTATTCACTATTTTACTTTTTCAACAATTCTGACTAAGCGCCATCTTTTATCTTTGCTAAGTGGACGAGTTTCAGTAATTTCAACTGTATCGCCAATATCACATTGATTTTCTGGGTCGTCAGCTTTAACTTTTGCTGATTGATTAAGTGTTTTTCCATAAATTGGGTGCATAACTTTATTTTTCAAAAGAACAACAATTGTTTTGTCCATTTTGTTACTAACAACTACACCAATTCTGGTTTTTCTTTCATTTCTTTCAATTGTGTCTGCCATATTTCACCTTAACCTTTAACTTCTGCATCGACTTTTGCAGTTTTTTTAGTAGATTTTTTTGTTGCTTTCTCTTCAGGAGCGTTTGCAAGGCCTAATTCTCTTTGACGAATTATAGTCTTAACTCTAGCAATATTTCTCTTGCAAATGCTAAGTTCGCTTGAGTTTGTTAAACTTCCTGTAGCGTGTGTAAATCTTAAGTTGAAAAGTTCTGACTTAAGACTAGCAAGCTTTTCAGCAAGTTCACTGTTAGTAAGTGAATTCAATTCTAAATTCTTCATAATTATTTAGCCTCCTCTGTAGCAGGAGCTTCTTCGCGTTTGATGATTTTAGTTCCACAAGGAAGCTTATATTGAGCTTTCTTAAGAGCTTTAATCATAAGTTCATCGGTTGGACCTTGAACTTCAAAAATTACTCTGCCTGGTTTAACAACAGCAACCCAATATTCTGGAGAACCTTTACCAGAACCCATACGAGTATCTGCAGGTTTCTTTGTAACTGGTTTATCAGGGAAAACATCTATCCAAACCTTACCACCTCTTTGGAAGCAACGGTTGATTGCAATACGACCAGCCTCAAGTTGGTTTGATGTAATCCAACATGGCTCTGTTGCAGCAATACCGTAAGCACCGTAAGCAAGCTTGTTGCCACGAGTAGCTTTACCAGTCATTCTGCCTCTTTGAACCTTTCTTCTTTTAACTCTTTTTGGCATTAACATTAGTCTTTACCTCCTATTTGTTTTGTGAGGTTTACTTTACCAAGTATTTCGCCTTTATAAATCCAAACTTTAACACCAAGTTTACCATAGATTGTGCCTTCTGCGAAACCATAATCGATGTCTGCACGAAGTGTTTGAAGTGGAATTGAACCGAAGTGGAGTGTTTCACTTCTAGCAATTTCAGCGTTATTGATACGGCCAGAAACCATAACTTTAACACCTTTAACGCCTGCTTTTTGGCATCTTGCAATAGCTTGTTTCATTGCACGACGACAAACAACACG
>CAYUWC010000078.1:0-1744 GCA_964448355.1 uncultured Oscillospiraceae bacterium | reverse complement strand
CCTGTCTGTTGATGGTTTGCTGGGGTCAGGACTGGAAGAAGAAATAATGTCCTCCGATCTGTCCCCAAATGTCGTCGTTGACGATGTAACTTGCGAACTTCACTACATCTGTAGGAAGGATGTAGGGGCCGTACAACGCCCGGTCGATGGCTTCATATTGTGCCTGTCCCGGTTCGGCATCGTCGAGGAAGGGCACGGAGTTGAATTGATTTTCGGCGTAGATCACGCCGCTTAGGGTATTTGCGTATTTGTCAGAAACGAGGCGGTTCAGAACAACCTCGGCTACCGCCTGTTGGCCTTCGGCACATTCCCCACGGGCTTCCACCCAGATCACACGGGCAAGAAGTTGGATTTCCTCCCAGCTCAGTTCCACATCCGGGTAACGACATTCCACAATTTCCCGTTCTTCCGTATAGATAAACGGTTCTTCCGGCATGGCGGCCGGGTCGTAGATCCATGCGCCGCTGTAGCCGCAGAGGATGCCACCGGGAGTGAAGCCGTTTTCAAAGCCGTTTTTCAGTTGCCAGTGGGAATAGTTGTTTTCGTTGGGGTCATTGACCATGATCCTGCCATCTTCGGTCATGCCTGTCAGGACGATGAAGTGCTGGCCGGAGGTAAACAGGGAGTTGCTACCCATAAGGGCAATGGCGATTTTCCCATCTTCCAGTGCTGCCAGCGTTTCGTGCCAGTTTGTTGCTTTGTAATAGGGCAGTTGCAACGCCTCGGAACCGTATTCCAGTCTAGCAATGTTGTTTTCCGCTTTGCCGCCGAAGTACCGTGCCAGTTCATCCGGTAAGTAGGGGTGTCCAGTCAGGTAGGTCGCTACCATGGCCAGGCAGGTGATTCCACAGCCGTTGTTGGCAATGGTTCCGGTGCCGTAGATATTTTGCGGGTAGTCCGTCTGGAAGAACAATGGGATATTATGGTAACTGGTTTCCTCCACATCTTCCGGGATCCCCAAATTTTCAAGGGGAGTGGAGGATTCATCCGTCAGCGGCTCTGTGACCGGTTCCGTTTCTTTACTTTGCACTTCTTCCCCAGGAGCGGTGGGAAGGGAGATTTCCTCTGCCACCGTCTCTGCCGGTATGGTAGTATCCTCTGCGTATGCGGCAATGGATATTGGTTGTACCAGAAATGTCAAAGTAAGCAGCAAGCAGAGGTTTTTTGTTATCTTCTTCAAAAGTTTCTCCTTTCCGGGGATGGGCAGCAATGCCCATCCCCGGTTTGGTAGATGGATCTATTAGATCCAGAGATTAGGAACGATTTTTCTTGATCCTGGGCAGAACCAGGGTTACGGTTGCGATACCGCCACCAACTCCAGCTGCCAGAACCAGCACTATGATTGCCCAGGGGAAGCTGCCGCTTTCTTCTTCCACTCCCACAGGCTCGGTGGTTGCAGGAACGGTAGGCTCGGTAGTTTCTGCAACAATCTCCTCCGGGTCGCCGCCCATATCGATGACATCGGTCATGTTATACAGACGGGTCTTTTTCTCCAGGAAGCGGTAGTAGGCGGTCAGAGCGTAGTAGGCTTGCTCGGTCGCCATGCCGTCCAACTGACCGCTGGCAATGTGCCGGAAGCCGCCACCGGTGACGAAGTACCGCAGCAAAGCGTCAATTGCGGAATAACCGTTCTTGATAAACCGTTCATCCGTATCCGGGTTGATGCCCAGTGCAGTCAGAGCCACAATGACCTGTGCGGTGGATTCAGAGGTAGCAACCTTGCCGCCGTCGCCGGAGAAGGTGC
>CAYUWC010000077.1:0-1798 GCA_964448355.1 uncultured Oscillospiraceae bacterium | reverse complement strand
ACGTCATTAACGTAGTAGTACAGAACACCGTCTTCCTTGTACACGCCGTTCTTCAGGATCATCTTACCGGTTTCTTCGTCGAAATTGTAGTATCCGGCAGCCATCAGGCCGTTGGGCTTGCTTACCCAGTAGCGGCCTGTTGCTACGATACCACCGGTTCTGACATAGTAGTAGTCCTCACCGATCTTGACCAGACCTGCTGCGGTCTTTACGTCATTGACGTAGTAGTACAGAACTCCGTCTTCCTTATATACGCCGTTCTTGGCGGTCAGTTTACCGGTTTCCGTATCAAAATAATAGCTTCCAGCAGCCATCAGGCCGTTGGGCTTGCTTACCCAATACTGCCCGGTTGCAAGAATACCACCGGTTCTGGCATAGTAATAATCTTCGCCGATCTTGACAAGGCCTGCGCCGGTCTTCACGTCATTAACGTAGTAGTACAGAACACCGTCTTCCTTGTACACGCCGTTCTTCAGGATCATCTTACCGGTTTCTTCGTCGAAATTGTAGTATCCGGCAGCCATCAAACCGTTGGGCTTGCTGACCCAGTAGCGGCCTGTAGCCACGATACCACCGGTTCTGACATAGTAGTAGTCCTCACCGATCTTGACCAGGCCTGCTGCTGTCTTTACGTCATTAACGTAGTAGTACAGAACACCGTCTTCCTTGTACACGCCGTTCTTCAAGATCATCTTACCGGTTTCTTCGTCGAAATTGTAGTATCCGGCAGCCATCAGACCGTTGGGCTTGCTGACCCAATACTGGCCGGTAGCAAGAACACCACCGGTTCTGGCATAGTAATAATCTTCGCCGATCTTGACAAGGCCTGCGCCGGTTTTTACATCATCAACATAGTAGTAAAGGATACCGTCTTCTTTATAGACACCGTTCTTGAGTATCATTCTTCCCTGGTCATCGAAGTCATAATACCCACGCTCCATCAGACCATTTGTTTTGGTGATGTAGTAGTTGCAGCCCTTAACCGCATACTTTTCATCCGTCGAGCGGAAATAATAATAGTACCCGTCGATCTTATGGAGTCCGCCCTGGCCAATACCATCAATGGCATAACACAGACCTCGTTCCGTCTCGATCAATTGAGTGCCCATCATCTTAGGCTTGCCATCCACAATTTCCAAGCCACCGTCTGTTCCAAAATCATACCACTTGATCTGGGCGGAGTTCGACTCCACAATACCATGGGGGCCTTCCAGACGATGTCCATCGCTGTCGAAAGCATACATTTTTCCATCGATGGTAGCCCAAATCGTGCTGGTAATGCCAACACCCTTACGATAGTAGGAGGGGCCGTAATAATAACGGTAGCCGGTACCATCGTAGTACCACTGACCACTGATCAGCTTACCCGTTTCCTCAAATTCGTAGGGCACACCCTTGAACCATGTATAGGGGCCAACTACAGCAGCCAGGGTTCTGGAATCAAACAGATACCAGTCATCATCGATCATGAACCAGCCGCTGGCCAGTTCGCCAATTTTTGCGTAGCGGTAAACTTCGCTTGTTTCATCGTAGAACAAGCCGGTGTACTTGCCGGTAGAAATGCCTTCCTCGCCAAAGTCATAATAGAATTCGCCGGAGCCGTCGGGAGCGGGGACTTTGTGGATGCCGGTGACCTTGGCACCGTCCAGATAGTAGCTGTCATCCACCCAGCCATCGGCCTGAGCAACGCCATCGACATACTCTTTGCCGTCGGTCCAGGTGCCGGTGAAGGTTTCGCCGCAATGGCACTTCAGCACGCCGTCAGTCAGCTCATAGGTGTGGCCGGTGGCGGGGATGG
>CAYUWC010000076.1:0-1888 GCA_964448355.1 uncultured Oscillospiraceae bacterium | reverse complement strand
TATTTCGGCATAGGCGGCTTAGTACAATTGGCTTGCAAAGTTAGCAAATTCCTCCAACTCGACAAACCCCGGATGCCACCGCCCTGCCAGGGCATACATTCTTGACATTTGCGGCAAGAAAGAGGGATATACTGTGGAGTTCAAGGGGGCCAAGGGCGGCTTCCCGGGAAGCTTTTGGAGCACTTATTCCGCATTCGCCAATACGGCCGGGGGCATCGTGGTGCTCGGAGTTTCCGAGAAAGACGGCCAATTCCATCCGGATGGACTTACGGAGAGCCAGATTGCCAAATACAAGAAGGCTTTCTGGGACGGCGCACACAACCAGCAGAAAGTCAGCGTGTGCCTTCTGGGCGAGGGAGACGTGATTTCCGATGAATTCGGGGACGGATCCCTCATCCTGGTCTTCAAGATTCCCCGCGCACCGTTCGATGCCAAACCAGTTTACATCGACGGCAACCCAAGAAACGCATATCGCCGCAACCACGAGGGAGATTATCTGTGTACCCAGTCTGAAATCAGCCGGATGTATGCGGAAGCCGATGTCCTGGCGCATCCGCTGGATTCAACCGTTCTCAAGAACTATTCTTTGGAAAAAGACTTGGACCGGAACACCATCGGACAATATCGACAGCTTTTCCGTGTCGGTCAGCCAAGACACGCATGGAACAACTTGGATGACATGGAGTTTCTGAAAAGGATTGAGGCATATAAGGAGGACAGGGAGACAGGCGAGAGCGGGTTCACCCTGGCTGGTATCCTGATGTTCGGTAATGAGAACGCCTTGCATGATGCCGTGCCGAATTACTTTGTGGATTATCGGGAGAAGATGTCATCAGACCATCGGGTAAGATACACCGACCGCCTGTATCCTGACGGGACATGGGAACCGAACCTTTTCCAGTTCTTCATTCGCGTGATGGAAAAGCTGTATCACGCGATACCTGTCAAATTCCAGTTGGAGGGGGATGGGCGGATTGATGATACCCCTGCCCATGAATCCTTGAGGGAAGCAGTCTGCAACTGCCTCATACATGCCCAATGGCGAATGTTGGAGGGGGTTGTCATTGAACGCTATCCTGACCGTCTGTACTTTTCCAATTCAGGTACTATGCTCGTTTCGGTTGAGGAATTCTTCGAAGGCGGCCATTCTGTTTGCCGCAACAGGATTCTTCAGAAGATGTTCATCGTTTTCGGACGTGGAGAGCGTCTTGGAAGCGGGGCGGATATCATCAGCCAGGGCTGGAGAGAGAATGGTTGGCCGGAGCCTGAGCTGCGTGAGCACTTCGGGGCCAATACGGACCGCGTGGAGCTGACACTGAAATTCACCCGGATTGCCGAACAAAACCATGGGAGTTCGGTAGAAAGTTCAGAAAAAGTAAAGGAAATAATGAGGAAGAACCCTAAAGTCACTCACAAAATGTTGGCTGAAGCTCTTGGCATTACGGAACGCGGTGTGGAGAAGATAACCAAGAGATTGAGAGAATCTGGCGAAATCATCCGGCATGGGGCGACGAAAAACGGTTATTGGGAAGTTGCTGAATAACGGCCAAAGCCTTGCTCACGGAGTTGTCGACACATTGAACTGGAGGGATATATGCAATCAGGACAAGTGCCTCTGGAGGTATGATTTTGATGGGGGGAACGGGGATAACATCGTCACCTTGCACTTTCCGCCCTCGCCGGACATGGAGGGCATACACATGTATCCGCCGTACGGGACGCGCTGACGCTTGTCAGAGGCCCTGACGCTTGGCATCGTCCCACAGGGCGTCCATTTCCTCAAGGGTCATGTCCGAAAGCTTGCGACCCTTTTTGAGGGTGTTCTCCTCCACGTAGTTGAACCTGCGGCGGAACTTGGAGCAGCACCTCCCGAGAGCCGCCTCCGGAT
>CAYUWC010000075.1:0-1949 GCA_964448355.1 uncultured Oscillospiraceae bacterium | reverse complement strand
TGTTGGGCAACATCCCAAACCCTTTAACAATTTCAGAGAAATTGACTACGCACCGTTGGTGCTGGTTTTTGCGAAAGCCGTGATAGAGCAATCACGGTTTTTCGCATTTTTCCTGTTTGGGATTTTCTTTGCCGTCGGTGTTCGGAAAAATTCCCTCCATTGCCATGGTGCGAAGATAGGTGCTGAGATTGTTCGTACCAAACTCAGCCATTCGCTGTTTGATGACGGCAAGCTCGTTTTCGTCTACAAAGAATTTGACCTGTATCGGTCGTTTGCGGTTTGCTGTAAATGGCATAATGTTTCCTCCTGTGCAAATATCATAAGTGCCTGCTTAACCAGATTGAGGCATTTCGGTAAGAGTGGTCATTGTCAGTTATCTTACAGTCTGCAATTATTCTCAAGCCAACTTCGCACATATTCACAGTAGTCATCTTCTTTGCAGGCGTACAGGAAATACGCATAGCATTGTGCCATATAGTATTTAACTGCATCTTTATTACATCTCCCGTATTTTTGGTAACCTTTTATAAACAGCTCAAGCTCTTTGTCTGTTTTCATAAATTTTTGACCGGGGCGCAAAAACACTGACCACGCAATGTCAAAATCTCGATTTCCGTATCCTGCAAGCTCAAAATCAAGAATTGCGCTGATATGTCTTTCCTCCCACAGAACATTTGCATAATGAAAGTCTCCATGACAAAAGACCGTTTCTTCATGTGGATGTTTCTGCTCAAAATAATTGCTTAAAAACTGTAGATTTAGCTTTTTCAGAATTTCTGTATCGGGACAATGATAGAATTTTCTATCAGCTTGCGGTCTTGCGGAAATATTCATTTGATGGATCTGCGCTAATGCTTCGCCATACTCTTCCATATATCCAAGTGAATTTAGGTCTCTGTTATCACCAACGATAGCGGATAAGCGTAATCCCGGCATTTCAGTTGTTACAGAAAATGTGCTATGTTCACAGTCATGGTCAAGAACTTTTGGAAAAATAGGGGAATTAAGCTGTTCCAGTATAGCTACTTCATTATCAAGCGCCGCATCTTTTCGTCGGGCAACTTTGATATAGGCATTGGTTTCACTTCCGTTGACAATGCCACGAGTATAAAACACATCATTTCCTGCGTGTGGATAACCCAACACTTCGCTAAGTTGGAAATTATGGTAATTGAGCGCAAAAGGATCGCAAGTTTCCCGCCAACGAGCAGGATGTATCATATTAGTATGCATCATTGTTACCTCTCAAGTATGAATTTTCATTCCTGCCGTTCACCCTGAATACCGAGTTTGGCAAAAACAAGCCTTACCAAATCTTCGACGGATACATTATCGGTAGAGATATGTATGCCGGGTAAAGAGGCAGTACCGGCGATAGCCAAGTCGATATTTTCCATACACCAGCAGCCTTCCTCTTCTCCACGGCTCAGAATGCGGTCATGGATGGTGTCGTGATCTGCTTCAAGAATAATAAATTCAGTTTGGATATTATCATTCTTTAGCCTTTCAATGATGTGATAGGATTCTTTCCTGAGTAGCGTCATAGGAACAAGAATATCCTTTTGGAATTTCGTATGGATGTCTTTCAGAAGAAGATAGCAAAACTCTGCCCATAAGGGATAATCCTCAAAAATATAACCATAGGGACAATTGGGGTAATTTCCCCGAACCGCATTGCCCACTTCCTCTGCATCAAAAATCAGTGCGTTTTCCATTTGTGCCGCCATCGCTTCTGCAAGCGTGGATTTTCCCACTCCATACGCACCGCTGATCCATATAATCATGAATGTGCCCTCCATCTTTGAAGTATTGTTTTTAATCTAATGGCGTATACTCGGTGACCGCTTTGAGATACGCCTCCGGGTCGCCGTTCAGCACGAGGTCGGCATATTCAAGCGGTGCATTGTAGATCAGATAGTCCAGCTCTGACCGTTCGTACATATTGTCGG
>CAYUWC010000074.1:0-1956 GCA_964448355.1 uncultured Oscillospiraceae bacterium | reverse complement strand
CAGAACATCCCCGTGCAATCGATTTGCGGTGCAAATATAGCAAGAAAAACGGTAAAGTGACATGCTCCCTCACTTAAGCCTTGAGCGCCGGGGCAGCCTGGGGAAGAGGCGGCGGATTCTCAGCAGGTGACCTCCGAGCGTCCCTCCCGCAATGATCAGTATCACGGACACAAGCACAAGTGATATCCCCAGGAGATTTCTTGGAGTGAGTGTCTCCCCGAATACGAATACTCCGATTATGATTGCAGTGACCGGTTCGAGAGCGCCAAGTATGGCGGTCGGGGTGGAGCCTATGACATGGATGGATTGTGTCGTGCAGAGGAACGAGACGAGGGTGGGGAACACTGCCACTCCGGCAAGGTCAAGCCATACTGAAGGGTTCTTGGGCAGAATCACCCCTCCGCTGAATGCGGAGTTTACGGCGTACATGACAGTTGAGAAAGCCAGGACCCAGAATGTCAGCTTGACGGTAGGCATGTCGTTGATTCGCGTCTTGTTGACGCCGACTATGTAGAGGGCGTAGGTTATCGCCGAGACGAGGACGATGAGCGTGCCCGTCAGCGAGAGAGTGCTGCCGTCCTTGGCCTTGTACAACAGGAATATTCCTGCAAGGCTCATCGCTATGCACAAAATTGTGAGCGGGGAGGCTTTTTCCTTGAAGAAAACTCCCATTATGATGGTGACAAGCACGGGATACACGAACAGTATGGTCGAAGCTATTCCGACATCCATGTAGTTGTAGCTCTTGTAGAGAGTCAGGGAAGATAGCGCCATCATCAGAGCCAGGACTACGAGAGGGACGATGTCCCCTCTCTTGATGCGGAAGTCTCTGCCCCTCAACACAATCATAAGCGCCATTATCGGGAGCGAGAGCGCATAGCGGAACAGCAGCACCGAGTTGGCGTCCATTCCGTCAGCATAGCAGGGCATCGCGAACAGCGGATTTGTCCCGTATGAGGCTGCCGCCAAAGCCCCCAGAAGATACCCGTATATTTTCCTTTTTGAGGGCATGACAATTCCATCTGGCCGGCAAAATTAGGAATAAAAAGCTTTATGTTTCCGAATGTTTGCGAAAAACATTAAATTTGGCGCGGCTTGTATTGATGTGCTATAACATAAAACGATGGAATACATTACATTACACAACGGCGTGAAAGCTCCTGTGCTGGGCATAGGGACTTTCACAATCAGCCCGGCTGATACCGAGACCTCGGTGTATGAAGCCATTAAGATGGGCTACAGGATGGTTGATACGGCCAACGCGTACCTCAATGAGGAGGCTGTCGGCAAGGCCATCAGGCGCGCCATTGACGAAGGCATAGTCAAAAGGGAGGACCTCTTCGTCTCCACAAAGATTTGGCCGACCCTCTACACGGCCCCTTCGGCAGTCGACGACACCCTCGGGCGCATGGGACTTGACTATCTTGACCTGCTCTTCATCCACCAGCCCAGCGGCGATTTCATCTCCGGCTACAAGCTCATTGAGGGGGCATACAAACGCGGCAAGGCCAGGAGTCTCGGCATATCCAACTTCCACGATGAGAAGCTTGAGAGGCTGCTTGCGGCCGCCGAGGTGGCTCCCCATGTCATCCAGCTTGAGACCCACCCGTACTGCATCAAGCACAAAGTCATAGACAGGCTCGCCGTCTACGGCACCAAAGTGATGGGCTGGTATCCTCTCGGACACGGAGACCCCGGACTGGCAAACGAGCCGGTATTCGCGTCACTGGCGGGGAAATACGGCAAGAGCAACGCCCAGATAATCCTCCGCTGGCACACCCAGATGGGATTCCTGACCATCCCCGGCTCCAAGACCCCCGCCCACATCGCGAGCAACGCCGACATATTCGACTTCACACTGACTGACGGAGAAATGGCGGAGATAGCCAAGCTGGACGGCAAGAAAGAATATTACCACGCCACGGACGAGGTTGAGGAGCGTTACGCCACATTCCA
>CAYUWC010000073.1:0-1963 GCA_964448355.1 uncultured Oscillospiraceae bacterium | reverse complement strand
GCATTATATCATCCTTGAGGTATAATTTCAAATTTTCACTTCCCGATTTTGGGCAATGAAAAAACTTTTTATAAAAAAGAAACGCACTAAATAAGCACGGTTTTTATTAATTGTTCAACTAATTATTCATCAATGCGATTATTATATTCAAGTAGGTCTTCTATTGCACATCCCAATACTTTTGCAAGTGCTGTCATTGTGCTTACAGATGCTTTGTTTATATCCTTTGCCCCTACTTCATATTGTTGCAATGTCCTCAAGTTTACGCCAGACTCTTTAGACAGCTTTTTCTGTGACAAACCGCATTGTTTTCTCCTTGCCTGCAATCTCGTTGTCGTTGTTTTGCGTATAATAATACTATTGAGCGTATCCACAAATTTTTCTTCAGATGCTTCGTGCATAGTTGGATATAACTTCAAAATCTCTCGCATCGAGACCATATCATTTATATCCCTAAAACTTCTACCCGTTGTCCATTGATAATACGCAAGTATCCATCCACACCAATATTCCGCATTAAAATCATATCTTTCTTGTGGCTCTGGGAACTCTCTTTTAATGCCAACCTTTGTTAACACCTCCATAACAAGTTCTGTCCCGGATAATCCGGCTATAACTTTAGGAGAACCATTGCCAAATGCCTCTGCAAATCCACTTGAAATAAACAAATCCATGAATGTTTGCATTTCCATATGACAAGCGTTGACTGCATAATCAAATGCTTCCCCCAAATTGTTCATTGCATCACTCAAATATTCATCAGCGTAACCGTGGATCATCATTTTTCATTTCCTCTCGAATTATATCTCTCATAAATATCCCTTCTAAATCGATGCGTCCTAATTCTTTCTGAAAAGCCTCCCTTGCTTCATCATCTCGTGCCTTTCTTTTATAATAATATACTTTGTTGTCCGCCACCTCATAATCCAAAAATTTGATTGCCTCAAATGCTCTCTCAGATTTCAACACAACTTGCTCTCCGAGCTTACCAAGACGCATTGCACGCCCTAATTGGCTTAACGAAATACGGTTCTCCACAAACGCTCTTGCATATGCAAAATAAGAATCATCTGCACGATACCCTATGATAACATCATATGTTTCATATTCCGGCAAAAAGTTCTCAACAAGATATTCTTTGCCATATTTCTCAATCGGAGTTGAAAGCCTAACCTTTCTGTTCAACATCAAAAGCGCCAACCAGTTGAGTATCGTATATTTTTCATCCGATAAATTAAGTACGGTCAATCCGCTCATATCAAACTCATAACGATTAGCGTAACCATCCAACGACTCAGTACAGGACCATTCTTTTGCAAGTTCAATATGTTCGGTACAATAGAACCCTCTACCATAATCATTGTATACTTTACCCTTTCCAAATTCAGGATTTTTAATTATTTCCGGCGAACCATGATACAAGATAAGTTTATCCATCTTATTTACCCCTATACTTCCACAGAGTTATTTTTTCACAGTATACTACCACAGAAGTATATTGTCAATACTTTTTACATAAAAATTATGACAAGCTTGCACACAAAAATGCAAATTTGCACAGTAAATTGCAAAACTTGCACACAAAAAATGCAAATTAGTGTGCAAACTGTATACAGTGGATATTTATTACTCGCAAATCATATTTATAATCCGTATACTGTTTTTATTTGCTTAATAAAATCGTTAAATTCATTTAAGACTTTTTTAGGAGACACTATCCTTACACTGCCTAATGTGCCCATTACCCACATAAAAAATGGTTTGGATAATCGCACTACAACATCTGTTATGCACATGCCATTCTCAGCTTTGCGGATGTTTATTTCATCTCCAAATCTATCAAAAATATCAGACAACATTTCCTTGTCAACCATAAGCGTAACACGCTGAGATTCCCCACCAAACATAGAGAAAACTTGCTTTCTATACTCCTCGGTATTGAACAACTCATATTCTTTGTGTT
>CAYUWC010000072.1:0-1980 GCA_964448355.1 uncultured Oscillospiraceae bacterium | reverse complement strand
AAAATTAGAATAATATTTTTCCATTTTAACTTTCTTTTTTTCTTTTTCATCTATTTCACCTATATTAATAATACCATTTTTTTTAAAAAAATATCAAAAAATGTTAAAAAAATATTCAGATAATTAATTTATGTGTTATACTTATAATAGAGGAGGAAATAGATAATATGAAAAATATTAGAAAAATTTTAGGTGTTTTTGTGTTTGTTATGACATTAATACTATGTGTTCCAAATAGTGTTAATGCCGCTGCTGATTTTGATTCATTGTTAACTGATGGAAAGTTAGTTATAAATGGAGTTGAACCACAAGATGAAAATGAAGCAGATGATAGATTTGCTGAATATTTTTATAAACTTGGAAAGAATGATTATCAAACTAGATCAGCTATGTGTGATAGTACGTATACGAAGTGTACTATAGTGTATCATTTAGGTAGAGATGATGAAGAGGAAAAAGAAATAGAAGTAGTTTATAATTATGACAAAGATGTAAAGAAAGTTGTTGATAGTCTTATTAATAATATGGGTAATAAGACAACATTTAAACTTACTGATATGGAAATAGTAAATTATTTCCTATATGGTTCAGAAAATTCTAATTTATCAAGTTTTTCGTCAGATTTTAGAAAAGCAATAAATTATAAGAATTTTGAATTAGATGTAAGAGGTGGAGATGATCATCCATTTTACAAAGAAAATATAGGAATTGCAGAGTTTATTTATAATGATACACTTTATTCTTATAAAGATGGTTTTGGTGTTAGTGCTGAACAAATAATTTACGTTGATGATGATGCAACTGATATAAAAGCTGCTATAAAGAAGAGAATAACTGATACATTTGGAAATGTAAATATTGAAGTATTAGATGGTTCAACTGTTGCAAGTTTTTTAGAAAGTGAAAAAAATGGTGCTAAAGAATGGTACAATCAAGAATTATCTTATTTTCAAAGTCAAGGTTATACTTCGGAAGAACAATATGCTGAGGATTATATGAATCGTAATTACTATAATGATGATGCAACTTATCATTTTATGGTATCATCTGATGTTCTAGAAAACTATTATATATTGAAAATCAACGATGAAGAATACAATTTTTTAGTAATAAAAGATAGTTCAAAAATTAATAATAGTTTAAATTATTCAACAGTAGATACTAAAACTAATGTTGAAATTAATACATCAAGTACTTTACCATTAGATACACTTATTAGTGTTGCTAAATTAACTAGTGGTGAAGAATATGATAAAATTGTTAAAATCTTAAATACAACAAATTTAGATATGTTTGATTTGAAACTATTCTCTAAATCAACTGATAATTATATTACTAAATTAGATGATGGAACTTTTGAAGTAAAACTTCCAATAAAAGAAGAATTAAAAGATAAAAATTTAGTAGTATATTATGTAACAAGTGAAGGCAAAATAGAAGAACATGAAGTAACTGTTAAAGATGGCTATGCAATATTTACAACTAATCACTTCAGTATATATTCATTAGCTGAAAAAACAAATTCTACAACAGGCGAATCAACTGAAGAAGAAAATCCTAAAACATTTGATGGTATTGGAAGTAGTATAATAATTGGAACATTATCATTAATTGGATTATTAGGTGCAACAATATATTTAAAAAGAAATAATGCATAAATAAGTTAAATGTATAAAGTAGAAGATCAACTTAAATGTTGGTCTTTTTATATTGAAATTTATACAAAAAAGGAATATCATTAATTCCTTATCTTTCAATATCATTTTCATTACTTTTATTATTTTGTATTATATCAATATCATTATTATCAAGTATATCTTCATTATATAAATCTTGAATGATATTATCGTATTTATCAGTAGAGAAGAATTTGTTTTGTAAAAATTCTATAAACTTTTTCCACAAACTTTTAAAGTATTCTAAGATTTCTTCTAGTCTTGATACTTTATCTTCTAACTCATCAATAGTGTCATTTGCAAA
>CAYUWC010000071.1:0-1993 GCA_964448355.1 uncultured Oscillospiraceae bacterium | reverse complement strand
CAATATATGAAAGAATACATTTAAATATAATTTACAAATTCAAAAAGAATTCATCAAGTTCTAAAAAAGATACAATTTTATAATCATATACTAATTCGTTTTTATTAACTAAAGCAATTTCACTTTCATTTAAATACTTTTGCACTTTCTCAGTTTTAGGGAAAAGTATAATTAATTTCAAAACATTATCTTCAACTTTAATCTTTAAAAAGGGAATTAACTCATTCATATATCTTTGATTAGGGTAACTTCTTCCATTCCTTTTTCCACCCCACCTTAAGCACCAAGTAAGTTTACTGTTAATAGTAACTGATGAATTTTTAGGAATCTTAGAAACTAAAACATTAATACAAAATGAGTCTTTTTTTAAAGTATAATCTGCATCTTTTCCTTTTTCTAATGTATAGCCAAAACTTTCACAAATTTCATTTAATTTATTATAAATCACTTTATTAGTTTTAATATTTTTAATCATATAAAATATAATTAAAATAGCTAAAATTACTAATAAAATGATTACAAAGTTTGTTAATGAAGATAAATATTTCACTTTTATATCCTCCAATGTATACTAATACTATTATACCAAATATAAATTTTTTTTCAATAAATTTGCGATTTCGATTTATAAAAACTTGTACATTAATTTTATATTTTTTTAATTAAGCATTGTTATCAAAATTTTTAATTTAATATTTTTTCCTATTGATACATAAAAAAAGTATTAGTGAAACTTTATCGTTCATTAATACTTTATCTTTTCAAGTTTTTACCTTTAATGCTTTAATCTTTTATAAATTTCATTTAAAGGAAGTCCCATTACATTATAATAATCTCCTTCAATTTTTTCAATAAACTTAGCAAAGATTCCTTGAATAGCATATCCTCCAGCCTTATCATATGGTTCTAAAGTTTCAATATACTCTTCAATTTCTTCATTTTTCATTTTGCTAATATAAACTTTCGTTTCTTTAACAAAAGTTTCATCTTTTCCATCTTTAGATATATACACAGCTGTTAAAACAGAATGAACTTTGCCACTAATTAATTCACACATTCTTCTAGCATCATTTTTATCTTTTGGTTTTTCCAATATTTGATTTTCAATAGTCACAATTGTATCTGCACATATTACAGTATCATTTGGATAAACTTTAGATACCGCAATTCCCTTTTTTAACGCTGTTTTATAAACATACTCATATGGAGAAATAAAATCCTTAATATCTTCTGCTACGCTTGGAACATAAATTTTAAAATCAATTCCTAGCATTTCAAGTATTTCTTTTCTTCTTGGGGATTTTGAGCCTAAAATAACCATTTATTTGCCTCTAGATTCGATTTTTTCTAGTTTTGCTTCTACCTTTTGGCAGATATCATTTCGTACAGTTTCATCAGGAAATTTACCATCTACTAATTCCTTAGCCCAAATAATTGCTCCGGTTGCTGGAGGAACAGTCAAAACAATTATATTACAATTTTTCTTTGTATAACTATTTATCTTTTCCTTAAAAGTTTCAATTAATATTGGATGATCTCCTTTTACCCAAACACTACCAGCTAAAATAACATCAACATCTTCACCAAAGTTTAAACCTTTAACACAACCACCAGCGCTTCTAGCCAGATTATTAGCCATTTCTTTTAATAAAGATAGAGATACTTCATCATTTTCTTTAGCATATTCAAAAACTTTAATCCCGATTTTTCCTAATTCTTTTCTTTTTTTAGGTAGAATTTCACTAATAGATGTCATCATATCAAAGTGGTCGCTTATCTCTAAATACTCAAAAACATCTTTTACAAGTTTAGTCTCTTTACCAAAGCGATAGAAATAATTATATACTTCGGTTATTGCTCTTCTTGATAACCAACTTCCACCAGCTTCATCGCCAACAATTCCACCAATTCCGCCAACTTGTAAATAGTTGCCACTATTGTCAATTCCTCCAGCACTAGTACCAGTTCCATTAATTGAACATACTCCGTACCC
>CAYUWC010000070.1:0-2018 GCA_964448355.1 uncultured Oscillospiraceae bacterium | reverse complement strand
GGAACACCCAGTCCACTTCGCCCACCCGGTTGGCAAATTTGTTGTCCAGCTCGATGGGAACGGTCAGTTCCACAGTCAGCGTGGTGGTTTCGCCGGTGCGGAAGGTGCCAAGGAAAACATTCTCGGCCAGACCGTCCAGTTCATCGGGGGATGCCTCATAAATCAGCTCCGTGCCGTTCCAGACCTTCATGGAAAGCTGGGACAGGAACTCGGTCATGGTGACTACAGTTTCCGTTTCTGCCACTTTCTCGCTGAGAGGATTGCTCTGCTCATCGTGTGCAATGGCTCGCATATACAGCTGAACAAAATCACAATCGGTGGCGGAATTGGTGAAGGTGATGGTTTCCGTCAGTACATCGCCGGGCATAACACCCTTGAAGCTGTCAAAGAGGTCGGTTTCGGTGTACTCGCTGCCGGGCTGGAAATCAAAACCCTTGGTAAAGCCCTCGAAGGTAATGCTGGGAGAAGCTGCAAAGGCGGTGACACTTAGAGAACACACTAGCAGCAGTGCCATGGTCAGGGAGGAAAGGCGTTTGAAGATGTTTTTCATTGCGCATTCCCTCCTTTTGTCAGCATTCCATTCTCGACCGTTACACCCCAAGCCTTTTCCACTGCGTCATCCGGGACGCTCTGGATGGACTCAGAGATGACCTCAATGACCTGTTTGCCGCCATCGGCATCGGTGTACTTCCGAAGGGTGATGGATGTGCCCAGCAGGTTGCCGGAGGTATCACCGGGCTGGACAGGTAGCTTGTAATAGTAGTAGCCATCCTGTTCAAACCAATTCTCCCCCAGTGTGAAATTAGGAATCGTAGCGGTGCCGCCGATGTGATCTCCGGCGTCATTGACCCGGTATGTCACCAGCTTGACCCGGACGTAGGCGGCGATATCGCCCGTCACCTTGACCTTGATTTCGGTCTTGGTGGTGCCGTCAAACTTCTCCTCAGGGGTGTTGGGGACATCTACGGCGGTGAAAGTATTGGTAATGCCATCGGTGCTGGCAGACAGATAAGCCAGGGTAGCGGTGACGGCAACAGCGAGCAGAGCCAAGGCCAGGAGCATTGTCAGTGCCTTGGTATTACAACGCTTGCGCCGGGAAAATTTTCCGTTGTAAGACATATTGCTCCTCCCCTCTTAGTTGTTCTCGGGCTTCACGCCGAAGGTATTGATCACTCGGTTGAAGTGGTTCAACCACTTGTCATTCTGGCTTGTGTTGGTGCAGATAATGGTAGCTGCAGGATTGGTGGAAGTCAAATTGCCACTGCCAGTGACGGTGGAGTCATACCGCCAGGCGGTAGCGGTATCCTCTTCCACGGTGTAGGTACCCACGGGAAGCTCGCTGATGGTGACGGAGTCGGTGCCCTGGATGGTGACCTGGGTGTAGACTGTGCCATCTTTATTGACGGTGAAGACGAAATACTCGTCATCGCCAATGGTGGTATCGTTGCCAGCATTCTTCCGGACGGTCAGAGAGCAGGTCTTGACATGGAGCCAGAACTTGCCGTTCTCCGGCGTGCCACAGGTCTTGCCTGTGCAGTTGGTGTGCTGGAAGGTGGTGTAATTGGTTACATCCAAGTTGCCGATCTTTACGGTGACATCCACGGCGATGTCCTGCTTGGAATTGATCTTGCTATTGGAAATTTTGGTGGAATCCGGGGTGTAGGTCAAATCCAGCGTGGGAGCTGTTCCAACCATGGCGACAGCGGTGCTCAGAGTTTCGCCGTGCTTCCAGACCTCAGAGGTCTTGTTTCCGGAATAGTCCGTGGGAGCATTGTCCCCATAGTAGACCTCGATGTCCTGATAGGTCAGCTCCGGCTTGAAAACGTTGATATTCTTTGTCTCAGTTCCGGTTTTCGCCGTTGCCACGGTGCCGGGCTTGCTGGAATCGCCGGTGGTCATGGGTCTGACGGTGGCGGTGACGGTGTAGGTTCCGTCTTCGGTAGCGTCAAAACCATTGGCATTGGTGAAGCTGCTGCTAATATCCACATAAGCCTTTTGCCAATCCGCCAGCTTGCTGG
>CAYUWC010000069.1:0-2031 GCA_964448355.1 uncultured Oscillospiraceae bacterium | reverse complement strand
AAACCCGATAATAAGGCGTATTAAGCGGATAAGTTGGCAAAAGGCAACGAAGTCCAATTTGAAATGACCGTCATTCCCATCATCTCAAAATGACAGCTTCCGCAATATTTTCCATTAAAGACGAGGTGCTTTGAATATTGTGTCAGCATATACTAAACTATCCAAAATATCTGCGTAAAAATATTTCTGCATATGTGTAAGAAATTTACACATACTATTGACAATGACTGCAATTTCGGGTATCATATATGTACAAGGAGGATATAGTTATGCTTACAAGAATGTATCTTACCAATTTTCTTTCGTTCTTAGAAAGAACAGAATTTGATTTTACGGCATCAAAATATTCCATTTTGGGTGAAACAAATGTATACAACGAAACACTCAAAGGTGCTTTGTTTATCGGTCCCAATGCATCGGGTAAATCGAATGCACTGGAAGGTCTTGCGTTTCTTATCAAGCTGATTAAAGGCGAAGGTGCAACATTCGAGAACTACCGTTGTACGTTTGCAAAAAGTGCAATTACCACGGTAGAATACGAGTTTGCTTTTAGTGGCAAAAATGTCGAATATAAAATTGAATACAATGTTCAGACAAAAAGTATATCGGAGGATCTGCTGATTGACAGCGTTACCGTATTGAAAAGAAACGGCAATACCGGCGAGCTTAGAATTGGAGATACCGTTACCGTTGATGATCAGCTTGACGGTGATACCTTGTTCCTCAGAACTGCATCCTTCAACACAGGCAGATTTCCCCAAGAACCTGTACTTCGTGAGTTGATGGACTACCTTTTCAATTCTTGTTGCATTGACGGATATAACCAAGGCGCACACTGGGGAAAAACTATTACAAAGTACGCAGAAGAGCATGGCGTAGAGAAGATTAATGAATATCTCAACAATTTCAATTATGACTTTTTTATTGAATATGGCTCGGAAAGTGAAGGCGAAGGCTTAAAGGTTATCGTTGGCTCTAATAAGAAAAGCGTGTTCCTGAAACGAAAGAGCTTTCCGGTTCCAACCGCATTTTATAATGAGTCTCAAGGCAATCAGGTGTTTGCCGATATGCTGCCGAACCTGATCGGTGTTATCGAAAACCCCGGAATGCTTGTGTTCGACGAGTTTGGCAACAGCCTTCACAACAAATTAGCTGAGAAGGTCATCAAATTCTTTATGAAGAACGCAAAGGCTTCTCAGATGTTCATCACATCGCACCATACCAACTTGATTTCAAATTCTGTTTTCCGTCCCGATCAAATTGATCTGATTACCTTTAAGGGTTCTAAGGGCAGTAAGGTAGACAGACTTTCGCAATTCAAGCCGCGCGAGGCACAGAATATGGAAAAAATGTACCTCGGCGGTATGTTTGAGGGATTGCCGTTTTATGAAGAATTATAAGATTGACAAATCCAAGAATATCGGGAATGTAATCTTTGTCGTTGAGGGTGGTCGTACCGATACCGGTGGCACGGAACTCAGACTTTTGAAGAAGATCTTTTCTGATATCTTAGGATATGAAGTGCGTGAATTGCGGCGCGGTTGCGAGGAGTTTATAGGTTACGGCAGTAATCCCTATTCCCGTGTGTTTGCTTTAAATCTTCCCAAGAATCAGTTGACACAATTAACTGATGATTCCTTGGATGAATTATTCCGTCGCTTAAAGGAAGAGTTTGATATTAAGCCCGAGGATTGTCCCATTTTCTTCTTGTACGACCGAGATTATCTGAGCTATAAGCCAAACGAGCTGCGTGGAAGATACGTCAAGAGATATACAGATCCTTACGGTGATGAAAACGGAAACCAGGGACAATTATTGCTTAGTTATCCTGCGGTCGAGAGCTATTTGCTATCCTGCATACAGGATGATGTTTATCTACAGTCTTATTTTCTTGGTAAGGACGTTAAGCCGGAGCTTGCAAGCATCGGCTTTTCAGAGGAAAATGTGGACACCGAAGAACACCTGATCCATGCAACTGCTGAAATGGACAAAGGGCTTGATTCTCTCGGACTGGATACCTATGATCTTGAT
>CAYUWC010000068.1:0-2057 GCA_964448355.1 uncultured Oscillospiraceae bacterium | reverse complement strand
TTCCGCCCGAAATTTACGCAAAACAGGGCTATAAAGTATGGTGCGTAGGCGACGATATCGCTTGGTTGCGTATCGGTCCCGACGGACGTCTCTGGGCTGTTAACCCCGAAAACGGTTTCTTCGGCGTTGCTCCCGGCACAAACCTTAAGTCCAACCCCAACGCTTTGCATACCACCGAAAAAGAAACTATCTTCACAAACGTTGTTCATAATCTTACGGATAACACCGTTTGGTGGGAAGGTCTCGATAAAAATCCCCCGAAGAATGCCGAAAACTGGCTCGGCGAACCTTGGGACGGCACAGACGGCACAAAGGGCGCTCACCCCAATTCTCGTTTCACCGCTATGGCTGAAAATTGCCCCTGCATCTCCAAAGAGTTTAACAATCCCGCAGGCGTTCCCATCGACGCTATCGTATTCGGCGGCCGCCGTGCAAAAACAGCACCGCTCGTATACCAGTCTTTCGATTGGAACCACGGTGTTTACGTCGGCTCCGCAATGGCTTCCGAAACAACTGCTGCCGCTGCAGGCGCTGTCGGCGTAGTTCGCCGCGACCCGATGGCTATGCGTCCGTTCGTCGGCTACAATATGGGCGATTATTGGGCACACTGGATCGATATGGGCAAAAAGATCCCCAATCCTCCCAAGATATTCAACGTTAACTGGTTCAGAACAAATGATGAGGGCAAATTCATCTGGCCCGGCTTCGGCGACAACCTCCGTGTCCTCCTTTGGATCCTCGGCAGAGTTGCCGGCACCGTTGACGCTGTCGAAAGCCCCATCGGTTATCTCCCCAAACCCGAAGATATCAATATCGACGGCCTTGAACAGGACGGCATCACTCGCGATGTCCTCGCAGATATCCTCTCTGTCGATAACGATCTCTGGAAAGAAGATGCTGACGGCGTAGAAGCATTCTACGAAAAAGTCGGTGATCACACTCCCGCAGAGCTTCGCGAACAACTCGCTGCTCTCAGAGCAAGACTTTCTAAATAAGCATATACCTTCTTAAATTTTATAGGCTTAAGTCCTCCGCATTTTTTGCGGAGGGCTTAGGCTTTTTTTTAAGATGTTTTTGAAGTGCGATACATATTTGTGTTTTTACAAAATCCACTTCGCAAAAACGGATTTCACTTCACTTGATGCTTTAGCTCAAACTTCACGAGAAGCAAAGCGGATTTTCACTTCATTCCGATATTTGCATTTTGAACATAAAAAGAGAGACGGATCTTATTTTTACATTTTACGCTTCCCTCTTACGCTTCCCTCCTCAGACAAATATCCCACTTAAAGGTCTATATGTCACTTCATTTCGGATCGCTTTTTTAACATTTTCCGACATCTTCCGAATCTTCCCAAAATAGTCACCGATGTGGTGTATAATAATGTAAAGAAAACTGTAAACCGGAGGTAAAAAGATGAATGCGAAAGCAATGAAGCTGCCTGTGTACGCCGAAAAGAAGTTCGCACATTATCTGCGCGAAATGGAACGCAGCGATGCGACCGTCGAAAAATATCTGCATGACCTGCGCTGCTTCATATCGTTTATCAACACGGACACGGAACACGTTCCGAAAGATAATATCGTTACAAAACAAAAAGTTCTTTCGTACAAAAAGCATCTCGCCGAGAACTATGCCGTAACAAGCGCAAACTCGATGATCGCAGCGCTAAACTGCTTCTTTCGTTTCTGCGGCAGGAACGATATGTGCGTTAAACAATACCGTGTTCAGCGCAAGATCTATTGTTCGGAAGAAAAAGAGCTGTCCAAAGCCGAGTATATGAGGCTTTTAAAAGCCGCAAAAGATCAGGAAAACGAGCAGATCGGTCTTATTGTTCAAACAATCTGCGGCACGGGCATTCGCGTAAGCGAGTTAAAGTACATAACCGTCGAAGCCGCCGAGAACGAAGAAGCCGTAGTCAGGTGCAAGGGCAAAAACAGACGAGTGTTTATCGTACCGGAGCTTAAAAAAAAGCTTCTTAGATATTCTAAGAAGCATGGCATACGTTCGGGAACGATATTTAAAACAAAACACGGCCAAGACATAAGCCGCAACA
>CAYUWC010000067.1:0-2089 GCA_964448355.1 uncultured Oscillospiraceae bacterium | reverse complement strand
TTGATTCCTCCGGCTACTTTTGAGCCACCTGTCCGGATTTTCAGAGCCACCATTCCGGCACTTGAGAGCCAGATATTCCGGTAATTCAGAGCCACTGTGCTCTATTACATAAAAATCCTTTATACTGTAGCTACACACCAAACGGTGTGAATACAGATGAAGGAGGTCACAATCATGACCAAGTATCGTGAAATCCTAAGGTTAAAAAGCCTTGGGTTCAGCGAACGAAACATCGCAAACAGTTGCGGTGTTTCACGAAATACGGTTGCCAAAGTAACAAAACGTGCTGATGAACTTCATATCAGCTGGCCTTTGGACTTTGGAATGACCGACAGTACTTTGGAAGAACTCTTGTTTCCAAAGGAGCGGTCAGCTACGAATAAGCGTATGCCTGACTTTGACTACATCCGAAAGGAACTGCTTCGGAATGGAGTCAACAAAAAACTGCTGTGGGTTGAATACTGCGAGGAAAGCCGGATGAACGGCGAAGAACCTCTGATGTATTCCCAGTTCTGCTACTACATTCAGAAGAATGAAGAAAAACGCAGAGCCACCATGCATATCCCACGCAATCCGGGTGAACAGATTGAAGTTGATTGGGCCGGCGATCCGGCACACATCATTGACCCTGATACCGGAGAAGTTATTGAAGCATGGATTTTTGTGGGTGTTCTGACTTATAGCCAGTATACATTTGTGGAAGCGTTCATTAACGAACGCACAAACAACTGGATTAAGGCACACAACCACATGTTTCAGTTCTTTGGTGGGGTTACGCCTATGCTGGTATCCGATAACTGTACAACCGCAGTTAATCACGATAAGAGCACATGGTATACACCCGCTTTGAACACAACTTATCATGAGATGGCAGAACACTATAACGTTGCAATCCTTCCGGCAAGAGTCCGGAAACCCAAGGATAAACCGAATGTCGAAGGCTCGGTGGGCAAAATATCTACCTGGATAACCGCCGCCCTTCGTAATGAGCAGTTTTTCTCACTTGCCGAATTGAATGTGGCAATCAGGGAAAAGCTTACTGCGTATAATGCCCGTAAATTCGAGAAAAAAGAATGCAGCAGGCTCAGTTTATTTCTTGGGGAAGAAATGCCATTACTGGCTCCGTTGCCTGCTACACCTTTTGAACTCTGCGAGTGGAAACAAGCCACTGTGCAGTTCAATTATCACATCGCAGTAGACAGAATGTACTACTCCGTGCCTTATCAGTATATCAGAAATAAGGTCGATGTGCGCATAACAGAGCAAACAATTGAAATTTTTTATAACCACAATCGAATTGCCTCCCATAAACGGCTCCTCGGTCGTCCGGGGCAGTATTCCACGATTACGGAACATATGCCGGAAGACCACCAGAAATATCTGGAATGGAACGGTGACCGCTTTCGCAGATGGGCAGATTCGATTGGAATTAACACACGTCAGGTGGTTGATGCAATTCTTACCTCGGGCAGAGTGGAACAGCAATCCTATCGTAGCTGTATGGGACTTTTAAAGCTTTCTGAGAAGCATTCTCCTGCAAAACTTGAAGCGGTATGTGCCAAAGCACTTACCTTCAGTTCCAGTCCAAGCTACAAAAGTATCAAAAACTTACTGGCATCCTTTAAGGAACAGGACACAGAAAGTAAAACCGATACAGAGTCCACTACAAACAGACCACGCGGCATCACACGCGGTGCCCGCTATTATGGAGGTAAAAACTGATGATCAACCAGAGTACTATCGATAAACTTATTGAAATGCGCCTGACTTCAATGGCAGATGCATTCCGCATCCAGATAGATGATGCCACCATGAAAACGGTTCCTTTTGAGGACCGCTTCGGCATGCTTGTTGATGTTGAATACACCAACCGCAAAAACAACCGCCTGAAGAGACTTATTAAAAACGCCGAGTTAGAGCAGCCGGATGCAAGTATAGCAGCCATTGATTACACATCCGGGCGGAAGATAAATAAATCCCTTATTAACAGGCTGGCATCCTGTGAGTACATCACGGATTACAGAAATATCTTTATCACCGGAGCAACCGGGAGTGGTAAAACCTATATGGCGTGTGCTTTCGGCATGGA
>CAYUWC010000066.1:0-2114 GCA_964448355.1 uncultured Oscillospiraceae bacterium | reverse complement strand
TAATGAAACATATAATAGTCAAATTGTGGTAAAAAATGGCTATCCTACCTTACCAGCAAATCCTAATATTGATGGATATGAATTTGACGGTTGGACAACCAATGGCGTTGATATTGTAAATCCAAATATAACAGCAATTACGGTAAATACAACTTATTATGCAAAATTTACACAATTACACACTGTTACTTTTATGTATGAAGATGATACATTAGAAACTCAAAAAATTAGGAATGGAAATTATGCCATTCCACCAAGTGTGGAAAACACAACTTATAAAACATTCAATGGTTGGTTATTGAATGGAACAAAGGTTGATTTATCTACTTACAAAATTACAGGAGCAGAAACATTTGTTGCTGACATTATTTACAGCTATGATGTTGAATTTGTGGTTGATGATGTCGTTTATGATACTCAAATTGTAAGCAAAAATGGAAAAGCAACATTACCTGCAAATCCTACAAAAAATGGCTATATGTTTGACTACTGGACATTAAATGGTGCTGTTGTAAACCCTGAAACGATTTCAATTACAGGACATACAAAATTTGTTGCGAAATTTATTCAAAATTTAACAGTAAATTTTATGGTTGATGACTCAATTTTTGAAACTACTTCTGTTATTAAAAATGAGTATGCAAGCATAAATTCAACCCCAACAAAGAATGGCTATAATTTCTTAGGTTGGTCTATTGATGGCTCTACAATAATTGATTTGGCAAGTTATCCTATTGTTGAAAATACCAACTTTACAGCAGTATTTAGTATGCAAGCAGGATTATTCGTAAATGGAGTTATGACTAGAACTTGGAATGACCTTATAACAAGTGGAGATATCGCTGTTCAAGGAACTACTATTGTTGAAGGTGGAAATGAAGATTTGGCTGGAGATTTAGTTGTTTCAAGTGCGATTACCTATCTTGATTATATGGCATTTAGAGGTTTTGGAGAATTAACCAGTGTAACTTTTGGAGATAATTCAGAACTTACTGGATTAAGCGATTCTGTATTTGAAAATTGCAGAAGTTTGGTTTATGTTGATTTTGGAAGAAATTCAAAGGTTACTGATTTAGGATACTGCACATTTAGGTGTGCAACATCATTAAAAGAGATTAAAATTCCTTCAGAAGTTACTTCTCTTGAAAATTATTTATTTGCTGAATGTTCTAGCTTGGAAAAGATTGACTTCAATGGTGCTAAAATTACAAGCATTGGCTCTAATGTCTTTTATGAATGTGGTTCTTTAACCTCTATAACAATACCAAACACTGTTAAAACGATTGATGAAAATTCTTTTGAATATTGTTCTGCTGAAATTATAGTTGAACTGGACTCTCAATTAACCACAATTTATGATTATGGTTTTTATGGGGCTTATGGTATGACTGAATTTAGAATTTCATCAAAAGTTGAAAGTATTGGTGAAGAAGCATTTGCAGAATGTGAGTCTTTGACAACAATTTATATTGATAGTGCAACTATTGCAAGTTTAACTTCAGATTCTTCATCTATGTTCACTTATGTAACAACAGTTTATCTAAAACAAGGATTATCAACTTCATTGGTGGCTTCACAAGGTTTTGCAAAATCAGGGACAACTACTGATGGATATGATATATACACCATTTAGGGTGGCTTATGATAACGATTATCTTTGCGCCACCAAGAACTGGTAAAACTTGTTTTATGACGCACCTATTAAATGTTATTGCTTTTAATAAGGAACGAACAAGAAAAATGCAAAGAGAAATTTTGCAAAAGAACAAAAATGGCTTTAAGTTGACTATACCTAAACACTGCGTAAGTTCTAATTATCCAATTAAATTTCGCAAGTTTGGGTATAGTCCTCGGGCTTCCCGGGTTATTAACCCATTTAGATTAGGTTTTAGCAATGAATTTGTCAAAACGCATTTCAATTTCCCTTATGAAGCAATAGGAATAACAGAAGCACAAAAGTATTTGAATTCTCGAATGTCAATGTATTTTCCAGAGTGGCAATCAAGATGGTATGAGCAACATGGTCATAACAATTTAGATATATTTTTAGACACTCAACGACCTATGCTTATTGATGTAAATATCCGAGAATTAGCCCAGTTTATTGAAATTGT
>CAYUWC010000065.1:0-2223 GCA_964448355.1 uncultured Oscillospiraceae bacterium | reverse complement strand
CTTCCATGCCTCGATACGGCGCATTTTTTCTTCCCCAAAGCGAATATCCGGCCTGCGTCTCAGTATGGCAAGACAGTTCCGCTCCATGAAATCCAAAGTCACAGCATAGCTGTTTTCTGCGCAGACTCTCGGAAGGATTTCCGCAGCTCTCCACGAAAAGCCGTTGTCCAGATCTGTGAAAACACCATACTTCGCAAGATACTGCACTTCCTGAGACATCGCCTTCCCTCGCTCTGCATAGTCGGTCAATATGGATTTATTGTGCATACAGGAGGAAAAATTTTCGAAATATGTAAAGATAGTCTTGGATATATATATATATATTGGCGTGAAATAATGCCATATTCACAAAAGGACCGTCCTCGCCAAGTTTTGCGGAGGGAAAAAGCACCTTGTTCTCCGCAATCAGCTTGTGCCGGTATACAAAGGAGCAGGGATGGCTGTAATCGTATCGCCCCAGGCCACGCTCTGAAAATGTAAATTTCTGCTCCACAACGGGGTATACACGAACCAGCTTTTCATCATTGCTGATTTCCTGATAGGCAAAGTGGTACACATCTGCGGAATCCTTTTTTTCAAATTCCGCCACCATGGCCGTATCCAGAAAATCCGGCATCCACCAGTCATCACAGTCCAGAAAGGCGATATATTTTGTATCCACAGATGCGATTCCCAAATTCCGTGCGCTGGATACACCACCATTATCTTTGTGGATGACCCGGACATTGTCAAATTCCTCCGCCAGATTGTCGCAGATCGTCCCACTCCGATCGGTAGAACCGTCATTGACCAGCAGCACTTCAGCGGCACATTTTCGGGGCTGATTAACAACGGACTCCACCGCACGGCGGACATATTTTTCTCCATTGTAAACGGGAATGATCACCGTAATGATAGCCGACATCCTGTTTCCCCCATTTCCTGTATTTGTTGTAAATTATGTGAAACGCCATGGCTTCTCCTTGAGGAGAAGCTGTCAGCGTAGCTGACTGATGTGGTGTGCTGTACACTCTGTAAACTTTCGAAATCTTCGGCAAATCCGTGTTGCCCCAAACACCACACCCGCCCCCTTTGGGGGCACCCTCTCCTCAAGGAGAGGGCATTCCAGCTTCTCCGTGTTAGGAATATTTCTTCTTCCAGTATTGATACAGCATCCAGCCAAAAGGCAGGCACAGCCACATGAGTCCCTTTGCGCAGCACGCTGCCGCCATTTTCCGGGGGGGTAACCCGGCGAAGCAGCCGTAGCAGGTGTAGAGAAGGCCGTATTTGATTCGCTGGGTCAGATAGTTTTTCCGAACCATCCGCAGATTGGAGATAAACATCCCACCCCGGGGATTGCGAATGCGAAGAGCCCGGCCACCATCGGTCAGTCCCCCGGAAAGATACTCGCAGATATAGATGATCTCGTTGATATACACGCATTTGTGGGTCTGTGCCACCCGGTTCCACAGAGCGCACTCCGCCAGAAACCGCTCCCCGGGAAACTCCGGGAAAGGATATTTCCGGAACAGTTCTGAGCGGATGACCTCACAGCAATCGGTGCTGTGGATCACTCGGCGTCTGTACCGGAGGATATCCACCGGTATGCCGGGGGTGTCAGCCATGGCCATGGCTTCCCCTTCCGGAGTTCCTTTTAAAAAGGTCAGAATCCCAATGGCATCCTGCGCCGCATAGCGTGCCCACCCGGCCTGAACCTTTTCCACGGCATCCGGTGTCAGGTAGTCGTCACTGTCCAGAATCAGCACATAGTCCCCCCGGATATGGGGATGGGCAGCATTCAGGGCAGTGTGCTTGCCACCGTTTTCTTTCCGGACATAGGTGATGGGAAACCGGTCGGTATGAAAACCGCTTACTATAACCTGGGTATCATCACAACTGCCGTCGTCAACAATGATCCACTCAAAGCGCAGGTCGGTCTGCCCCAGCAGGGAATCATAGCAGCGCCCCAACAGATGGCCACGGTTGTATGTGGGGGTAATGATGGATAAAATGGGAATGTTGTCCATAAAAATCACCATATTGTTCTATTTGGCTTCTCCTTGAGGAGAAGCTGACTGATGTGGTGAGCGGTACTGTTTGCGAATAAGGGAAGTTTGCGGCGAATTCGCAGTGCCCATACACCACACCCACCCCCTTCGGGGGCACCCTCTCCTCAAGGAGAGGGCTATTGGCTTCTCCTTGAGGAGAAGCTGTCAGCGTAGCTGACTGATGTGGTGTGCTGTA
>CAYUWC010000064.1:0-2254 GCA_964448355.1 uncultured Oscillospiraceae bacterium | reverse complement strand
GCCGCAATCGGTGCAATTAACAATACCGCAACAGGTATTGACCAACTTTCGTACAGTGCTACAAGGAATAAATATACGAAGGTTAATGCCAAAGCAACCACGATTGTTGTTTGTCCTGATGATTCTCTTTCCTGCATTGACGTACCCGACCAATCGTAACCTACATCTTTCGGTAATACGCTTTGTGCTACGTTTTCCATTGCTGCCATTGCTTCACCCGAGCTTTTGCCCGCCGAAGGTTGTCCGGAGAATTGTACGCTTCTGTACTGGTTAAATCTCGTAATAGACGCAGCCCCTACCGTTTGTTCCAAACTTACCATTGTCATCAACGGTACCATTTGTCCTCTCATATTTTTTACGTAGATTTTGGATAAATCGGTAGCTTTGTTTCTGAAATTATCTTCTGCCTGCAACTGTACTCTGAATACACGTCCCAATTTATTAAAGTCGTTTACGTAATATGAACCCAATGTTGAGGACATTGTCGAATACAATTCCTGTATATCCACATTTTGTGCCAATACTTTTTCGTAGTCTATGTTTACTCTGTATTGAGGTACGTTTGCCTGATATGTTGTATATACACTGGTAAGGCTCGGATTTTGGTTTGCCGCTACCGTTAATTTATTTGCATATTCTTCGATATCCTGCAAAGAGTGTTCGCCTTTTGACAGCATTTGGAACTCAAATCCGCCCAACATACTCATACCCGATATTGCCGGGGGGGAAAAGAATGCAATGGACGCTTCGTTTACGGTTGCTGCCTTTTTTCTCAATTCTCCCAGTATCGCCGTATGGGATAAATCGGTAGGACGACCTTGTATTTTCCTTATAACCCAATCCCAAGGCATTATTTGTCTTTCATGCCATTCTTTTAACGGTGTTATGAAAAATGCCTGGTTAGTAGGTCCGATTCCGGCAAAGGTAATGATTTTCTCAACTTCGATACCTTCGATATCTTCCGCTTCCTTTGTCATCTTTTCCAAGACTTCCTGTGTCTTGTTTAATGCACTGCCCGGCGGAAGAACAACTTGTGCCATTAATACCGCCTGGTCTTCATCGGGGATAAATCCCGTCGGAATTATTTTAAATAAAAATCCCATTGCTATTATAAAAATTGTATATAGCGTTATTGTCAATTTTTTGTTGTAAACGAATTTTTTGACGATATTCAAATAACCTTCCGTTATTATGTCAAATCTTTTATCGAATGCAACGAATATTTTTTTGATAAATGCCGTAAAGAAGTTGCTCGGCTTTCTGTTCGGGTCTTCTGCTCTTAATATGATTGAACACATTGCAGGCGACAGCGATAAAGCACAAATTGCCGATAGTGCAATCGAAACCGCAATACATACGGCAAATTGTCTGTACATTAAGCCTGACAAACCGGATATAAATGATACGGGTACGAATACAGCCATTAATACCATTGCCATTGCAACCAATGCACCGCCGACTTCTTTCATTGTCAATTGTGTAGCTTCAACCGGTGTTTTTCCTTCTTCCAAGTGACGTTTAACGTTTTCGATTACAACAATTGCGTCATCGACTACTACCGTTACCGCCAGTACCATTGCAAACAGCGTTAACAGGTTTATGGACATTCCGAATACCGGCAATGCCGCAAATACGCCTATCAATGATACGGGTATTGTTACAAACGGTATTAATGTTGAACGCCAATCACCCAAGAATACGAATATTACAACGATTACTATTATTGCCGTTAATATAATAGTGAAAAATACTTCTTTCATTGATTCTCTGATGAATTTTGAATCATCATGCATCATTTTAACTTCCAAAGTTTCCGGAAGTGTTTTATTTATTTGTTCTATTTTTTTCGTTACCAAATTTACAACTTCGATTGTATTTGCACCGGGTAAGGGTACAATTTGTATTACCGAAGCCGGTTTACCGTCTATTAAACCGATTTTATCGTAAGAATATGCTCCGAGTTCTACTCTTGCAATATCTTTTAATCTTACCTGCGAACCGTCCGTATTTGAACGAACAATAATTTCTTCAAATTCGGCAGGTTCCATTAAACGACCTTTTGTCATTAATGTCATTCTTAAAGTTTGATTTGTTTTACTCGGTAATGCCCCCAAAGCTCCGGCCGAAACCTGCACGTTTTGCGTTGATATTGCGGCTTTTACTTCCGATACCGAAACATTTAAGTTTGCCATTTTTTGAGGGTCAAGCCATATTCTCATACTGTAATCGCCCGCACCGTATACGTTAACTTCGC
>CAYUWC010000063.1:0-2258 GCA_964448355.1 uncultured Oscillospiraceae bacterium | reverse complement strand
CCTGTTTCGATTGCATAAGCCATGAGTTTGTTCCCTTTCTTTGGTTTGTAGTTGTTGTACTTTTATTTTTTGTAATTTACTTTTGTAGTTTATTTTTGTAAATCTTGTGCGCTTGGAAAACCGCCTGTTTGTGGTTGTGGATTTTGAGGAGCATTATTTTTGTCTGGTGTTTCAACAGGTTTATTACCTGTAGCAGCTAAAACCGTATTAGCTACCGTTACACCTGCTTTTTGAAGGAAATAAGCAAAATCCTTTTTAGCTTCTTTTTTTGCTTCTTCCTTTTCAAAATATCCATCAGGAATTACAATATTTAACAATTCTTTTTCTTCGCCCATATCGAGCTTGAAAGTTCCGTCAGGTGCTTGTTTTAAAAATTCTAAGTTTGCCTTTTCCTGTGGTGTTTTCATAGGGATTTTAAGAACTTTTTTCATATACGCTAACGCTACACGTTCTCTCATTTCCGAAATTGAATATCTGCCGTAAAGCGGAACTTCATATAAATCAAACAAACACGCAAGGTCTTGAATTTCCCACGCATTTAAGTCTAAAATATTTTTCCCTAAAAGCGGAGAAGCTTTGTCATTTTTTTGAATGTCTGAAATAAAGAAACTTTTCAAACGTGAAAAAATAACCCCTGCTTTCTTTTTGTCTTGCATAATTTTCAAAGGTATAAATCTTCTCATGATGTGAGTAATAATACCTTCTTCTTTAATCCTTGAAAGCTCAATTGTGTAATTAAAATTTTCATACTTTTTTTGACCTGAACCGATATCAGATTCATAAATTCCTTCAACTGTTACTGTTAGCATTGTTTACCTTCCTTTTTTTTTATTTGAATAAATTGTCTAATTGTCTTTGCAAGTTTTCTTTTTCTTCCGTTGTATGCGGACGTCTTTGGAGTGCTTCCATTTCGCCTACAATGCGGTCGTATTCTTTGTCTTTATCTTCTTGCGACATTCTGAAATTATTTCTGCTACCTTGACCGCCTGCACCTTCTTTAAATCCGTATTTATCAATAAAACCTTTTGCAACTTTGTAAAACATTTCAATTGTTACGTTTGGCGCTGCATTTTGTAAAAACTCTTGGTCTTCTTGCGGAAGAAACTCTTTCAAAAGACTTTGCACCTCTTGTTTTTGAGCAGGATTTGACTTAAACATTTCATCAAGATTTTTGTTTAAATCATCAATGTTTGTCATAGCTTGGAATTGTTCAAGCTCAAAGTTTGTGTATTTGTTTAATAATCCGTGTGCTTGTTCTTTTGTTAAACCGATTTCTTTAAATTCGTTTCCGAAATGTTCCAAAACTTCTTGCGGATAAGTATAAGTCGTTTCACCGTTTTCGTTTTTAAATTCAAGCTCATTAAGTGCATAATCTTCAACAGTTTCAGGAACAACGGGTGTATTAGAATATTTTTCATCTAATGCCTTGAAAATTTCAGATTTCAAATCATCACCTGATTTACCGTCAAAACCTTTTACCCATTCCTTTTCTTTGTATTCATCAGGTATCGCAAAATCGCTAACATTGCCTGCGCCGTTATCGTCAGCACCGTTATCGTTACCCAAATTACTACCCGCAGGCGGAGTATCAAATTGTCCGTCATTGTTTTCAAAATCTTCCATTTTCGTTTTCCTTTCATTTATTCGTTAATATTTTCCGTGTCATAAATTTCAATTTGAGCTAAAACATCTTTTGGCAAAAGACTTCTAAGAATTAACCAGACATCTCTGCGCCCTTTTTTATATACGATACTGTCGTGATTTATATTCATGTCTTGGTCTTCCCAAAAACAAATTCTTTTCAAATACCTCAAAAGATATTTTCCGTTTGTATCTTTGAAAATTTCTTTGCAACACATTTTGAGATTTTCTAATTCTCTTTGTTGTCTTTTTTCAGCTTCTGTTTGTTTTTCAAACAGTTCATCTACTTTTGTTTTTCTAAATTCCATTTGCCATAGCCTCATCTTTACTTGCACTTGCAATATTTTTTGCCATTTGTGAATTTTGCAACATCTGCGCTTGTTGCGCTTGTTGTGCTTGTGCTTCCTCTATCTTTTCAATAATTTCCTTGTACGCATATTTTGATTTAACAAGATTTTCATTAACCAAATTGGAAGCTCTTTTTAACAAATCCAAAAATTCATAATCATTTATCGCTTCAATCAATGTTGGTTTAAGTTGCAACACTGCTTGAAGATATTGTAAAAATCTTCCGATAGCTTCATATATTTCAGAATTACAAAGTTTTTCCAATTCGC
>CAYUWC010000062.1:0-2323 GCA_964448355.1 uncultured Oscillospiraceae bacterium | reverse complement strand
AAGACCGAGCGACTCTCGGGCAGGAAATGAACTGTATAAGACTACACTTTCTCTTCTTTTTCTCAGCATTGGTTAGTATAACACTACGCGTTGCGTATATGCAAATAATTTAAAAGCCAGAATAAAATTTGTTGCATTTCATGCAGAAAAGTCATTGACAGTAAATGTAAGCTGGTGTTATCTTTTTATGTGTTGCACGGAACGCAACGGAAAGAGGTGACACAAATGAACATGTATAAGCTTAGAGGAAAGATCGTAGAGCGAGATATGAATGTGGAAGAACTAGCTGAGATTATCGGAGTTGCCGCACCAACGCTATACCGCAAGCTAAGAGCTCCATTAAAAATGACAATCGGTGAGGCGATACAAATAAAAGACGTCCTTGGTCTTACAGATGAAGAAGCACTCGACATATTCTTAGCCTAATAATTGCATACATGCAACATTAGAGGGTGATTCAGATAAAAGAATTCAAGTATGAGAACGCCATTATTCGAGTACGTGGTGAAGTTAATCGAGAAAAGATTGAAGAAGCGACTATTATTTTTCTAAAGAAAGCAGAGAAATGCAGAAAGAATAAAAAGAAGGAGAAAAGTCAAAATGACAACTGTGATAAGAGCTGAGATCTCACAGAAGAATAAATATTGGATCAGTAAACATCGATACTATGAATTGAAACACTTCTGCTTGCAATACCCCGAGTGGAAAAAGGCCTACTCTGAAATCAGTGACATCGGCCTGCCCCTATGCATGATTAAATCAATGCCCAAAGATAACCTCCCAAGTGATCCAACAGCTCAGCGAGCTCTGATGAAGACGTTTTATTCAGAGCGGATCAAGCTGATTGAGAAACTCGCGCTTGAAGCAGATCCATACTTATATGACTATATCATCAAAGGAGTCACGGAAGAACGGTCGTATACTTATTTGAATACTGTCATGGGGATACCATGCGGTAAGGACATGTACTATGACAGATACAGAAAATTCTTTTGGCTGCTTAGCGAATCGAGGGAGTGATATATTTGAAAATAAATCAGCAAGAACTATTAGACGGCAATTTATACAGTATAATTTCAAAGTGTTATATAAACACTAAACGTCCAGATACATCGGAGATTTTTGCAATATACACGAACGGGTCTCGCGAAAAGATTTGGACATTCAATCCGACACGATATGCTTTCGATTACAGCGAGTTTATAGGAAAGACTAAAATAGAAGCGGTGTTTCATTGTGATAGAAAGAAACCAAAATCTACCTAGTTGCATTAGTTCGCGAAATTTACACTCCATATTATGAGAAGAATAGAAATTAAAAACTATTAACATTTTTATTATATGGAGGAATGATTTATGGAGATCAAGACTACTAAGGAAATAACTAGAGAAAGATATGTTATTACCAAGGATGGTATTCGGATGTCCTATGAGGAATACCTGGATATGATCAGAAGCGAAAGAGATTAAATTCTATCTTTACAAAGGAGGAGTCCCATCAAGGGCTTCTTCTTTTTCTTTTCGCGTAAAAAACACCCTGTATTATGAGAAAGGGGATGATTGTTATGCAACTTATTGCAGACATTCTCATCAAAGTAATTATATCCTTACTCGTAGCAGCGGCTAGTGTAATCGGTACAAAGTTAACTACTATGTTGTGGGATAAATATGTTAATGAAGAAATGTTTACAAAGAAAGAACAACTGTTCGCTTAATAAAAGAATTGAGGCTTCGGCCTCTTTCTTTTTGTTTTCTAATCTAGGTTAGACGCTTTTATTCTAGGTTAGAAAATCCGAATGTAGGTTACCAAAAACAATGTTATTTTTGTAAAGCGAAAATTTCCCGCCAAGGAATTTTTGAAAAATGTTTTGAAAATCGAAAGGAGAAACTATGGAATTTTTGGCATGTGGCATCGCCCTGGTAGTCGGTGCAGTGATCGGAGTACTCATTGGCATTTTCATCGGCACTGATCGGATGCGAAAAGCGGTCGAGGAACGATCAGCAGGTAATCTGAGAATTGATCGGTCCGAACCAGACGAACCGCCTAAAGCGTTTCTGGAGGCAAAGGGTACTAGTATCGAGTCAATTGCTCGGAAGAAGTTTGTGATACTCAAGGTTGTAGATGAAAGCTATCTCTCGCGCGATTAACAGACTCTATTATGGAACGTGAGATTCTACAATATTTAAGGAGGAATTCAAAATGGATATGACGACCAATTTACGTGAGGAGATCAATCACCGAATTAATGAGCTGAGTGGGCTGGATCCAAGCTCTAAGGAGTATTCGGCGACGGTAGACAGTGTGACTAAGTTGATGGATCGGG
>CAYUWC010000061.1:0-2332 GCA_964448355.1 uncultured Oscillospiraceae bacterium | reverse complement strand
GAAAAATTCTTTGTCTAATTTTTTCATATTTTTTCTCCTTTCACTTATATAATAGTCAGATTTATACTTTTTTACTTTTTATTTTTATTTATTTTTATTTTTTTTCATGTTATAATATTGACATAATAAGGTATTAACCTTTATATTGATAATGAGGAGGAATAATGATTAAAATTAAAAACTATTTTTTGTGTTTTGTATTAAGTATTGTAGCTATATTTTTAATAGCTTGTACTAATGATGAAATTCAAGATCCTGTAATTAAACCTACTGAAAAAGATTTTGTTTTAAATGACACTAATGTTGAATTAGAATTAGGAGAAACAAAAATTCTTAATATTAATAAAAATGGTTTAGACTTAACTTATGTTTCAGAAAATCCTGAAATTGTTAGTGTTGATGATGGGAAATTAACAGCTTTAAAAATTGGTGAAACCAAAATTATTATTTCTATCACTAATAAAGAAAATAGTGAAAAAGAAGTTAATGTTAAAGTTAATGAACCGTCTCTTACTTTAACTGGTAACACTACTATGATTAGTAATAGTAGTCAAACACTAAAATATACTTTAACATCAAAACTTGCTGAAGCTATAAATTGGACTTCAAGTGATACTTCAGTTGCCACAGTTGATGATAAAGGAAATGTTAAGGCTTTAAAAGGTGGTACTGTTATTATTACTGCAGAAGCTATGACAAGCAAAGTAAAAAGTTCTATTACTATAGAAATTGAACAAAGTTATGTTAAAGCGGAATCAATTCAACTTGAAGTTAACTGTCAAGATATTATATATCTAGATACTGAACTTAAAATTAAAGCAACTGTTCTTCCAGTCGGAGCAACTCAAGAAGTTATTTGGTCTACAACAAATACAACAAAATCAACTGTTGATGAAGAAGGAAATATTACAATTTTAAAGAGCGGAAAAATTATAATTAGATGCACCTCTAAAGAAGATGAAAACGTAAAAGCTAGTATCACAATAGATGTTAAAGATTATATTAATCCTGAAAAGTTTTTCAATAGTATTCACGTAACTAATCCATTGAATAATAAAGTTAGAGTTTATGGATTTGGCCCAATTAAAGAATCTGCTGGTCTTACTCAAGTTGATTATTACACAATTTTAGCTGGGGCTGTAACACTTGTAACATGGAATAAGGAACTATATATTAATGATTCACTTATGGCACCAAAGGGAAGTGTCCCTCGACCAGGAACTACAAAAGAAGTAAAATATATTACTGTTCATGACACTGCTACTACCCATTCTCATACAACTGCATATAACTTAGCAAATAACTTGAAGTCTTCTTCTAAAAAAACAAGTTGGCATTATAGTTGTGGTTCTGGAATTGTTTTCCAATCTATTCCTGATAATGAAGTAGCATATCACGCAGGGGATGGAACTGATATTCCTTTAGAATTTATTGATACAGGTATAAAAGCTGTTGATAATAAAGCAGCAAAAGTAACAATTAGTAAAGATGGTTACTTTGAACTAAATGGAGAAAAAAGTACAGTTTTAGCTCCAAAAGCGGGAAATCGTACTGCTACTACTAGTGATTTACCTTATACTGGAATTAATAACTATGTTGGAGAAAATGGTAATTATTGGATTAGTAATACTTGGTGGAGCACAGAATATAAAACATTATCTAATCGTGGTGGAAACTTAAATAGTATTGGTATTGAATCTTGCGTTAACTATGGATGTGATTTATATAGAGTATGGATGACACTCGCTCAACTAATCGGAACAAAATTACTTCCAAAAAATGGTTTAACACCAGCAGATGTAAAACAACATAATACTTTTAGTGGCAAGGATTGTCCTGAAACATTACGTCATGCCAATTTATGGAGTTACTTTATTAGTATGGTCGAGGCTGAATATAACCTTCGTTCTAATTTTAGGGATTTCAAAATTACATTTACATCTAATAATCCAGAATTAGTCTGTGAAACTGGTCAAATCATAAAATTCCCTGATATTGATACAGAAGTAACATACACTATTCATGTTCAAAAAAAAGATGGAACATATGATGAAACATTTACATATACTTCAATTGTTCCAGCAAAAGTTACTAATACTTCACTTGTTGGAAATGAGGATTTATATTATTATATGACTCCAGAAGCAAGAAGCAAACAACTAGAAGAATAATAGAAATTAAAGGCTTAATTAACATTTTTGTTAACTAAGCCTTTTTTTAAAAAAATAGTTGGAGTTAACCAACTATTCAAACATCGCTTTAACTTTACTATAAGCGCTCTTACTAGATTTTTTCATATTTTTCATTGCTTTATCAACTGCTTGCTTGTTAT
>CAYUWC010000060.1:0-2457 GCA_964448355.1 uncultured Oscillospiraceae bacterium | reverse complement strand
AGGCGAACTGGGACATAGCCTCGCCTTGGGAGAGCGAAGACTCCGCAAGTGTGATGCGGTCTCGCTGTTCCGGCTCCGCAGTGCTGCAGGAGACGGCAAGCATCAGCCCGATGAGGGCTGGGGCGAAAGCTGTTTTTAAGCAGTATGTCATAGTCATCATAATGTTAATGTTCTTCAAGTTTTTTGCGGCTGCAAAGTTATATGAACAAAGTTTCACCTCAAAAATAAAAGTTTACCTTTTTGCCTCGTAACACGTTGATTGCCAATGGCGGTTGAAAAATAATCGTGCGCATGATATAGGAGAGTTTAAGATTAGGATGATATGCGTCCGATCTGACACGACATCCCTGCCCCAAAGCCTGGCAGGATTCCGCATAAGCTTCTTCAAAAGCAGAAAACTCCGAAAACACGTTACAATTGTTGTGTCAAACGTTAATTATCGAAAGAAACATAAAAACCTGATGCGTGTTTCTTCAGGTCGGGGGGCTTTTGTCGTTACCGTCCTTTATCTTCGCATCGGGAGACAGGGAATCATCCTACGCCTCGACTCCTGTACAAACATGTTGAGGAGTAACGACAAGACAATTATGGAGATTTGCAGAGTGAGAGAAAACGTCAATGAGGAGCCACGTTTCATCGACATCATGCTTGATGACTGGTTCAAGAGGTCATTCGGAGAGGAACGCAACAAGCGGCTGCTGCTGGCGCTGCTGGATCTAATCCTCCCGGAGAGGAAGATACGGGATGTGACTTATGTAGGGACGGAGCATGTCAACCCTGTGCCACGGATGAAGAATGTCCGCATTGATGTGGAGTGCGTGTCAGAGGACGGCTCCCGTTTCATGGTGGAGATGCAAAAGGAGCGGCAGGACTATTTCACGGAGCGTATGCTGTACTATTCGACATACGCAGTGCAGAAGCAGGAGGAGCATGGCGATGATTATGGTTTCATGCCGGTGTATGTGATTGGAATCATGAACTTCCGTCTGCACGAAGAGCCGGGGACAGTGGAGTATCGCTACCGCATACGGAGGGACGGGAGTGAGGAACTAATGACGGACAAGCTGACATATATATTCCTTGAGTTGCCCAATCACAGGGCAGTGGATGATCCGGAGGCGACGAGACTGGACAGGTTCTGCTACTGCCTGCGCAGCATGGCAAGCCTGCGCGTGCGGCCTCAGAGCGACGGGGACGAATTGATAGAGATGTTGTTGGATTCTGCTGATTTTACTAAATTCACGCCGGAAGAACGAGTAAAATACCAAAACGACATGACGACGGAAAGGGACATTCGGAATCAGATGGCATACCGCGAACGCTTGGGACGGGAGGAACGCAGCATGGAGATTGCAAAGAACCTGCTCGCTAAAGGCTTTCCCATAGATGATATTGCAGACGCCACCGGCATTGGCGCAGAAGAATTGAAAAAACTGCAATAGCGTCCATCCATAATGATTTGAGTCCCCGTCCGGCTTTGGGGAGCAGACGGGGATTTCCCTCATATATTGCCGATGCCGAAGGTGATTACTCCTCGGACTTGATGGCGCAGGTGAATGCTATGCGGCCGGAGACATCTTTCCAACTCACCGGGTCAAAGAATTCCGATTTGGATGAGCCGGCAATCTCATAGAGAAGCTCCATCTCGCTCGAAGGCAGGAAAAATCCATTTCGTGGCAAGATTATAGGAGGGAGAGGCCGCTCCCGATAGCCCTGAAATTCCAGAAGCCGTCTGTCTTTTTGAAATTCTCCTGATCACCGTCGTAAATTACCGCCGCCCCAGCCATCTTGTCCCCTAAAACGGAGCGCAGATACACGAGATGCTTGAAGAAATTCTGGTTGAACGTCTTGGAGGACTTGATCTCATATGCGTTGACACGGCCGTCCGGTAAGGTTTCAACTACATCGACTTCTTTTTGTGCCTTGTCTCTATAGAAGAACAACCTTGGCTCTTCCCCTCTGTTTAAATCTCTTTTTACCATGTCCCCGATAACCATATTCTCAAACAGGTTCCCTCGCAGGGGATGTGTCCTCAATTGCTCGACGGTGCTGATTCCAAGCAGGTAGCATGCCAGCCCCGTGTCGCAGAAATAAAGTTTTGGCGTTTTGGTCAGCCTCTTGCCTTTCTTCGAAGAATCTCTTTTGTCGACAATGGCAGCAGGGTTTCTATGGCTGTCCTTGTCTATTCCCACCTGTATGTATGAGAAAATGTCCGGATAATTCTGCGCCTCGTCAAGTATGACTCCTTCTGGATTGCCTTGGCCCTGTCAGCGTCACAGACGGGAGGACATTTAAGGCGTTTTCAAGAGGATGGGCTAAATCCCTGTTGGTTAGAGTATTGTTGTTCATTTGGCCAAATCTAAAATTGAACTTTCGTTTTGGCAAACATAGGGATTATACGGACAAAAAACCTCGGTGATGCCACGCCTCATCACAAAAAAGGGCGGCCCGCACCAG
>CAYUWC010000059.1:0-2471 GCA_964448355.1 uncultured Oscillospiraceae bacterium | reverse complement strand
CGCACATGTATGCGCATACCCTTACATTGCGCTATACAATCCCTATTGCTTGCGCAATAAAATCTTGCTGTGCAAGATGAAATCCGCGTTCGCGGATGAAACCTGCCTTCAGCAGATGAAATTTTCGCTAACGCGAAAGTTGTGGTTTTTAAGATAAAACAACCGCTTTAACAATGTTAATACAATCGCCGTGTAGCGAAATAAAGTCGTGAAGATGAACAATACTGAAGTATATCATAAGCGCATTGTGAAGCTCTCGGCGGGATATTTGGTTTTATAACACGAAAAAAATCGGAGCGGAAGCAATACAGGCGTACGCGTGCGGAGATTTGGCGCAAGTCCCGAGGAACGCGGGTGTACTTTATTGATTTAGGGGTACTTTTGACTTTTTCCCGCGCTCCAGAGCGAGGAGAACGGAGGAATTTTCGCCCAAAACGGAGCGTAGGCGTACTGACGTACGGTAGTCGACGTTTTGGGCGAGCCGTTAAAAGCTTATTATTCTTCCTATTGGTGTTAAACGCTCTATCGCCTATACAAAGGCACCTTTATACATTCCTGCTTTTAACGGCGGTAAAATTACCCGTCAATACTCGCTCTGAGTTTCGCGTTAGAAAGCCGAAGAGCCCGCCGAGAGCGTGTGTAAATCCCGAAAAATTAAAAATAGGCATTCCGCTAACGTTGTTTATTAAAGAAAAACAAGTTAACGAGCCCTTGCAAACCTATTACTTTACTACCCATTCCCGCCTATTTTTCGGGATTTATTTATCACCTTAATACGTATTGTTTCACGCCATAAGGAGCTCGCTCGCCGTCGGCGGACTCCCGGCGCGCAGTCCACCGGACTACGCGGTTTGCTTTCATACTGCGTTTGTCCACTTCCTTTACTTACGCAAACAAATCAGCTACCGCCGATTTCCTCCCTTTTCTCGCTCCTTAAACGTATTGTTTCACGCCAAGAAAAATGCAGACAAATAAATATTGTCTGCATTTTTCTTGGCGCGCCATAAGGAGCTCGAATCCCTAACCTTTGGTTCCGTAGACCAACGCTCTATCCAATTGAGCTAATGGCGCATATCTTTAACGTTAGCTATTATATAACCTTCGTTTACTTTTGTCAAACATTATTTGCAAAATTAAATTATATATTGATTTTGTTATAATACGGTGTTAAAATATCATAAGAATATTCTACGGAGGACAACCCATGAACAGAGCGGAATTCGTTTTTGCCGTTATAGACGTATTGTTCCATATACCGCAAAACTACATCACCAAAAAAGATATCGAGTGCGTCAAAGATATTAGTTACGACGATAACTACGAAGAATGCAAACTCGATATTTACTATCGCAAAACGGACGAAAAAATGCCCGTCGTATTCAATATCCACGGCGGTGGCTTTGTCAGAGGCGACAAAAAACATCGTAAGAGTCTCGCGCATTTGTACGCGGACAAAGGTTGGTTCGTCGTCAATATCAATTATAGACTTTCCCCTAAATACGCCTTCCCCGCAATCGCCGAAGACTGCCTGCACGCGATAGATTATCTCCACACTCTCGCTAAAGATTACAATATCGACCTCGACAAGGTCGTTATTACGGGCGACTCGTCCGGTGGTTGCGCTGCAGTTTACACGACAGACCTTTTGACCAACCCCGAACTCCGCTCCAGACTCGGAATGCCGACCGTCGACATTAAACCCGCGGGACTTTTGAGCTTCTGCGGAATTTACGAGCTCCTCTCTGCTCTCGAACTCAAAATACCTTTCGGAATGGTCAAATGCATTGCCGAAGGCTTCCTCGGCTTCAAATTCGATAAAGGCTACGCGAACAAAACCGAATATAAGTATTTCAACGAAGTTTCCCCTACCAACTGGGTAAATGCTAACTTCCCCAAAACTATGCTTACGATGTCCCGTAAAGACGTCTTCTGCAAAGGTCAGGGTGAAATATTGTATCAGCGCCTTAAAGACCTCGGCGTCGACGTCCGTGAGTGCCATTCGACCAAGTTCATAGACAACCACTGCTATCACTTTAACTTCTGGACCAAGACTTCCAAAGCCACCATGGCGGAGGCCTACAAGTTCCTCTCTGAGATTAAGTAAATCTCAAAAAAATATGCGAAAATGATTAGTACTTTAATAGGCTACCGATAGTTCGGTAGTCTATTTTCTTATACAAATAACATTAGCGGATAGCATATTTTAATTTTTTTGAGATTTACTATACACGCGCTCGCTTTGCTCTTCAGCACTCTAACGCAAGATAAACGGCTCGTTTCGTCCGCCCGTCGGGCGGACAGCCGAAATCTCCGCACGCGTACTACTGTACTGCTTCCGCTACGATTTTCTTGCGTTATAGCACTAAATACCAAACCGAGCGCTACACAATGCGCCACAGGGCGAAAGTACGAACATTGAGGCACGTAATCTATTAAGGGATAGTATAGGCGACGTGCTCGTCGCGGGCGCA
>CAYUWC010000058.1:0-2581 GCA_964448355.1 uncultured Oscillospiraceae bacterium | reverse complement strand
CTTCAACAGGCATAAGGAAGGGTTTGTCGGTATCTCTTTCGGGATCGGGGATATAACTATCAACTGCGTCGAGGAGTTCTTGGATGCAATTGGTTGCGGGGCTGTCCCAGTTGCCTGCGAGGCCTGCTTCCATTGCTTTCAATGCGGAACCGCGGATGATAGGAGTGTCGTCGCCGGGGAATTCGTATTCGTTGAGGAGTTCTCTGACTTCCATTTCAACGAGTTCAAGGAGTTCGTCGTCGTCGACTTGGTCGCACTTGTTAAGGAAAACGATGATGTAAGGAACACCGACCTGACGTGCGAGAAGGATGTGCTCACGAGTTTGAGGCATAGGACCGTCGGATGCTGCGACGACGAGGATTGCGCCGTCCATTTGTGCCGCGCCGGTGATCATGTTCTTGACGTAGTCAGCGTGTCCGGGGCAGTCAACGTGTGCATAGTGACGTTTTTCGGTCTCGTATTCAACGTGTGCGGTGTTGATCGTGATTCCTCTTGCTTTTTCTTCCGGTGCCTTGTCGATTTCGTCATATTTCATGACTGCCGCTTGGCCCTTGGATGCGCAATACATGGTGATTGCTGCGGTAAGAGTGGTTTTGCCGTGGTCAACGTGGCCGATAGTACCAATATTGACGTGGGGTTTTGTTCTTTCAAACTTAGCTTTTGCCATACTTGATTCCTCCAAATATATTGTGTTTTTGGCTTTTTGATTTTTATGGATAGATATTATATTGATTATATATTTATTATTATATAAGAATCAATCAATATCTTTTTCCCGTTACTTTTTCCGCGACGCTCTTGGGGACCTCTGCGAAGTGGTCGAAGAGCATCGTGAAGTTTCCTCTGCCCTGCGTAAGGCTACGTAGGACGGTTGCATATCCGAACATTTCCGAAAGCGGTGCGTTGCAATCGATTGCCTGTACGCTTCCTTTGGGTTCTATGCCGAGCACGTTGCCCCTTCTGGAGTTAATGTTGCTGAGCACGTCGCCGAGGTATTCGTCCGGAACGAGGACCTCAACCTTCATGATGGGTTCGAGAAGGACGGGGGCTGCTTTCTCTGCGGCGTCTCTGAATGCGAGGGTGCCCGCAACTTTGAACGCCATTTCGCTCGAATCGACTTCGTGCATACTTCCGTCGACGAGTCTTGCCTTGAAGTCTACGCATTCGTATCCCGCAAGGACGCCTGCCTTTGCCGCTTCTTTCACGCCTTCGCAAACTGCGTTTGCAAATTCCTTGGTGACAACACCGCCCACGGTTTCGTTCGTGAACTCAAATCCTTTTTCGGGATTGGGTTCGAGAATAATCGTACAATCGCCGTATTGTCCGTGTCCGCCCGTCTGCCTGACGAATTTGCCTTGCGCTTTTGCGGTTTTGGTGATGGTTTCGCGATAACTTACTTGCGGTTTGCCGACGTTTGCCTCGACCTTGAATTCGCGGAACATTCTGTCCACGATGATTTCGAGGTGAAGTTCGCCCATACCCGCGATGAGGATTTGTCCCGTATCCGCGTCCGTATACGCCTTGAAAGTCGGATCCTCTTCCTGCAACTTGACGATTGCGTTGGTGAGTCTTTCCTGACTGGCTTTGGACTTAGGCTCGATTGCCATTTTGATGACGGGTTCGGGGAACTCCATGTTTTCAAGGACGATTTGGTGAGACTTGTCGCAGAGAGTATCTCCCGTCGTGCTTGTTCTAAGACCTACGAGAGCGACTATATCGCCTGCGAACGCCTCGGTCATATCCTCTCTTTCGTCGGCGTTCATGCGAAGGATTCTTCCTATACGCTCGTTCGTGTTCTTGATGGAATTGTAAACCATCATACCCGTCTTAATCGTACCCGAATAAATTCTGATGAATTCGAGTTTTCCGACGTACGGATCGGTGAGAATTTTGAACACAAGCGCACTGAACGGTTCGTCGTCGCCGGGATGTCTCAATTCTTGTCTGTCCACTTTGGGGTTCGTGCCGACGATAGAGGGCACGTCCACGGGGCTCGGCAAAAAGTCGATTATCGCGTCGAGAAGTTTCTGAATACCCTTGTTGCGGTAAGAACTTCCGCAAAGCACGGGCGTCATCTTCATCTCGAGGGTACCCTTGCGAATCGCTTGTTTCAATTCGTCGAGGGTGATTTCGTCCGCCGCGTCCATAATGCACTTCTCAAAGATTGCGTCGCTGAAATCGGAAATTACGTCGAGGAGATTTTGTCTTGCCTCTTCGTACTCCGCTTTCATATCGTCGGGGATTGCGTCTTCGCGAGCATTGAGACCGTTGTCTGCATCGTCATAGTAATACGCTTTGCCGGTAAGCACGTCTACTATTCCGCGGAAATCGCTTTCGCTACCGATAGGCAACTCGATGGGAACGGCATTGGTGTGAAGTCTTTCGTGCATCATCTTGATGACGTTCGCGAAATTTGCGCCGTTGATGTCCATCTTATTGACGAAGGCAATGCGGGGGACTTTGTACGTGTCCGCCTGTCTCCAAACGTTTTCGGACTGAGGTTCAACCCCGCCCTTTGCGCAGAAGACGGCGACCGCGCCGTCGAGTACGCGAAGACTGCGTTCGACTTCAACGGTGAAGT
>CAYUWC010000057.1:0-2653 GCA_964448355.1 uncultured Oscillospiraceae bacterium | reverse complement strand
CTATACTCGCTTTCTCTTTCGCTGCAATACTTCTGTTGGCATTCATTCTTTCGATCTTCTCCATAATCCGCTCCTTCAACGGCTCGTCAAGGGATCTGAAACGGGAGTAAGAATTAAATATAACGAGACCCCTTGTCGATTGACAAGGGGTCTCGTTTGAATATGTTAAATTATTATTTTGCGTATTCTATAGCTCTGTTTTCTCTGATAACGTTGACCTTGATCTGGCCGGGATATTCAAGCTCGTTTTCTATCTTATTTGCGATATTACGAGCAAGGATTATCATTTCGTCATCATTGATATCTTCGGGTCTGACCATAACGCGGATCTCGCGGCCTGCCTGAATAGCAAAAGAACGTTCAACGCCTTTAAAATCATTTGCGAGTTCTTCAAGACGTTCGAGACGTTTGATATAACTTTCAAGATCTTCTCTGCGCGCACCGGGACGCGCTGCGGAGATCGCGTCGGCTGCCTGAACGACGGTGGCGAGAATGGTTTTTGTTTCAACATCGCCGTGGTGGGCTTCGATTGCGTGAATGATATTTTCGTGTTCTTTGTATTTACGTGCGACTTCAACACCGATAGAGACGTGCGAGCCCTCTGTTTGATGGTCGAGAGCCTTGCCGATATCGTGAAGAAGGCCTGCGCGTTTGGCTGACGTAATGTCGATACCGAGTTCGCCGGCAAGAATACCGGAAAGATGAGAAACTTCGATAGAATGATCGAGGACATTCTGACCGAACGATGTTCTGAAACGAAGTCTGCCGAGACATTTGATTATTTCGGGATGGACACCGTGAACACCTGTTTCGAAGATAGCGCGTTCGCCTTCTTTTTTGATCGTTTGGTCTATCTCTTTACGAGCTTTTTCGACCATTTCACCAACTCGCGTCGGATGAATACGACCGTCGGAAATAAGCTTTGACAGAGCGATCCTTGCGATCTCGCGACGGACCATATCGAACGAAGAAAGGACGATCGTTTCGTGTGTATCATCGATAATGAGATCGACGCCGGTAAGAGATTCGAGCGTTCTGATATTTCTGCCTTCTCTGCCGATGATACGACCTTTCATTTCGTCATTGGGCAGTTGAATAACAGAGACGGTTGTTTCCGACACGTGATCGGAAGCACATTTTTGAATAGCGAGAGAAAGGATCTCTTTAGCTTTTGTTTCAGCCTCATCGACAGCTCTTTCCTCATATTCTTTGATCATAAGCGCCTGTTCGTGTTTAAGCTCGTCCTCAAGCATAGACATCATGTAACTCTTTGCCTGATCTGCGGTCATACCGCTGATACGTTCGAGGACAGCACGCTGACCTGCTTTGATATCTTCGATCTCGGCTTCTTTGGTTTCGAGAGTTTTCAATTTGTTTGCGAGAACGGTTTCTTTGTGTTCGTAAGAATCCGCCCTTTTGTCAAGAACTTCTTCTTTTTGAACAAGACGTTTTTCAAGCTTTTGAAGCTCATTTCTTCTTTCGCGGATTTCTTTTTCCGCTTCTGTGCGGTTTTTATGTATCTCTTCTTTTGCTTCGATAAGAGCTTCTTTTTGCTTTGTATCGCCAAGTTTTATAGCTTCGTTAACGATAGATTTTGCCTTTTCTTCGGCAGAACCTATCAATGCCTCGCCGATTTTCTTCCGATATGCGATCCCGAAAACGAAACCCACCGCAAGACCGACGACAGCAGCGATTATTGTAACTATTATACTGATTGGATCTATTGTTAAACACCTCCTGATAAAATATTAAAAAAAGATATTCACCTTATGTAAATTATAATACTATAATACACCGGGCACAAAAACCTAATATATATTTTACACCATTTCCAAACAAATGTCAATACGTTTTCTTGCGTTTTTTTTTGATAATTATTTTAAATCGGTGGCAGCAGCCGAGTAAAAACATCCGTTCCACCGGCAAAGGATACGGTAAGTTGGGCAAAAAAGAGTATTTGCGTTATGTCATCATGTTGCTTTTCGACAAATATACGAATTTTTGAATATTGCTATTTACAAAACGAAAAATCAATGCTAAAATAAATAGGTTAAAGCGTTTAATCTATAATTCAAATAAACATTCAGGAGGCAAACAAAAAATGGCACGCAAAAAAATATCGATGGACGGCAACACAGCCGCCGCCCACGTAAGTTATGCGTTTACCGAAGTTGCGGCGATATATCCCATAACGCCCTCTTCCGTTATGGCCGAATTGACGGACAAATGGTCTGCAGACGGTCAAAAGAATATCTTCGGTGACAAAGTAAAAGTTGTTGAAATGCAGTCTGAAGCAGGTGCTGCGGGCGCTGTTCACGGAAGTCTTTCCGCCGGTGCTCTCACAACCACCTACACTGCATCGCAGGGTCTTCTTCTTATGATCCCCAATATGTATAAAATCGCCGGAGAACTTCTCCCGAACGTTATACATGTTTCGGCACGCTGCGTTGCTTCTCACGCTCTGAACATTTGCGGAGACCACAGTGACGTATACGCTTGTCGTCAGACAGGTTATGCGATGCTCGCATCGACAAATCCCCAGGAAGTTATGGATCTCGGAGCAGTAGCGCATCTTTCCACTATCAAAGGCAGAGTTCCTTTTATTCATTTCTTTGACGGTTTTAGAACATCTCACGAAATTCAGAAAATAGAA
>CAYUWC010000056.1:0-2793 GCA_964448355.1 uncultured Oscillospiraceae bacterium | reverse complement strand
AGTCCATTTCACTCGGACCGAATATCCGCAAATTGGTAGCCGATGGCACGATGGATGCGGATGAACTTCGCCGTGGTATCTTGACAATGGAGATGCCAAGTGAAGAACTTCGGTTCAGTCTTTTGAAAGAGATCGCAGATGCGGAAAAAGCGTTGAAGGAAAGCGGAAAATCGAAAAAAGTTGGAAGAAACGATCCCTGTCCTTGTGGCAGCGGCAAGAAATACAAGAAGTGTTGCGGACGATGAAGCTGAAATTGAAACTGGTTATTCAGGCAATAGAAGAAGCGAGTGAAACCTACACACTCTTTTATGACACGAAGGAAGAAAAAACAGTCTATTTGCCGGATCAATTTGTAACCGGCGAACGAGATACGGAGTTAGAAAACTTGATAGAGGACAATCGCAGCAGATTCCTCCGGTTTCCTGACAAATACGAAATTCGCGAGTATAGCATCATGGAGCAGTACATTGACTGGTTGCCACAGGGCAAAGCCAAAATGGAACTTGATTCTGCCATTCGTGGCAAGGGTGCTTTTCGCAGATTCAAGGTTACGCTCCGCTACCACGGCTTAGAACAGCAATGGTACGATTTCAAAGCAGAAGTGTTTCGTGAAATGGCAATTCGCTGGTGCGAAGAGAACGAGCTTGAAATTGAAGAATAAGTCTGCGGAGGTGCGAGTATGGAAGACATTATTTACGAGAAGGATTATAGAAATCAACCTGAAACCGAGGAAGATAAACGCCGCAGTGCAATCTTAGAGCAAGCGGTCAAGGGTGGTTTCTTCAAGACCTATAAGGAAGAAATGGACAAGATTCCAAAGGTGATCGTTCCGAAGGATAAGGAGAACTACGAGTATCTTCTAAACCGTTGTGACGAGTTTGTGCAGCGTCATCGGGGACGAATCAGAGGCATTGTTGACTACCATCAGTGGCACTCTGAAATTCTGATGTATCTCTCGTTTGCGGAGTTCTGTGATCCCGAAGACCTTGCCTTTCTTAAAGAGATCAGCGAAAAAGCACATAGCGTAACATTTGAGCCGTGCGAAGATGGAGGTATTCGAGTCCGCATCTTCATCTGCTACTTCGAGGAACTGATGAGCAAAGATCACAAGGCATATCTTCAATATGACGCGATTGCACAGGACGATGCCTTGACCGCACTGCTGGGATTGCCCACATTGACACCGGAACAGGAAGAAGTCGCATTAAGGATTAACGACATCCTGAAACAAATCGAAGAAGAAACTGATATAAGCAAAGAAACAGCATTTATCGCCGTTTTGGATCGTATGAAAAATGATCCAAAGGAAGAATGGACGCTTGAACGCATGGAACTGTTCTTGACGGCATTGCTATATAAACTTCTAAACGGAGAATTGGAGGAAGAACAATGAGCAGAAAATTAGTTGCATACTTCTCTGCAAGCGGAGTGACCGCAAAGGTGGCAGAGAAATTATCTGAGGCTATCGGCGCAGACCTTTATGCCATTGAGCCGGAAGTGCCTTATACGAAGGCAGACCTTGATTGGATGGATAAGAAATCCCGTAGTACCATCGAAATGAATGATCCTACATCCCGTCCTGCCATCGCCGGTAAGCGTGACAATATGGATGACTATGATACCGTGTTTGTCGGTTTCCCGATCTGGTGGTACATTGCACCGACCATCATCAACACTTTCCTTGAGAGCTATGACTTGACCGGCAAGACCATCATTCCGTTTGCAACCTCCGGTGGCAGCGATATGGGCAAGACAAATGAAAAACTGTTGCCGAGTTGCAAGGGGGCAAGACTGCTGGACGGCAAGGTGTTCAAAGCATCCGTTAGCGGTGCTGATCTTGCAAACTGGGCAGAAGGATTGGAAAATAAATGAAAGCATTAACTTATATCGAACACGGCAAGTTTGCCCTAACGGACAAGCCAAAGCCGAAAATCATAAACGAACGGGACGCAATCGTCCGTGTAACGCTGGGGAGCATTTGTACCAGCGATCTGCATATCAAGCATGGCTCTGTTCCGAAAGCTGTTCCGGGCATTACCGTTGGACACGAAATGGTTGGTATTGTGGAAGAAGTAGGCGCAGAAGTCACAGATGTTAAACCCGGTGATCGGGTGACGGTGAATGTGGAAACTTTCTGCGGAGAATGCTTCTTTTGCAAGCATGGCTATGTCAACAACTGCACCGACAAAAACGGTGGCTGGGCATTAGGGTGCCGCATTGACGGTGGACAGGCAGAGTTTGTCCGTGTGCCTTATGCAGATCAGGGATTGAATAAGATTCCCGATAGCGTGACCGATGAACAGGCACTCTTTGTGGGCGATGTGCTGGCAACCGGCTTCTGGGCGGCTCGTATCTCCGAGATCACAAGCGAAGATACCGTTCTCATCATCGGTGCAGGACCGACAGGCATTTGCACTCTGCTGTGCGTGATGCTGAAAGCACCGAAACGCATCATTGTCTGTGAGAAAGATCCGGCAAGAGCGCAGTTTGTCAGAGAGCATTATCCTCAAGTGCTGCTCTGCCAGCCGGAGGAATGTGAAGAATTTGTCCATGCCAACTCCGATCACGGAGGCGCAGATGTGGTTCTGGAAGTTGCCGGAGCGAAAGATACCTTCCGGCTTGCTTGGAAGTGCGCCAGGCCCAATGCCATCGTGACGGTGGTTGCCCTCTATGATGAGGCGCAGACTTTACCACTTCCCGATATGTACGGTAAGAACCTGACCTTCAAGACCGGTGGTGTGGATGGTTGCGACTGTGCGGAGATTCTGAGCCTGATTGAACAGGGCAAGATCG
>CAYUWC010000055.1:0-2911 GCA_964448355.1 uncultured Oscillospiraceae bacterium | reverse complement strand
TTATATTCAAGTATTTTCCCGTGGCAGTGTTTTGGATTTTATACAGTCCATTTTGCGAATAATTGATCGTCAAGAACGGTCTGAGATCGGTTCTGGAGTATTCTGACGAAGCGAAGTAAGCGTATGTGGAATTTGAAGCCGGGTGGAGAAACAAGCCCTTTTCAATCAAAGCGGCTGACCCCGTCCAAGCCTTAACGATATACAAACCTCCTTTTCTTCACCACAACCGCGACTGCCGCGAGCGCAACTACCGCCACCGCCGCGTACGCGAACGTGTCAATGCCGGTTTGAGGGGCGTGGTTGACTTTGATTTTCTCTACTGATATTAAAGCATTATCTTTCATTAAATTTATATATTTTCCACCCGAAATTTGCCATTTGTCATTTTCATATTTCAAATTAACGCTTGTGCGAAGATCTACCTCATCTCCCGGATAATAATAAATAACACGATAAGTGAAATTTGCAACAACTTCGTAGTCTGAAACTTTATCAAATGTTATTTCTAAGTCCCCATCAAATCCCGGAATGTTAACATCCACACTACTTAATGCCCCCGAACCCTCTAAAACCGAAAAAGACTGATCTATACGAGGTGCAATCACAACGTAAAATTTATCATCATATTTTATTGCTGTGTTAAGTATAAAAAGCATATCTTCAGCAATATCATCGGTGTATAACGCTTTTGATTTTTCGAGCCAATACGAATAATCGGCACTTTCTTTTCGTGTTGCTGCTGTACTACTTAATGTGTCTCCGGTATCATAACACAAAACCACGTCGATAAATTCATCTCCTGCTCTCCAACCGTAAACATTCAAAAACATTTCATAGGAGTCGGTGATAAGCTTTTCTACTTCCTCAACGGTAGGTGCGGGCACATCTGCTGCTGAAACTGTTAGCGTTAAAATTGTTATAACAAGCGCGAATATCAAAAATTTCTTCATGTCAACCTCCTTTTCTTCACAACAACCGCAGCTGCCGCGAGCGCAACCACCGCCACCGCCGCGTACGCGAATGTGTCAATGCCCGTTTGGGGAGAGCTGACTTTGTCGGAAAAAAACATAGGCACATCATTCTCCATTAATGTATATGCATTGGCGCAAACCGTTGTTGTTCCGTCGGAAGAAAAAACAGCGAAATATATATCTTCCGGAGGAATATTTACTATTTCGTGTGTCAAGGCGTCATAAAATTTCAAATCGTCATTTTTATCGCTGAATCGTGCGGATATTTCTTCTTTACTTGTTCCGTGAAGTGATAAATATTCATCTACCGAAAGTTCTTTGTCAGTTTCGGGAGAATAGTAATATACGCTGTATCTACGGGCTACTCCGTCAGAGTAACAAATTCCCACTCTATAGTTTACGATTATAACAACTATTCCCTTCAAATCGATAACTGATGAGTAAGACGCATCACAAAATAATGTCTCCTCTTCATACTCTTCAGGCTCATCAAAAATTGCAGAAAAATTATCCGATTCTTCGATCAAATTATCAACAATTTTTTGATTTATTTTTTGTGCGGTTTCTGTTTCGTAAACAAGTTTGGGAATTGAAACAACAAATTCAAGCCCCATTTTCTCATAAACAAATCGATACGCTTCAACGGTGGCGCCACATTTGTCAACTGTGGTACTTGACGGATATTCGGTGATGTTAAATGCGGAAATATTAACCGCAAGCATTGTTATAGCAAGTAAGAATATAATTATTTTCTTCATGATACACTCCATAATTTTTATTAATGATTATTTATATTTACCACTGATTAAAATATTATAATTGGAGAAAAACACGCGGATCAATTGTTGTGCTATATGACATATAACTACTCGAAATGTTAAACGAGCTTGGAGCACAAACATAAAATTGAATATGCAAATGAATTCCGTCTGAATTTCCTGTGTTACCTATAATTCCTATAGCGTCTCCTTTTTCAACTTGAGTGTTTTCAGATAACGATGATTGAGATTCCATATGTGCATATAAAATATATAGGGTTTGAGTATCATCTAAAGGATTTGTAATTTCGGTATCTATTACGATATAATATCCGTAACCGGAATCGTATCCCTTACTTTTTACTTTGCCGTCTGATACACTGTAAATATTATTATCGTTTGTATTGTATAGAATTAAATCCACCCCGAAATGATTATTGTATCCATTATAGTTTCTAATCCCATATCTCGATGAAACCTTCAATGAATTGAGCGGCAATCCAAACCCCAAGCTTTCATAATACTCATATGCTTCGTTTCTTTCGCTCCACACAAGAGTCCAATCTTGTGATGAGGATGACGTTGACGACATGGAAATTTGAGTGTTTCCTGCAGTAGCATATTTAGAAGTAGCATCGCTTGCGGCGATTTTATATGTTCCGCTATTGCTTGCACCGGAATTTAATTTGAAGTTGAAGTAACAAACGGAGTTGCTTAGAACCAACTTACTGCCGTTGCTGCTTAAATACAATCCGTAACCGTTTTTACTTGCCAACGGACGAATCGTATAAGCGTCCATAGAAGATATGTAAGTTATTCGGTAGTCTTTGGCAAAATCATTTGTGTCCGACGAATCTATTGTCATATTTTTAACATTGCTACCGGTATCAGCGTAGTTGTTTTCAAATCCGATGTAGTTGCTGCCATTCTTTATCTTATAAATTCCATCACATACATAATTGATCGTCAAGAACGGTCTGAGATCGGTTCTGGAGTATTCTGACGAGGCGAAGTAAGCGTATGTGGAACTTGAAGCCGGGTGGAGAAGCAAGCCTTTTTCAATCAAAGCAGCTGACCCCTTCCAAGCCTTAACGATATTTGTTATGTCAAAGGAATATTGCACGGCCGAGGTCAAAGTTTTTGAAACTTGATTGGTTGAATCGTATGCTACACCGCATTTGT
>CAYUWC010000054.1:0-3411 GCA_964448355.1 uncultured Oscillospiraceae bacterium | reverse complement strand
GTGAGGTTATTATAATAATTCCCGTGAGCGAAGCGAACTTGGGCTTTAGCCTTAACGCCCTTTGGCATGGAATTATTTCAATGTTCTCTCAGGCGTCGAAAGGTTTGCAAAGCTTACGCTTACGCTTACGCCGTGAGGTTATTATAATAATTCCCGTGAGCGAAGCGAACTTGGGCTTTAGCCTTAACGCCCTTTGGCATGGAATTATTTCAATGTTCTCTCAGGCGTCGAAAGGTTTGCAAAGCTTTCGCTTACGCCGTGAGGTTATTATACAATATTTTCACCGATTTTGTAAACCTTAAATTGTTATTGCAAAATCTATGGGTATGTTGTAAAATAAATTCAGGTCTTTTGACACTTTAATATGCGGAGTTATTATTATGAAAAAATTTTTAGCTTTGGTTTTGGTATGTTCGGCTTTATTTACCTTTGCGGCTTGTAGCCCAAAAGACGGAAAAGTGCATTATGACTTAGGCAGTGCCGACAGGGCAAGAGTATTTTATAACACCTATGAAAATATTCTCGAAGACTGTAATCAGGGCAGTGAGGTCGACGGTGTGCTTCACGGTGCAGCCGTGGTAAGGCTTGCCGATTTTACCGGTGACGGTTATCCCGAGCTTTTAATGGCATACTCCGATAAAGCCGACGGAGTTGTTAACCGCCTTTCGGTTTGGAGCTTCGATATGGGGCTTGCCGAAATTTACAGCGAGGAAATTACTTCAAAGGCAAATGCCGACGACGAATACGGCTGTGTATGGATTTATACCGATGTAAGCGGCATCAGTTATTTGGTGATTGGTGAGGATTTAAGCCAAAGCCGCTCCTATTTAAGCTATCAGCAGGCGGATTTGCAGGGCAAGGCACTGTACGACTTTGCCGAAGCTTTTTCGACAGACGGCAAGGATATAAACGGCACCTATGAAAAGATAGCTGTTTTAAGCAATGGGGCTTTCAGCGGTCTTGCCGAGATTAACGAAGGGGTAATCTCAGCCCTTGAAAGCCAGAAAAATTAACAGAAAAACAAGAACCGTCAGACACATAAGTATGCCTGACGGTTTTATTATTAGGTTAATTTTCAGGCTTTGGCGGAAAGGGCCCGCTCAAGCCAAATGTCGGCAATATCCATTGCCAGGTAAAGACCGGTTTTTTCCGAGCTTTTGATGATTTGCTTTCTGGGAGAAAGATCCGGGTCGGTACACAAAAGCTGTATGGCAACCTTGTCGGCAATTTGCAAATCGCCTACTTCTTTTTTGGTTTTAATCTGCATACGGATAACATAGCTTTCGTCCATACTGCCGTAATAAAGCTCGTCACCGGAGCGTACCAGGGGTCTGCCTTTGTATGTGAAAAATTCTTTATTTGCCAAAATAATACCTCCGTCAATTTTTAAGATAAGATTTAACCAATGCCTCCAAAAGGTCATCCCTGTCAATTTTGCTGATGATATTTCGGGCATTGTTGTAGGTGGTAATGTAGGTAGGGTCCTCCGACAAAATGTAGCCTACAATTTGATTAATGGGGTTATAGCCCTTTTTACGCAATGCATCGTAAACAATCATAAGGGCACGCTTCATTTCGGCATCTCTGTCGCCGCCTAAAGAAAATACCATTGTTTTGTCCAACATCCGAAACACCTCCGAGACCGGGTTAGATAAATCCCTGTAGAAACCTACAATATGAGAGTATTATACTATACTTTTTCAAATAATTCAATACCCCTAAAAAGAAAACCTGTCGGTAACTTAATTTGTTGAAAAAGCCGACAGGTTTTTATGCGTTTTTGCTTATTAGTTAAGCTTTGCTTCTCAGGCTTACGCCGATTTTACTTAAATTTTCGATTACTTTATCCATGATAGACTGAATTTCCGCCGAGGACAAGGTGCGTTCGTTGGAGGAAAACTCAAACCTTACCGTAATCGAGCGAACGGAGTCGGTATTGTAGGTATCTACAATTTTTACTCCCTTAAGAATATCGCCGCCTTCGTTTTGCCAGCAAGCGGCAAGATTCTCAAAAATCACGCCGGTGGGAATTTCAATGCTTATGTCGTAGGTCATTGCCGGGAATTTTGACGGTTCTTCGTATATGATAGAGCCATTCTCGGCGTCGGTAAAGGCTTGCATATTAATTTCAGCAAAAGCTATGCTTGCTTTTTTATCCAGCTTTTTGCCTACCGAGGGATGCACGATTCCCATTTTGCCGATTTCTCGGTCGTTTATATAAACTTTGTTAAAGTTTACGGGATGAATGTACGCCTTATCCGGTGTGGCGGATTTAAAGGAAAGCGAGCAGTGCTTAATGTCGTCGGCGGCAACCGAAAGCATATCTCTGAGCTTGAGGTAAAGGTTCTCGATTTTACTTGTCTTGCTGTAAAGAGTTACGGTCAGTACCTTTTGCTCGTTGCAAAGACCGTTTTCGTTTAAACCGTCAATAATCCTGCCTATTTCAAAAATTCCGAAATCGTCGGAAACTCCCATATTCAGCTTGATTTGGCAAAGCTGAGTGGGAATAACGGAGTTTCTCAGAGTTTCGATGTTGGGGTTTGTGGCGTTAAGAAGCTTAACATTGTTTTCGACCTCAATACCCAAGGACTTAAGTTCGTCGGTATATGCCCACAAATAAGAATGAAGCTCATGAAGATTATACTTCTTAACCAGCAAATCCTTAAGCCTGTCTTCGTTTGCTTTGGTTTGAGCTGCCCTAACCGGATAAAGGGGAGACAAGGTTGTGTTAATATCGAAATTATCGTAGCCGTAAATTCGTGTGATTTCTTCTATGATGTCTGCCTTTATGGTAACATCCTTTGTTGCCCTCCAAGACGGAACGGTAACGGTAAAGCTGTTGCCCTCAAGCAAAACCTTAAAGCCCAGGTCGCAAAGAGTTTTGACGATAGTGTCGTTTGAAATTTCAATACCCGTGTAGCGGTCTACAAAAGCTTTGTCAAAGCTTAAGGTAACTGTGTCATAGTGGGTTTTGTACTCATCGGTAAGAGCTGAAACAACACGAGCGTTGCCGTCATACATTTTAAGAAGCTTTAAAAATCTGCCTATGGCAGGTACGGTCATTTCCGGGTCAAGGCTTTTTTCATAGCGAATTGACGCATCGGTTCTGTGAGAAAGACGAACAGTGCTTTTTCTGATGGATACAGCGTCAAAGGTGGCGGATTCCAAAGTAAGAGTAGTGGTGTCATCCGTAATTTCCGAATCAAGACCGCCCATAATGCCGGCAATGGCAATGGGTGTGGTGTCGTTGCATATCATCAAGGTGTTTTCGTCAATATTACGATTAACACCGTCTAAGGTTGTGAAAGTGAAAGGAGTATCAAAACGGCGAATACGGATTTTTTGAGCTTTTAGAGAATCAAAAGCGTGCATTGGCTGACCGACTTCAAGCATAAGGTAATTTGTAAGGTC
>CAYUWC010000053.1:0-3430 GCA_964448355.1 uncultured Oscillospiraceae bacterium | reverse complement strand
TCTGTAATGTGTAGTTATATGTTATGTGTAGCATAATTGTAATCTCCTTTCGAATCTCCTGATTTTATTTACATTTTGGCTGTTAGCATTTTGTGATACTCTACATAATGTAGAGCTACAGTGCTCTTCTAATAACATCAGGAGGTTTTACAATGTCTGACGCAACAATGCCAATCAAGGAATTGATGGAAAAGACCGAGCAATGGCTGCTCGGCCAGGGTTACAAGAAAAGTACCCTTGGGGTTTATAAAGCCACATGGAACAGATTTCTTTCGTATTCAGCTTCTCCCATCTATAGCCGAAAAACTGCAGAGCAGTTTTTGCACCAATACTTTGGTGTCGATGTCCACGCCATAGATCAGACTCTTGACGGGCGAATGCGCCATGCACGCCGTCACATGAATGCATTGGATGAGTTTTTTCGCACAGGAGCAGTATGCCGCCGTAAAATTCGTGGTATTGCTACTATTGACAATGACCGTTTCGAAACGTTTTTCTCCGACTACTTGAATTATTGCAAGATGCAGAGCTTTTCGAGATCGTGGATGGACAATACCATAGCAGGATTGAAGATTTTCTTGCTTGCTGTTCATTCAACAAATACACGGGACATTGAAAGCATAAATGCGGAAACTATTAACTGCTTTTCTGTGGCAATGAGCAGCACACCGAAGATATGCATGAATGTTCGCAGGACAAGATGCCGACAGGTTGGTGCTTACCTGCACTGGCTTTATGACCACAAATATACGGATTTAGATTATTCTCTTCAACTTCCAAACTTCAAACGCACGGCATCCCAGATTCCACAAGTATGGACTTCTGAAGAGATTGACAAAATCCTTGCCGTCATCGATACAGCCAATCCCGTTGGGAGACGTAATTACGCAATCTTTCTGCTCTTGGCAAGAACCGGGTTAAGGATAAGCGATGTTGTTGGCCTCAAGTTTTCAAATATTGACTGGAAGGGAAATTGCATTTCACTTTCTCAGCAGAAGACTGGAAATGCATTGAGCCTGCCGCTCAGCAAAGAACTGGGTATGGCGATTATTTCCTATTTGCAGGATGGCCGCCCACAGTCCTCATCGGATTTTATCTTTCTGAGCCATAATGCACCATTTGACCCCTTGTGTGAGCACAACAATTTCAATCCGGAATTTCACAAATATTTGCGCAGAGCTGGCATTACTGTCCCGACAAAGAAGCACACCGGTGTACACACTTTCCGACATTCATTCGCTACAAATATGCTAAGAAAAGGTACTTCTGTCCAGGATGTTTCCCAAATTCTTGGTCATAGTGGCATCAGTGCAACAGAAACATATTTACGGGTCGATATTGAACAGATGCGTTTATGCTCGCTGAGTCTGGAGGGCCTGCTATGAAGCAATTTACTTTCACAAGCCGGCTTGCGCCAATGATACGGAAATATATGGAATCCCGACAGAATGAGGGATACACCTCAGAAACCTATGGCTATTATCTGCAGGAACTGGACTGCCTTTCAAAGGAGCTTTCGGATTCCCCAGTGGTAACCAAAGAACTTATTGACGCATGGGATTTATTAAAGCCATATCTTTCAAACCGTTCGAAAATCGCCAGACATAATATGATACGGGCTTTTGCGAAATTTGCACACACGCAGGACAACGTCTCATACGTTCCGGATACCAGCAAGTTAAAGAGCAGCTCGGTCTTTGCTCCGCATATATTTACCACCGATGAAATACAGCGATTATTATATGCAGCAGATAATCTGCCGGTCAGAAATAATGCGCCAACAAGGCATCTGGTCATACCTACCGTTATCCGGCTTCTGTATTGCTGTGGTTTTCGTGTGAGTGAGGTGCTTCGGCTAAGAGTGGAAGATGTCGACTTGGATGCCGGCATTATTGCTGTACGCAACGGCAAAGGCGGTAAGGATAGACTTGTCCCTGTCCACAGCAGTATAGCGGAATATCTCCGAAGTTACTCCGCACAGTTACCAGATGGAAGAGAATGGTTCTTTCCGTCTGCTTATGGCCATTATTCCATTAGCACAATCTATGAGAATTTCCGTGAGCTGCTGTTCATGTGCAATATTCCTCACACTGGCAATGGCCCTCGTGTGCATGATTTTCGGCATACATTCGCAGTTCATACACTGGAAAAGCAACTGTCTGAGGGGTATGATCCCATGGTAATCGTTCCTCGTCTTGCAGCGTATTTGGGACATAAAAGTTACCGTGAAACCTGTTGGTACATTCACCTGACGGTTGCATCCTTCCCAGAACTGTCCCAAAAGCTCGACAATGCCTTTGCTGGCATCATTCCAGTTGGAGGTGAGATAAGTGAAGAAGACTGACTTCACCAAAGCACTTACCGAGTATTTCTCCACCTACCTGCCTACTACATGTGGGGTAAGCCCAAACACTACCAATTCATACCGGGATGCTTTCAAACAGCTCCTTCAATTTTTTCAGGAAGAGAAAGGTATCTCCGCAAATTATATAGAATTGCGTTATCTGAATATGGAGCTTGTTTCTGAATTTCTGGATTGGTTAGAAACATACCGCCATGTTGCAGTTGCAACAAGGAACCAGAGGCTTGCCGCTATAAAGGCTTTTGCTCATTTTGTACAGTACAGGTTTCCGGAAAACATGGAAAACTGCGTCGACATTATTAATCTGCGGCCAAAGAAACATGAGAAGCCGTTGATACCATTTTTAACAGAGGATGATCTGTCTATTCTGTTGGCCCAACCGGATGCATCTACCAGACAGGGATTGCGTGATCTGGCGCTTCTTGCACTACTATATGACTCAGGCGCACGGGTGCAAGAAGCAGTAGATCTTAAGCTGAGAGACATTCGGCTAACACACCCTGCTATGGTTATTTTAACTGGAAAAGGACGGAAATCTCGTCAGGTTCCTCTGATGAAAGATACTTGTAAACTGATGGACAAGTATATTCGCACATTCCATTCCAATTCTCCGTCTCAAATGGTTCCTCTATTCTATAATGCCAAAAGGCAAGCATTATCTCGCTATGGAGTCACTTATATTTTGAAGAAGTACGCGGCAAAAGCATCTTCTAAACTTGAACTACAGAAGATATCACCTCATGTATTGCGCCACACCAAAGCGATGCATTTGCTACGAGCTGGTGTTAACATGATTTATATCCGGGATTTTCTTGGCCATGCAGACATCTCTACAACAGAGGTTTACGCACGTATCGACGCTGAGATGAAGAGAAAAGTGTTTGAGGAGAAAGTACCAAATTACACCCCCAATGCCACAATGCCATGGGAGGAGGATGAAGATTTATTGCAATGGTTAACACAATTCGGAAAGAGAACTTTCTGATTATGTGTAGCAAATCATGGTTAAACGCCCGAAATTCCGGGCGTTTTTCTCCGTTACTACACATTTGCAGGAACTACACATTA
>CAYUWC010000052.1:0-3652 GCA_964448355.1 uncultured Oscillospiraceae bacterium | reverse complement strand
GAGGGTTTTACCCTAAAATTAAAAACCACCAGTTCGACTGGTGGATTTTTATTTACCGTGCCCCCTGTTGCGACTGCATAATTATGCACAATTTGGGGATAACTTTGCATAATTATACAATTAGTACTCCACCGTTCCGAGAACGCGTTCGAACTCGCGATAGACGTCTTGGGCGCGCTTGATGTCGATAATGTTGTCGAAGAAGGAACGGCGCAAGAACGCGTCACTCTTAACGAAAACGGCTCCGACAATAATGTTGCCCCATTTGTTGCCACTTTCGGTATAGCGATAGAAATCGACACAGGCGTTGCGTGAGTTCTTTTGAACGTCCACATAATAGCGTCTTTGTCCGAGTTTGACGAGAATGTGTTGTGTCATACCATAAGGCAGGTTCTCGATGTCAATAGATTCGTTGTGGTTGAGGTTGATGCTGCTGATAGAATTGGTTTTTGTCATAGTGATTTTACTCCTTTGTATTCGAGGGCTATATGTCCTCCTGACACTATATATATTATCACATTATCAAAACGTTGCAACCCCTTAAACGAAAATATTTTAAGAAAAAACAAGAAAAAACAAGAAAAATTTTTAGTCGTATTCGGTACCGTGCAAACAGTGTTTATGCAAAATTTATGCATTTTGTCCGCCGTGCAAAAAGGCAAAAAGAAAGCCCCAGCCTCGTGGTGGAAGCAGGGGCGATTCTTTGACTATTTCCAGAGGGAATACGTTATGTTGTCGATTGCGCGATGCAATTCGTCCATTCTCTCTGCAAAATCGTCTTCCCTTTGCTTTTTGCGTTCATATTCGAATTCGATATTGTCGAGGGCGTCGATACAAGCGACTTCTAAGGCCTCCTTAAAATCGGCAATGAGTTCGTTGGCTTCGGAACGTTTAAGGCTTTTGAGTCCGTTCTTGTATCCGACGCGTTTAAGAATACCGTCGAGGGCGCGTATGCGGTTGTAATCGCGTACTCTGCGGTAAATTGCTATCTCTTCGGTTGTGGGTGCGTTGTCGTCTAAAATCGTGTTATAGTTCTTCATAGTGTGTCTCCTTTATGATTAGTTAAGAATGCGGTAAGTGTGCATTGTTTTTGCGGGGAACAATTTTTGATAAAAATCGCTCCATACCGTTGCCGTCTTGCTGAAACGTTCAACAACGAGGGTGAAATTGTCATCGTTATCGAATATGTTATCGAGAGTGTAGTGGTACGTTGCGCTTTTGGTCTCTTTTTCACCCGTCCACACTTCCGTTCCTTTCGGATATTTTGTACCCGTAAAGTCTCTCATTTTCTGTGTGAGTTTCAATTCTTTGATAACGTCCGCTTTTCTTGCGTTTTCGTAACTTTTTGCCATAGCAATTTTCTCCTTTGTACAAGGGCTTGATACCCTCCTGACATTATCTATATTATCATAATATCAAAACGTTGTCAATAGTTTTACGCAAATTCCCTAAAATATTTTTATGCAAAAATAATTCGACAATAAGCGGTTGAAAAAATACAATTCGCACGGTTAGAATATCGAAAAAACAACTATAACCAACAAAAGTGGAAACGGCTACCGTGCAAATGCAGCGCAATAAAAACGCACCCTGTTTCGGGTACGTTCTCTTTATAGTCCGTATTTACTCGTGTAACGGCAGTACTCCCTGACGCTCTCAAATCAACTTTAAGGCGATATAGTACCGTGCTCGATAACTTATTCGACGCAACCACTTTCGTCGCTCCACGTAACCGACACAAACGCACAACCGCTTTCGTCAACGTCTCGGAACACTTCCGCCGCCTCAAAGTCCCTTATCTGCTCCATACACAGTCTCATATACGTCTCCGCTCCCAATGTGTGTTTATACCTTGCTAAATAGACGTCAAAATAGTTCCCGCTTTCGAGGTCGGATTCATCTCCGTATGCAAGCACGGCATTTATCATTTGTCGACACCAAAGTTCTCTCAGGCAACGTTCGTTCTCAACCGTGCTCGGATGCAATAGTAAACGCGCCGCTTTCTCGGCGCGTATTTGTTTGTCTGTCACAATCACTCCTCCACTTCGTATCCACAGTTCGGACACTCCAACGTTCCGCCCTCGCTTTCAAGTACCCTTGTACTGCCATAGGGGACGTATGTGTCGCAATCAGAATCGTGATTAAATTCTAATCTGCAACCGCATATCGGACATTCGCCTCTGTCAATCAATCGTTCCGTCAAACTCTCAATCTCGTTCTCAAAGACTTTGACTGCGTCTTCGGGCGTTTGTTTGAGTTCTCGTACAAATCCAACCAATACCTCTCTCAATTCGACTGCGTCCATATTAGTGCTTTGTAGCGCGTCTAAAACGTCTTCTGCCCATCTTGTCCATTCTGCCATTTTTATGCCCTCCTCAAATTAAATGCTGTTCTCATCTCGTCTTGTGTGCAATTTTTAACAAACACATACTGCACATCGCATTTGTGCTTCAACAACGTCAAGCATTTGCTTGCCTCTGCAAGGTTGTTTGCTTCGATATATCCACAGTGTTTTAGCGGCGTGTCATCGTATGGTCCATACGCATAAATGCGCTTGTTGCCCTCTTCGGGACTGTTGAATTGATAACAACTGTACGGTAACTTTTTCATAGTTCATTCTCCTTTGTTCAGGGATTTTATATCCCCTTGACATGATATATATTATCATACTATCTAATGTTTGTCAACGATATAAAACAAAATATTTTTATTATTTTTAAGTTTTTTTTCGAGTTCAAATTTATCCCCGTTGAGGGATAAAAATAAGAGTATAGCACGGTAACAAACGCAAAAGAAAAGCGACTGTTTTCGCAGCCGCTGTTTCGTTTACGTTCTGGAACTTGCGCTCTTCCTGCCGCAGGCAACATCAATCACAAGTGCTATATCATATCGTCTCGGTTCGGTTATCGCTTTCTTCGCCCATTCTATCCATACGCTCTTCGGTGTCGAGCAGCGGAACAAGTAAAGAGGCGAGTCAAAATATCTCATTATCTCAGATAGACTTTTTTTGAGATTCGTTATTTTTTTCTTCGATACTTTTGAGTTCGGTTGCAATGCCTCTTTGAGGTCGTATGAGACGTTATACAAGTCTTTAATCGTCAACACAAACAAACTATCAGCAAGACTGGCTATGACGTCAGGTGTCGTCAAATAATCGTTTGCACTTCTTTGCTCCAATGATTCGGTGATGTCTTTAATTCTTTCCATAGTGTATGCTCCTTTGTGTCAGGGACTTCATATCCCTTTTACGTTTATAATTGTATACCTATATCAAATAAATGTCAACGTTTTTTTATAAAATATTTTGAGAATTTTGGCAGGAGGATTAAGCACGGTAACGGATATAAAAGAAAAACGACCGCTTTCGCAGTCGCCTTTCTTAGGAGTGTTTTTATGAACAATTAAAACAAGTGCTTAATTAGTTCTGCAAATGCCTCGTCTGTGGTCTTGTAGCCGTATTTGCCACTTCCCCACGTTCCGTCGGTCTCGTCATAGTACAAGCCAACCATATAGTCGTTTTCGCGTTTGGCGATGATGTGTGTCTTGTCGTTCTTTTCGAGTTTGCCGACGATGCTGTAACCTTGTTGCGTTTCTTTCGTAAAACTTGCCATATTATAATGTTCCTTTGGCTGTTTTGGTTGCCAACCATCTT
>CAYUWC010000051.1:0-3753 GCA_964448355.1 uncultured Oscillospiraceae bacterium | reverse complement strand
CAATGGTGTAAATCTCATCTTGAGAATATGCCTGCAAATGAGTTGCCGGAAATCCGCCCAATTTGATATAGTTTACAAGTTCTGTTTTCGGATCTCCAACCTCAGCATATCGCTCTCTGAACATCAGATACTCACCGAAAGAAAGGGTAAATATCCGAAAAGAAACATATCTTCCGGTGAGATAGGTCGATATTTCAGAGGACATCATTCGAGAGTTTGAACCCGTAATATACAGGTCAACATCAAAGTCCGACGCCAGCGAATTAACGACCTTTTCCCAACCTTTGATTTCCTGAACTTCATCAAGAAATAAATAGGTTTTTCCGTTGGGCGAAAGTTGTTCCTTTAACCGAGCGTACATCTGCTTGGATGTCATATCCTCATATTCCATCGAATCGTAACGGCAGCTTACTATTCGTTCTTCGGGAATACCTCGCTCTGTTTTCAGTTTTTCCATAATCATTTTGAGTATGGTAGATTTTCCGCAGCGGCGAACTCCCGTGAGTATTTTTACAAAGGGAGTATCCACATACGCCATTATTTTATCTACATACATAGGTCTGTAAATCACGATAACCACCTCCGTTTGTCATATAGTATACCACAACTCTGTCAAAAAATCAATATGTTTTGCGATTATAAACCGCAAAACTTTCGAAAAATATCTTACGTTGCGGATTTATTTTCAAAGTGAAAGTTAAGAACTCTCGCTTTGGGCGTATGGTCATCAGCTTATAGAGTTAAGTATTCTTCGGGAACTTGTTGACAAACGGTACTGTCGGGAGCAAATTCCTCTAAATCGTGTGCAGAACACATCCTTCATCTTTAGTATATATGAAAGTGTTGAATTTCTCAAATGTGCAAAAAAATAAGGTTCTAACCGATCAAGGTTAAAGCCTCAGAGTGTCGACAAAGGCACAGAACACGAAAAAAACAAAAGCAATAAAACGGACAGCCTGTGCCACGCACACGGCTTCGTATGGATGCCGACTCCTTTGGCAATTCCGCTCACAGGGGGAGAGGACCTCTTGATGCGATAGTAGTCGCTCACATAGGTACAAATCTCTTTCATCAATTCCGGACTCTTGGATCTCATAATCATCTCTCGTTTTCTATCAGGAACGCTTCGTTCTTGATAGCTTTATTATACTCAGAATTCAAATATTGCAATATGTTTGTATCAAGTCAAACAGAGGTGACGCTTTCGATCATCACCTCTGTTTTTTATTGAAATGTGGGAGTACTGGATAGAAAAAATTAACTCTCTTTTTAACCCCTATTGACAAATGGGGTTAAACGGGGTATAATAAACACGACGATGAAAGGAGGGCTTTCCTATGGATCAGGCAAAAATCATCGAATTGAGAGAACAAATTGAAGCCTTGCCCATTGGTTATGTATCGAAGAAGACGATCAATGGCAATGTATATTATTATCATCAGTGGTCCGAGAACGGCAAGAAGCACAGCCGCTATCTGAAAAATGAAGAGGCTGCAGAGCTTTCGGAGCAGATTGCGCTGCGCAAAAGGCTTCGTGAGCAGTTGAATGAGCTGCTTGGCAAGAAAACGAGAACAAAAAAGAAGCTGAGCTTCCGGACGAATGTTCAGACCGGAAATGAGCTTAAAAAGCTTGTAAAGCGTGTGGACGGCCTGAAGCGTCGGGATTGCTACGATAAGATTACGCAGTATCTCTATGGCAATGACCATACGAGGGTTTGTGCGGTATATGGACTTAGACGAACCGGCAAGACCACCATGCTGTTCCAGGCGATTGCGGATATGTCTGCTGAAGACTTTGCAAAGGCTGCCTATGTCAAAATGCGCACAACGGACATTATGAAGGACATCACGGATGACCTGGATGCGCTGGCAAATGAAGGGTATAAGTATGTCTTTATTGATGAGGTAACGCTTGTAGAGGACTTCATCGACGCGGCAGCACTTCTTTCCGATCTGTATGTTACGATGGGAATGAAGATTGTGCTGTCCGGCACGGACTCTCTCGGTTTTTGGTTCGCGGAGGGCAATGAGCTTTATGACCGTGTACGGATGGTGCATACCACATTTATCCCCTACCACGAGTATAGCAGACTGCTTGGAATTGACAGCGTAGACGAATATATCCGCTATGGCGGAACTCTTCGCATGGGTGAAACGGACTTCGACAACGAAGACAATTATTCCGAGGATGCCTCCTTCCGGGACGATGAGTCTACAAGAAAATATATCGATACGGCAATCAGCAAAAATATCCAGCACTCCCTCAGCTGCTATGAGTTTGGGAGAAACTTCGGGCATCTGCAGGATTTGTACGATGCAGGAGAATTGACCGGCTGCATCAATCGCATTATCGAGGATATGAACCACCGTTTCGTGCTTTCTGTTCTGACAAGAGAGTTTAAGTCAAATGACCTTGGCCTTGCGGCGAGAAATCTTCGCAATGAGAAGGACCCGGAAAAGAGAACGGATATCCTTGATACAGTAGATATTCCGCAGGTCACCCGCACATTGATGAAGCTGCTGGAGATCAAGAACAAGGAAGATCAGACAGTAGAGATCACGCCGTCTCATATCGCTCAGATCAGAAAATACCTTGAGGCGCTGGATTTGATTCTGGCCTGTCCAATGGAGTATGCGGAAGCCGGAATCGAGCCGGAGGAGCGCATTCTGTTCCTGCAGCCCGGTATGAGATATTGCCAGGCACAGGCACTGGTCCACTCTCTGATGAAAGATGCTACCTTTATGGAATGGAATGTTACCAAGCGAACTATGGTTGCAGAGCGCATCCTGGAGGAAGTCAGAGGCCGGATGCTTGAGGATATCATTCTGCTGGAAACGAAGAAGGCGCTTGGCAGACAGTACGAGGTATTCAAGCTGCGTTTTGCCGCTGGCGAATATGACATGGTTATCTTTGATAAAGAGAACCTGTGCTGCGCAGCCTACGAGATCAAGCACAGCAAAGAGTATGTCCGTGAGCAGGCCCGCCATCTAATGAATCCGGAAATGCTTTCCCTCACGGAGCATCGATACGGCAAAATCGAAGGAAGATATGTTCTGTATCTCGGTGAAGATATGGACAGCGAGGACGGCATTGCCTATCGAAATGCAGAAGCATTCCTTAAAAACCTTTCCCATATTGAACTCAAAAGTGGCTTATTATAATCTATAATTGCAAAAAAGCTCATCAACCCGTCAACTTGCGGCGGTTTGATGAGCTTTTTTTACTCGATATTTAAGGCAGCTTGCCAAGGTTTATAACCTGCAGTCCTTTCTTTTCATATATTCAGCGTTCCAGTTTGAACAACATAAGTTGTTCTCGCCATCTTCATCCCTCTGTATTTTGTTTTATCTTGATTTTCGAATGCTTTCCTTATCCTTTTGAAATGCGTTTCTGAATATCTTCGATAGACGGCAACTGCTTGCTCAAATCTTCGGGCAGGCTGCTCGTAACTTTGTACTCGCTGACACCGATAGGTTTGGACATATCCTTGAGGGCGTATTCGGCAACCAAGTCGTTTTTGCTCTTGCACAGCAACAGACCGATGGAGGGATTGTCTCCGTCCTTTTTCAGAATGCCATCCACCGCAGACAGATAGAAGTTGAGCTGACCGGCATATTCGGGTTTGAACTCACCGGTTTTCAACTCGATCACCACATAGCAGCGGAGGTTGAGATTGTAGAACAGCAGATCAATGTAGAAATCATCACCGCCCACATTGAGGTGGTACTGATTACCGAGGAACGCAAAGCCTGT
>CAYUWC010000050.1:0-4034 GCA_964448355.1 uncultured Oscillospiraceae bacterium | reverse complement strand
CGTCGTCACCCTCGCTGTCTACCTAGCGTGTTGCACTGTCCACTTGAATTTAGGTTATGTAAATCTCCTGATTCAAGAAGAACCTGCCAAATACCCACAGAGGATTCCCGCCCGAAATCTGTGTGTCCGCGTTAGGCCCTTCTGAATAATCTTCTACAACGAGACTCTTAATCACATCCTCACGGAGCGACCCGGTGATTCCCAAGTCAGCCAAGGCCTGCTCGTTCTTGTCCCTCTCCAGAAATATAATCCGGCCGCCGCTGTTCAACTTGGCCTTCAATGAAGCAAGGAACCTTTCCACTTCGCTCTCTGTTGTTACACTATGTTCCATTACTCTATCATTGGCACAAAGGTATAAATTTATTCCGATTTCTCAACGGATTCGTTAGATTATGTCGGTTCAAGTCGCAACTCCGAAAGGTATGACCCGTCCTGCCCGGTCACGCCCGTAATCAACGCTGTTTTCATATCTCTACTGTTCTTGCTTTTGAATTCAGCTCGTAATATTTCTTTCCGGTCAACTTCCTCCACTTGATTGTGAAAAAGAGCATTACCAGATAGGGAATATTCCATGCATACCACTTTACCAAACTCCACCAGCTCATCTCCGGCCTCTTGAACAGAATCCCGGCCAGCCCTATTTTCTGCAAAACCCCATCCGGCTGTTTCAGTACGCCCAAAACGCTCCTGAATGCAGCGCCGACGCCAACCATCACTATGCCATCATTCAAAAATGGAGTTATCATAGAGCCAAGAATATCCTGTTTTGGCGCTGTCAAAGCAGTCCAAACCACGGTAGCCCCGCTCTCGTTTATCATCTTGGCCATTCCCTCCAAATCGTACTCTCCCAATGGCTTGAACGGAGGTGAACAACTGCCGGCAATCACAGCCCCATATTCTTCCTCGGCCTTTTTTGACAAAGCAGCTAATGTTTCTACTGTGTCACCCAGCAAGAAATGCCTCAATTCCGGGTCTTTGTCCTTCAACATTCGAGTGAAGATGTGCGGCCCGCAAGCTCTTTGCACGTCTTTCAACCCCCACCAATGAGCGCACCAAACCAATGGAGTTCCATCTGGCGTATTCATTAGCGAATTCTCCATCACCTGCCAATAAGCATCATCTTTGTTTGCAAACCTTACCGTCTTGAGGTTCGATATGCATACATATCCTTTGCGCTTTTCGCGAATAGCCTCCTTTATCGTCTCTATGGCTCTGTCTTCATCAGTAATGCTGATGCCGACACGCCCTATTCTGTACCGATCTTTTCTCATTATTGCAGATCATTATTGTCCGGAGAAAATTCTCCGATAGTTTTTTAACTGTTTAACATCAATTACTTACAAGGCTAAAAAAATTTTCGATTAGAACCGAGTAGCTTTGCGGAGGCACCCTAAGAAGCCATCCGCATGCCACCCAAGACAGAAGCAGGTGGCCTTCAATCCCCTCTTGTCCATCTCATCCAGAACAGGAAAAAACGCCTTGTCGACGTAGTACTCAAACTTGTCCCACTCGAAATCTTCCGAGATGAAATCGCTGTTGTACCAGTCCTCAATGTCGAATGTGAGAATGTTCATGGTCAAAAGATTATCTATTATTTCTAGCGACTTGAACTCTTGTTTTCACCGAATAACTTGATTGCCTTGTAAATATTTGAATAAGATTCGCTTTCCGGATCAAGGTTAGAGGCCCGCTCACAAGCCGTGGCCAATTTACGCCCCGCACAGAGTTCGGCAACCCACTGAGGCTTTTCCAAGAATTCGCCTGTCTTGGCATAGTTTGACACGAACTTACGAAGTTCCTGAATAACTGCCGAAGAATTATTGAAGTACCTGCTGGTGTTCAGATAATGAATCAGGAACCAAAATTCAATTGAAGGCATACTGTCACAGATGCAAACCCTGTCATTATCAGCATAGGCCTCCTTCATTTCCTTGAGATGCTTGCTTTCATCATCATTTGTCCTTGTGATGTCAGCATCGCAAATACACACGGCGATTCCCCCATTCTGTAACACCCAGTCAGTCAACTTTCGCATCTCACCATACGACTGATGGGTGAAGAACCTTGGCTTGCAGTCATAGCGAAACCCCATAATACTACGCAGATGGGTGAAGTACCATCTCTCTGTCAGCCCTTCTCCAATCACTGTAATCCTTGGCTGCCTAAGTGCTCTTTCTCTCCTAATCCTACTCATACACTACACAAATATTTCCGGGACACCGCCGAATTGACCATTCTTATAAGCCTTGCGAATTGAAGACAATTTGTTCAGTTCCCTGAAATCGGTCAAGGGATAAAGTTCCGTATTACCATCCTCCGTCTTATCGGTAAACCAGACTGAATCTTTGCCAAACAAGTCATTCACGTCCAAACCATCAAGCAAGGGATCATAATGTGTGGTCACCAGCAACTGAGAGTGATTATCGTTGACTTTCAGGAACTCGTTCAACACATAGTTCAAAAGGTCCGGGTGCAATGATGCCTCAATTTCATCAACAGCAAGAAATGCTTCCTGCTTGATTGCGGTATAGATGGCAGATTCCATTTCTATGACCCGAGTCGTACCAGAGGATTGCAGGTTCTCCGGAAGAGTGTATTCTTCTTCACCCCGGGAATTCTTAACTCTAATCAGAAAACCGGTATTGATGTCACTGAAAGACTTCTTGGACAGTATTTCCGTTTTCTCTTCATCGTCCAAGAAAGGAGCTTCAGATATCACCTTAAGCTGTTGTTCACTCAAATTATGAACGACCTCTCTTACTTTGATATCGGCAATCCTTAGGTCTGCAACCTGTATGAATGTCTGGAGATATTGACGGAACGCATCCTCCTTCAACATCTTTTCCTTTGCATAGCTTGACAGTTCTGTCCTGCGGTTAATACTCGGCAAGAAATTCTCGCGAATCCAGCCTGTGACCTCGTCCACTTTTTCTATAGTTACATTCACTTTAGCCATAGAAGCGAACATGGACATATTCTTCCAGCAGTTGAGGTTGACGGCATCAATCTCGGCAGCCTTGAGCTTTACAACCGCAGGATTGAAGTTGACCTGAGACTTTCCATCGCTGTATTTCCTCGAAAAAATACGAGTAGGGCGATTGGACTCATAGAATGATAAAGACTCGGCTGAAACTCTTTCTTTATTAAGGCTCAATCTATACCAAAAACGGTCTTCCCCCACATAGAACTTCATTTCGAACGAGGAATCTTCAGAAGGAGTATCCTTGTCCAATAGGAAAGGCATCACGCGGGTAGACACATCATTCCTGGATGGCACATAAGTCCAGAATCTGCGAAGAAAATCAAACGCATCGAGGAAGTTGGATTTTCCCGAAGCATTAGCTCCAAAAACCACAGCGAAACGAAGCAACTTCGTTCCGTCTTTCATTGTCGCTATACGGTTAATCGGCTCTTCCTTCGTAGGTTCGAAGCTAAAAACGGCTTCATCCCTGAAAGAAAGGAAATTCTTGATTTTGAGTTCTTGTATCATGTGATGCTATCAGGTTGTCAGGATTCTAGGCAAAGATAGTAATATTTCACAAGCCTTGAAATAAAATCCGTTTTTTAAGCAATTTTACTCTCAAAAACATAGGGAAAGCAAATGGATATCGAATCAAACTGACAAATTGGCGGTGTTTTAATTTTGGAATGGCGTTTGTACAAACGGAGATACGGCAACCATTACTGCCAATAAAACTAGGTAACGGCTGAACTATTCAGGGAGTAGGAGTTTAACAATTAAAGGTTTTTGCTATGGGTATAAAACCAGGGTCCAAAAGGATCGCCAAGTCAACTGGGGAACCAGACAGGCGGCAACGGGACAAGAAGAAGACTCCAGGTAATACACCTTCTTTGAAACCTCACATTCATTAGAAAGGTGATTAATGGCATAGAGGACTCATCTACGATGTGAGCCCTCTGTTGTTTTGACAGAACAGCACATCTTCAGTCGTTTTATTCTGAATTTTGCAATTATTTATGCTGAATTCAACTTGATAGTGCAACACTACCGAGGTCAAAGTTATACAATTTTT
>CAYUWC010000049.1:0-4212 GCA_964448355.1 uncultured Oscillospiraceae bacterium | reverse complement strand
GATTAGAACGGGAGCTCGTCTTCTATATCCTTGATATCCGAGAAGAACTCCTTATTGACCCCTCCGTTGGGGTCTGCTGCGGCTACGGGCTGTACGGGCGCGGAGGAAGACGGCTGAGACCGCGACGATTCGTACGACACGGTATCCCTTGTCTGAGATCCTTGCTTCGATTCTCCGAACTGAACTTCGTCGACCATGATAGTGTACGAACGACGTTCTATCCCGTCTTTGTCCTTATAATTATCGTTCTGTATCGAACCGAAAATTATTATAAGGGAACCCTTTTTAAAGTATTTGGAAACGAACTCCGCTTGCTGCCTGAACGCCGTACAGGGAATGAAATCCGCAGTGGGCCTTTCTTCGCCTTGTTTTGTAAAACGACGGTTTACCGCTACCGAAAATCTGATGTTCGGTATGCCGGACGCAGACATTTTAAGCTCGGGGTCGGCAGTCAATCTGCCCATAAGCATAACTTTGTTGATATTCATACTCGTTTCCTTTCCGCAAAATACTTATTTTTTGATTATGATGGAGCGAAGAACACCGTCGGTAATGTGATAAACACGGTCAAGCTCGGCGGGGACTTCTGCGGGCGCTTCAAACTCAACGAGGACATAGTGACCCTCTGTTTCGTAATTGATAGCGTAAGCAAGTCTTCTCTTGCCCCAAACATCTACGTTCTTGATCTCGCCGCCGTTATCGGTAATGAGGGTCTTGAACTTCTCGGAAGTAGCTTCGATCGCCGCTTCGTCGAGCGTTTTGGTGCTGAGAACGAAAATAGTCTCGTACTTGTTCATTTACGTTACACCTCCTTTTGGACTTTCGGGGAAGCTCTTGCCTCCCAAGGATAAAAAATTCATCGTTTGCGGCATAATACCACAATGCATTACATTTTAACACGAAAACAGATGTTTGTCAAGTGCAAATTTCGTTTTTTAAAAATATTTTGAAATCTTTTTTTTATTTGCTTCCCCCCTTGCAATCAAAACGAAAATGTGGTATGATATATACGTAAAAACATCCGAACGTCCATGGAGGCATTTCTTTATGAACAGAATTATCCGAAAATCAACCGTTGCTCTCGCTTTTGTCTTTGTTCTCGTTTTTGTCTTATGTCTTTGCGGATGCGACGACGGAACTATAAATGTCGGAGGAGAAAACACGTCTGATATGAAAAGCGCTAAACAGATCACCGAATTTAGAGAAAAAGCTTGGGAAGAAGTCTACGCCGAAGAAAAAAAGGACAAGACCCGTGTCCTGCAGATACGCGATAAAAAGATCGACTACGGCGATGTTTCCATGAAATACGAAATAACCGTTAAGGGCGACGCGGACTCCGCAGGTTACCCGTGTTATATCGCACTTCACGGCGGCGGCGAAAGCGACACGCCGGATATCAACAATCAGCAGTGGGCGATAATGTCATATTATTATCTCGACAGTGTCGATCACGGCGTTTACGTCGCTCCGCGAGGCGTAAGAGATACGTGCGACTGCCACTCTAACCCCGAATCGTTCCCGTGCTACGAACAACTTATCGAAAACCTGATTTTATATTATAACGTTGACCCCAACAGGATCTATATGCTCGGCTACTCCGCAGGCGGCGACGGAACATTGCTCGTCACTCCCGTCATAGCCGACAGATTCGCTGCCGCAAACTCATCCGCAGGCTACACTGCCGAACGTAACTACACAAGCCTCTACAATATGCCTATCCAGATCCAGGGCGGCGAAAACGACTCCGCATACGGCAGAAACACTCTGCTCGCCAAATGCGTGAGTATCTTCGACGACCTTAAAACCGAATACGGCGGCGGCTACGAGTCTTCGTTCTGCCTGCATTTCGCAAAAGGCCACAGTTTCGTCGACAGAGACCCCGAACGTACAGCTCAGCCCATAATCACAAACCTCAGCCTTTGGCTCAGCGAGAAAAACAGAGACTTCACGTTGGTCAACACCAACGCTATCGATTTCCTCGATCAGTATACTCGCAATCCTTATCCCGAAAAAATAGTCTGGGACCTCGGCTACCGTCAGCCGCTCCAAACCGTCGATTCGTTCTATTGGCTCCATGCCGATAAAACCGCCAACAGCGGCGTTGTCGTTTTCTCTATGAACAAAGACGAAAACCTTATCACCGTCGAACGTCTCGATACCGACGAACCGATCACTATCCTGCTTAACGAGCAAATGCTCAATCTCTTTAAACCCATCGTCGTCGATGTCCTCGGTACAAAATATAAAATAACCGTCGATATCTCCGAAGACCTCGTTTATGAGACTTTGCGCGAACGCGTAGACCCCAATTACTCGTTCTGCTCCAAGATCGTCGTCACCAAAGACGGTATTCAATAAAATTTTGCTTATTACCGTAAATTGCCAATACTACAAATAATAGTTGTAACTTTTTATCATGTAATGCTTCCTTTCTTTTTTGCCCCGATCGCGTATGCTTTCGGGGCAATTTTCTGTAAAAAACACTTCGCACCTTTTTTTGTTTTCCGTTTTTAAAACGTTGTTTTAACAAAAACATAACCGTGCTCTTCCACCGTTGCCTTCCTTATTTTTTGGGGAAAGTTCAAAAAAGTCTTTTTGTACGATTTCGTTTTTTTTCAATCCGGCAGATGCCGAGCAAGAGGCTTCGATACTTTTGAAGGCTATAGAATCATGATCTGTTTTGCCGTTGGAAAACTACACCCTGATTGTTCTGCTCTCTTTGTTTGAAACTGAAACTTTTCATGGAATTAAAGAAAAGAATCTTTGTGTACAGGGCATTGATTTTTTCGGAAATATGTGGTATGATATACATATGAAAAGGGGATGGGGCTTAGAGTGATCATTTATCACGGCAGTACTGTTTTGGTGAAACGTCCTGAGATCCGTGAGGGCGAAACATTTTTGGATTTCGGCACGGGTTTTTATACAACGACTTCCTACGACCAGGCGGAACGTTGGGCAAGGATCAAAATGCGCCGAGAGAACAAAGATGTCGGTTATGTTACGATCTATGAATTTGATTATGAATCCGCAAAAGAAAATGCTCATATTCGCAGGTTTGATAAGGCGGATATGGACTGGCTGATGTTCGTGGTGGCAAATCGTCGCGGACAATCTTTTGAAAAAGCGGCAGATATGCATATCGGACCTGTGGCAGATGATAATGTTTATCAATCCATACGTTTTTTTTGAGACTGGAGTGTATGACGCAGATGAAACCGTTAGGCGACTGAAAACGGAAGTCCTTCACGATCAATTAACATTTCACATAGACAGAATATTATCTTATCTGCGTTTTATCGAATACAAAGAGGTAAGGGAGGCAAATTGACATGGGACAGGAGCAGTTTAACTCGATCATGCCCGTTATCAGTGCGGATATTATCGCTATGATCGTTGCAAAACGCGGCGTTTCGGAGAGCGAGGCTGTCAAGCTGTTGTATACCTCCAAACTATATGAAGCGCTTGAAAAAGAAGAAACAAAGGTCTGGCAGTACAGTACGGCGATGCTCTACTCTTTGTTGAACCAGGAATGGGAAAATGGTCAGATCCGTTTCCCGGACGTGTAGGGGGCAAGTATGAGTGTTGAAACAAAATTTATCATCTTTTGCATGGAAAGCCATAAAGCTCATCGATCCCTGACGGGAAAACAAGTCGAGGAGCTTTTTGAAAAATACGCAGTATACGATTATATCCGCGAATTTTATGATGTGCTGCATACTACCGGGTATCAGTATATTAACAACGATATTGATGTATACTTAAAAGAAAAAAATGCGGTTTTTCCCTCATAATAAAATATTTTCGAGGAGCTCTAAATCAGTAAAGCGTGAAAAGTAACAAGTCCCCACTTGCGTGAGGGACTTGGAATAAAATTACGATCCATATATTCAGCGAAGTTTTGGCTATGCCAAAGTGAGTTAGCTTCGCATAATGATGTTGTCGGCTGCGGTGCGGTGATATGATGTGTTCTGAATCACGTGCCGATGGTATACACCACGTATGAGTTGCCCACACGTTTTGTTTGCGAAACACATTACGCATGAGTTACCCATCACGCTTTGTTTATGCTAACGCATCACGTATGAATTACCCAGCGCGTTTTTGTTTGCGGAACGCATTATACAAAAAAGCCTAACGCAGAGCGATAGGCTTTTTGTGGCACCCCCAACGGGAATCGAACCCATAACTAACCCTTAGGAGGGGTTTATT
>CAYUWC010000048.1:0-4221 GCA_964448355.1 uncultured Oscillospiraceae bacterium | reverse complement strand
AACCCATAACTAACCCTTAGGAGGGGTTTATTATATCCATTTAACTATGGAGGCTCAACATATTTGTCAGCTGTACCATTATACAATATAATCTTAAAAAAATCAAGAGGTTTACAAAAATTTTATGAAATCGCAGAATGAACGGAAAATAATGATGTTTTTCTCCGGACTTACCGGAAAATATACCGAGAATCCCGATTATTTTCTCGGTGCGGATGTTGAGTTCGTATCGGGCGGAAAAAAATATAACGGTACTGTTTCGGAAAAAGACGGGCAATTGGAGTATTCGTTTCTCGGAAAGCGTTGTTTTAACACAATAGCGGATACGTTTGCGGCGATTTGCAAGGATATGATGAAATACGATTCGGCCGCGTTATTTTATCGTGAACGCGGTAAAACGACTGTTATAACGGCGGATGAGCGAAATGTTCGTATCAATAAGACCGAGACGGAAAACGAGTATGTCGATACCGCTCAACTTCGCGCGAAAGATTATATCATCAATCCGCAAAAAGCGGGCAAGCTCATGCGAGTTCTCGGATATTTGACCGAAGACGGCAAAATAAAGAACGATATGATCAGAAAATACAATCAAACAGAGCGTTTTATAGAGCTGATCGCGCCTTTGTTCGACGATCTTTCCGAAAACTCAACGCTTCGTGTTGTTGATTGCGCTTGCGGAAAAAGCTATCTTTCGTTTGTGTTAAACTATTATCTTTGGGAGGTCCGCCGCATAAAAGCCAAGTTTGTGGGTATCGATATTTTCGAAAACGTTATAACCGAAAGCCGAAAAATGGCGGATGAGCTCGGATATAAAAATATGGAATTTATATGCGAGGATCTCCGATTTTACGACGGTGCGGAAGATCCGGATATCGTTATTTCCCTGCATGCTTGCGACGTTGCGACGGATATGGCTCTCGGATATGCGATACGTCGCGGTGCGAAAAAGATAATCTGCGTTCCGTGCTGCCATAAGGAATTGCTCGATAAATACAAAAAGGACGATCTCGCTCCCATTATAAAGCACGGTGTTATGCGCGCTCGACTTAATGATATTTTAACAGACGGTATCCGTATGGCAAAACTCGAAGCGGAGGGTTATGCGGTAAGCTGCGTTGAGTACTGCTCGCCGCTTGATACGCCCAAAAATTTGTTGATACGCGCCGAAAAACAGAAAAAACACGATCGTGCCGCCGAAAAGGCATATTACGATCTGCTTTCGGAACTTTCCGTTACACCGTCTGTCGAACTGTATGCGTCTTTGTCGGACAGCGATCGATAAAACGGATAAAGATTTGTTTTTACATAGGAGGCTGCGTTTGTGAAATTTTTCACGTTTTTTTTAGCGCGCTTGACAATGGGCGGCAAATATGATATTATATTGTAGGATCGGAAATTGTAATTGCAGGATCCGAAAGTCCGAAAATTATTTTCAGTCTCGGTTTTAAACTGAAAAATCACCCCCGATTCCCCGAATGGTCATAAATTATATGACATTTTACGCTTGGGAACATTGATATACGGATAAAGAAAGATGAACGATACGTTATGAAAAAATTTATTTCGTTTCTTTTTTTGACACTGTCATTTGTCTGTCTGCTTGTTTTTGTTTCGGCTTGTTCGTATGACGACGAACCCGATTCGAACGATCCTTTGCCCGAAGATCCCGTATCTGCGGACAGCGTTGCAAATAATGAGAACGAAGATGTTAAAAACGGGTCCGTTGATGTAACCGATACTTTGCCTGAACAGGAAGTTTCCGATTCGACCGATACGGAACGTGATGTTGTGTCTGCCGAACTCGATGAACCGCGTCTTGAGGCTGCTCCGCTGCGTATTGTTGACGAAGAGATCGACTGGACGGCGAGCTACAATGATCCGAAAGTCGCCGTCGAAGATGTCGTTGCGGGGCTTGTGGCGCAAAATGTGTATGTGGGGCTTGACGGATGGATGTTTTACGGCGCAACAATCGACGACTATACGGGTAAATACAGTTACAGCCAAAAACGTCTTGAAAACATTGCGAAAAAATTCAACGAGCGTCTCGAATTTTGCGAAGAAAACGGGATAAAGCTGTATTTTGTCGTTACACCGAACAAAAATTCCGTTTATTCCGAGTATATGGCAACGGACGGCGTTGAAATGGCGGACGTTCGCGGCATAGATGTCGTTCTCGATTATTTGCGCGAAAATACGGGCGTTACGATCATCGATTGCCGAGAAGGCTTGATGGCGGCAAAAGAATCGTATCCGGACGAGCTTTTGTATTACAAGCTCGATACGCATTGGAACAATCACGGCGGCTTTGCCGCATATTCGCAGATAATGGACGTTTTGCTCGAAGATTTTCCGAATGCCGTCAAATACACAAAAGACGATTACCAAATCGATTATTTCGATTCTTATATGAAGGACGAAGCGTATTATCTCGGTTTGTACGACACTTTAACGGAACAGGGACCGGTGTACACCTTGAAAAACGGCCTTGTAGCCGTTATGACGGAACGTCGCGACAGCGGACCGTACGGTCAATTCGTTCATGCGTATGTTCACGAAAACGGCTACAGAGACAAAACGGATTATTGTCGTTTTAAAAATACGTACGTCGAGGACGCTCCGTCGGTGTACGTTATTCGAGATTCGTTCGGGATCTCGCTTGTTCCGTTTATGAAAGACAGTTTTTCCGAATCGACGTTTTCGTGGACCCTCGGATTTAACAAAAGCGATATCCTCGAAAAGAAGCCCGATATCGTTATAATGCAAGTTGTTGAACGAAGTCTTTCCGACTTTTTCAATCAATCTGCATTCAACTGATCAAACGAGGGCTGTGCTTGTTGTTTTGATTTAAATACTTAATTTGGAAATAAAAAAACGTTTAATCAAGGAGGTTTAACCGATGAATTTTAAGATCGGCTTTATAGGTGCCGGCTCAATGGCTCAATCGCTTATTCTCGGCTTGATAGGATCCGGTTCGTATGACCAAAGAGATTTTCTTATTTACGATTCCGATCCCGTTCAGCTCGAAAGCTATAAACAAGGGGGCTTCCGCATCGCATCGTCGGAGACCGAAACCGTCACCAACGCTACATTTGTATTCCTTGCAGTCGCTCCGAACGACCTTTCTTCCGTTCTGAAAAAGATCGCTCCCGTCGTAACGGTGGGCAACGTTCTCATATCCGTCGCTGCCGGGATATCTATAGATTTTATAAAAAGGCATACACGCCCCGAATGTAAAGTCGTAAGAATAATGCCGAATGCCGCTTCTCGCGTATGCCTCGGCGCAACAGCACTCTCTTACGATATGCCCGTAACATACAGCGAGCTTACCGCAGTCCGCGAAATGCTCGAAGCTGTGGGCGTTGTCGAAATACTGCCCGAAGACAGGATGAACGAAGTCATCTCTCTTAATGCGTCTTCTCACGTCTATGTCTATATGCTCGCCAGGGCTATGATAGACGGCGCGAAAAATCAGAATATCGACGAAGACGCCGCACGCAGACTTGCCGTTCAGACAATTCTCGGCGCTGCAAAATTGCTCGATTCGTCAAATGAAGATATTTCAAAAATGATCTCGGATATCTGCACGCCCAACGGAACGACCGTAAAAGCCGTGGATTATCTCGAAAAACGCGGTTTTGAACAGGCTCTTTCCGACGCAATGCTCACCTGTACCAAACGCGCAAATATGATAGAAAAAGAAATCACCGAATAACTCGGGAATATTTTGAATTTTTCTTGTCTATTGCTTTCTTTTTTCGGTTTTCACTCTATGAAGTGTCCAATTATGCGGACACTCACCGAACCATATGTGCAAGTTTAACAAAAATGCGTTCATTTTGTGCTGATTTATGCACCTTTTCAAAAGCGAAAAAATGTGGTATTATATTAGAGCAAGATAATCGTATTTTGTTAATAATCAATATTAAATAATATATAAACGGAGGTTATAACACTGTGGCAGGATTAGTATTGAAGAACATCGGCAAGGTTTATCAGGGCGGCGTTCGTGCCGTTACGGATTTCAACCTTAAGATTAAGGATAAGGAATTTATTATTCTCGTCGGTCCTTCCGGTTGCGGTAAATCGACCACTCTTCGTATGATCGCAGGTCTTGAAGAAATTACAGAAGGCGAGCTTTACATAGACGAACGTCTTGTTAACGATATCGCTCCCAAAGACAGAGACATTGCGATGGTTTTCCAGAACTACGCTCTTTAC
>CAYUWC010000047.1:0-4488 GCA_964448355.1 uncultured Oscillospiraceae bacterium | reverse complement strand
CATCAGCATAAATCTCTGCAAGTTCCCAGTTTGGGGTGCGGGCAATCTTATCCGCATAATACTTTGTTTGATTTTCTATGGAGGAAACCTGCTCTTTGCTCTTGGTGCTCACACGGGCATAGACTGCAACCCGCTTATGGTCACTATCCCGAATTGTTGGGGCAGGCTTTGCCGGACGAAATACTGTCTGCGGAGGCACCTTATAACTCTGCACACGCTTCCTGGTCTCATATTTGAAAAACTCCCTGTCAGCATCTTGTGGACGCCACTCTCGTTGCATAACGACTTCTGCTGGCTCTGTCGCCCCTGATTGATCGTTTTCCTTCTTATCTTCCTCTGACATATCTTTATCCGTCCTCTCCTAAATTTTCGATGGCAGAAACCACGCCACTTAACCATCGATGATGATCCGGCGGATTTAGATATATGTAGTCTTCAGCCATTTTGATTAACGCTTCTCGTTGATGGTCTTGATTTGTGATGGTATCTATATTGAATTGATCATCGTCAGTAACAATATCCACTCGGCTATCCAAGCTGAATATGAAGTTCAGCCAATAGCAAAACTCACGCATATTCGCAGCCAAATAAGCTTTTGTCTCTGTCGCAATCAGGTTGACCTTTCCATCAGCACAATCCCGCATAAGCCGCAGCATCTCCGGTCGCTTTGCTGTCTCCTTATAACCCGTAATGTCGATATAGACATCCACAAGCTCACAGCCCGCTACATCTTCATATTTGGCCTCATAGGAGCTGCGGTGAAACGCCCGTACTTCCTTGCCGTTTCTTAAATTGAGTTTTGCCCGTTTGACATAGGCACCGATCCTATAGGTTACCATTTTGCGATCCATCCCTTAATTGTTTATGCGTGGTAGACTCCAATACCAACACCCTCCAGATCGAACTGTATTGATTTGGAGCTCTTTTTTGACTTTTTCGACAGTACGGCTGCCGATTCCAAGGTCGGCAAGCCCGGCATATACTTCCTTTGCCGGTTTCGGTCCGCACTCCAACATCTGAATGAGTTTGGCACGGGCTTTTTCCCGTTTACTGGTTTTGACCGTATCACTTTCTATCAGCTCAGCTGTATTGAGGTTGTACCTGCCTTGCCATTCCAGGCCACCGCCTTCTTTGAAGGAAAACCCAATAGCCGGTCCTTCTGGAGCCAAGCTGGATTTGATGGGGTACATATACCGGATACCGGGTTTGTACTCATCTCTTGCCACCATCAGAACACTTCTTGCAATGGCAGCGATATCTATGGATCCCAGACCACGGTACAGCGTTTTGGAGCCGCCTTTATTCATATGTCCAATGAGAATCACGGCACATCGGTTTTTCTCAGCTATGGCCGCCAGTTTTCGTAGCATGGACCGCATTCGGGTCGCACTCTGCATATCCGCATCCGGTGGAATAAATGCCTGTATGGGGTCGATAATAAACAAGCTGGCACCCGTCTCCCGGATGGCTGTTTCAATTCTTCCGTCTTCCAAAGTCAGCGCAATGTCGTCGTCGATTATATAGGCCACACGGTCACAGTCAGCTCCCGCTTGCTCCAGGCGGGGCTTTATCGTATCTGCCGCACTGTCTTCCGCACACTGGTATATAGCAACACCGGGCTTCGGTATCGCATAACCGTCCGGCATGGAAAGGCCTTTGGTCAACAGCGCTACCAAATTCAGTACGAAGGTAGACTTTCCTTCGCCGGGGTCGCCTTGAATGACAGTCAGCTTTCCAGAAGGTATGTACGGGTACCACAGCCAGTCAACAGGTTTTGCTTCAATGTTGGAGTAATATTCGCAAATCGCACTTTCCATTTTAACCTCGCACTTATTCCTCTCCGATAGCAATAGATTATACTTCGTTTCTATTATAAGGTTATAGCGATTTGCTTTCCATCGCCGTATTGGCAACTACGACCAACACCGACGCCAATTTGGCAAAAACGAGTTTATGACGGGGTAAGGTCGCACTTTTTGTCGGTCTCGAAGGCCCAAACTGGGACCTTTGGAAAATCGTGCGGTCTTGCGACCTAAAAGAAAGAAGCACCGCAAAACACGGTGCTTCCCCTATAAAGAGAGCAAAGCTTTTGTGTCACTTCGCATCTCTCTGTTTATTATTTTACTTGTTTTCTATATGGAGCTCAAAAAGCGCAAGCGCATCCTGCCGGGCTCTCTCGTCAGCCCGACGCATCGCTTTCACCATGTTGGCTTCTTCCTTGGTTATGCTCGTGTCAACAACCTCCTCGTTTCCGATGAGGCAGTCCACCGAAACTCGGTACAACTTGGATAGTTTCAGAAGGACATCTACGGACGGCTCTCGCTTGCCGTTCTCGTACCGACTGTAAACAGATGGCAAGCAGCACAGATAATCCGATACTTCTTGTACTTTGAGTTTGCGACTAATTCGTATTTCTTTTAGTTTCATGTATACCTCCGCATTCCGAAAAATGCGAAGCGACACGCAGCATTACCCCTGCGGTACATTTTACTACCAAATCGGTAATAGGTCAAGGCGCGTTCTACCAATACGGTAATACATAACCTTCCGTTTCGGTAGTAAAATATAAAAAAAGAGGCTGAAAGGAGGTGCTGTCAGTGAATATCAAGGACATTCGCACTCGAAAAAACTTGACGCAGGCGGAAGTTGCAACTGCGCTTGGTGTTTCTTCTGTGGTATATTCACGGTACGAAACTGGCTCCCGACAGCCCTCCATTGAAATTCTCATTCAGCTAGCAGATATCTTCGGCGTCACAGTAGATTATCTCTTGGGACGACAGGATATTGAGGACTCCACTCTGTCCGATTATGAATTACGGCTGCTGATCGCTTCCCGCAACGCCGATGAAAGAGCTAAGCAGGACGCACTGAATGTACTGCTCACTCACGCAGTCAGCGCAAAGACAGAATAAGACATGTAAAGGAACTGCACGGACCGCAGTTCCTTTTTTATGCATCGTATTCCTGTCGATCTCGATGTTATGAAAGTGCTATAAGAAGATTTTACACGGCAAATTTACGAAAACCTATTGATATTATTCTCTCAAATGAATATAATATATGTAGACAACGCATGGGGAGGAAATACGATGGATTACATCTCTACAATAGATGTGGGCGAAAAATGGGGCTTATCCAAGCGCCGTGTTGCGATACTCTGCTCTGAGGGTAGAATTCCAAATGCTAAGAAAATCGGTAATACTTGGCTCATCCCGGATGATGCAGAAAAGCCCAGCGATGCCCGTATCAAAAGTGGTAAGTATACTAAGAACAAAGGCGAGGAAAACACAGATGCCTGAAATGCAAAATATTGAATGGAAGTCAAAATGGAAAGATGAATACCTTGAGTGGATCTGCGGCTTTGCAAATGCGCAAGGCGGTAAGATTTATATTGGTTGCGATGATGATGGGATTCCCATTGGACTGAGCAATTCTCGTAAATTGTTGGAGGACATACCCAACAAGATCAAAAATGCCATGAGCATCGTAGTCGATGTGAACCTTTTGGAGCAGGATGGCAAAGAATATATCGAAGTCGTTGTCCCTCCGTATCCGGTTGCGATTTCCTGCAAGGGACTCTACTTCTATCGCAGCGGCAGCACCATGCAGACTCTTTCCGGTCCCGAACTCGAAAGCTTCATTCTCCGCAAGCGTGGTGCCTCTTGGGACAACATGCCCTTGCCTGGATTTACCATTGACGATATTGATGATGGCTTGGTCCAGAAGTTCAAAACTCTTGCTGCAAAGAAGGGCCGTATTGACAAGAGCGTGCTGGACGAAACGAAGGCAGACTTGATGGAGAAACTGCGGTTGACCAACGCCGGTTATTATACTAACGCCACCATGCTCCTCTTCAGTAAAGATCCAGACAGATGGCAGCTTGGCGCTTACACGAAAATCGGCTTCTTTGAGACCGATGCCGACCTCTGCTACCAGGATGAGATTCACGGTTCCATTCTGGAGCAGATTGACCAAATCATCGAGGTTCTTCACCTCAAATATATGAAAGCGAAGATTTCGTATAGCGGGATGCAGAGAATTGAGCGCTACATCGTTCCGGATGAGGCCTTGAGAGAGGCACTGCTGAATGCCCTCTGCCATAAACAATATGAATCCTGCACCCCGATTCAGATCAGTGTCTATGAAGACCGTCTGTATATTGCAAACTGTGGTAAATTGCCAGAGGACTGGACCGCAGCACATCTAATGAGCAAGCACGCTTCCAAGCCTTACAATCCTTCCATCGCCAATGTTTATTATCTTGCCGGTTTCATTGAGAGTTGGGGTCGTGGTGTTGAGAAAATCTGTCTGTCGTGTAAAGAAGACGGAAGCCCCATGCCCGAATATAACATCCACCCCGGCGACATTATGATTATGTTCAAAGCGGCTCCGGGACGAGTTGTTGGAAGTAACAGCTCCGGCAGCGACACCCAAAATGTCGGAATAAATGTCGGAATAAATGTCGGAATAAATAAGCGAGCAGTGTCG
>CAYUWC010000046.1:0-4952 GCA_964448355.1 uncultured Oscillospiraceae bacterium | reverse complement strand
TACGCCCGCTACCACCTCAAAGTAGTGCGTCTCCCAATTCCGCCACCCCTGCGGGACCTGTATATTATATCAAATAATGGGCCGTTTGTCAATAGGTTTTTCAACTATTTTTATAGGAACTTTTGTGAAGAAAAGGTGACACAAGTTTGACATCGGAATATGATACAATCATATCCGACAGTTGTGATCCGACTGTTGGGGCAGAGGCGCTGTCGAGCCGCAGTAATTGCCGCTGTTATCGGCATTTACTTGCGATGTTGCCGTTCCGTACACGTTATCGGAAGCTTTTTCTCCGTTTCACCAATGAAAGACGGCTGAAAAATCAGATTTTCAAATCATTATTTTCGCAAAACAGGATCAAGCGTTATTTCTCTCTCGAACGCATAAGCTGCTTCATACGTATATCGTGGTTTAACAGCTTTTTGCGCAGACGCATTGATTTCGGCGTTACTTCAACAAGTTCGTCGTCGGCAATAAACTCAAGTGCTTGTTCGAGGCTCATTTTTCTCGGCGGAACAAGTCTGAGCGCTTCGTCTTTACCTGCGGATCTTATCGCGGTCATATGTTTTTTCTTGCATACGTTAACCGTTATTTCGTCGCTCTTGAGAGCTTCGCCTACGATCTGACCTGCATAGACCATATCCTGAGGATCGACGAACATCGTGCCGAGGTCCTGAACGTTAAATATGCCGTAAGTTGTAGCTTCGCCTGTTTCGTATGCAACGAGCGAACCCTTATCTCTTCTGGGAATATCGCCTTTAAACGGAGCGTAACCTTCAAAAATAGAGTTGATGATTCCCTCGCCGCGAGTGTCTGTTAAAAATTCGGATCTGTATCCGAAAAGACCTCTGGACGGGATTATAAATTCGAGACGTGTTCTTCCGCCGATAGTTGACATATGCTGAAATTCGCCTTTTCTGATGCCCATTTTCTCCATTACGGAGCCCATAGCCGTTTCCGGAATGTCCATAATTACACGTTCGACAGGCTCGCAAGTTTGACCGTCGATTTCTTTGAACAAGACTCTCGGCGTGGATACCTGAAATTCGTAGCCCTCGCGTCTCATATTTTCAATGAGAATGGAAAGGTGCATTTCGCCTCTGCCGCAAACTCTGAACGCTTCAGTCGTGTCTGTTTCTTCAACACGGAGCGAAACGTCTTTGAGCAGCTCTCTGAACAGACGTTCACGCAGATTTCTCGATGTGACGAATTTACCCTCTCTGCCCGCAAACGGTGAATCGTTCACCATAAATGTCATTTCCATTGTGGGATCCGTTATTTTAACAAACGGGAGAGCTTCCACGCACGTAGCGGCACAGATCGTATCGCCGATATTGACGTTTTCGATTCCCGATACGCATATAACGTCGCCTACGGAACTTTCGGTCACCGGTTTTTTGTTTAAACCGTCAAACGTATATATGTTGACCGCTTTTGCCTTCGTGTCGGGACGCTGCTTATGCCAGTCGGTAAGAACGATGTCCTGACCTTGCTTTATGGTGCCTCTTTCAACTCTGCCGACGGCGATCCTGCCGACATAATCGTTATAATCTATCGACGAAACAAGCATTTGCAGCGGAGCCGTTTCATCGCCTTCCGGCGGTTGGATATAATCTATAATGGTGTCGAACAGAACTTTAAGATCCGTTTCCTGTCCGTTAGGCGACAAAGACGCCGTGCCTGCTCTTGCGGACGCAAATATAACGGGCGAATCGAGCTGCTCGTCGGTTGCGTCAAGGTCGAGAAGAAGTTCGAGTATTTCGTTTACAACTTCGTCGGGACGCGCGTCGGGTCTGTCGATTTTGTTAACGACGATTATTATCCTATGGCCGAGTTCAAGGGCTTTTTGAAGCACAAATCTTGTCTGGGGCATCGGACCCTCAAATGCGTCAACCAACAATATAACGCCGTTTACCATTTTTAAAATACGCTCTACTTCTCCACCGAAGTCCGCATGGCCCGGAGTGTCTATGATGTTTATTTTAACATCTTTGTAATGTACTGCCGTATTTTTGGCGAGAATGGTTATTCCACGCTCACGCTCAAGGTCGTTCGAGTCCATAACACGATCCGCAACGACTTGGTTTTCTCTGAAAACACCGCCCTGTTTGAGCATTTCGTTGACAAGCGTTGTTTTTCCGTGGTCAACATGGGCGATTATTGCAACGTTCCTGAGCTTTTCACAGATCATAAAATTTTATCTGTCCTTTCATTTTATCAATATTACACAACTATATATTTTATCATAATACATATGCTCCTGTCAAGAATCATCGCGTATATTTTGCAAATTTTTAACGATTTTTTCGGTCGAAAACTGCCGAATATCTCAAACGACGTATTGATATTTCGTTTTTTATGTGGTATAATACACACAGCAAGTCTTGCTTTGCAAGCCTTGGCGGCTCGGCCGCCCGCAAATATCTTCGCGACTGTGTAATATCCGAGATCGGTATAATATCCGAGATCGGATATTAATGACCGTCTTAGCAAAAATGCTCTTGTAAACAAGCATTTTTGCTTCATGGTATAATATATCGGATGATTCGGCTGCGTGGTTAATTGCTTTGTAAAAATGCTATTGCGTTTAAACGCAAGAATTGCACTTAAGTGCAAAAATGCAAACAAACATTTTTATTTCGCGGTAAAATACTCACGTAAATACTCGCAATGCAAGTCTTTACGATTTTGCCGTTCGCGAAACAATTTGCGGCGGTACGGTATCCGGGATCGGATGGCGCAGTTCGTCTCGTAAAAATGCCCTTGCGTTTAAACGCAAGAATTGCGTGCGAATGCGAGCAATGTAAATATTTTTACTTCGTGTTACAATACGCACAAAACATCTTGCCGTGTTCGCGAAAACGGCGTATATCGATTTGCTTTTGATTTATCTTTAAATAAACTGAAAAGGAGAATTATTGTGACAGCAGAAAATTGCACACATAACTGTAAAACTTGCAGTTCAGACTGTTCAAAAAAAGAAAAAAGCGATTTTCTTGAGGCTCCTCATTCAATGAGCCATATAAAGAAAGTTATCGGCGTAGTTTCCGGTAAAGGCGGTGTAGGCAAAAGCCTTGTAACATCCCTGCTTGCCGTAACAATGCAGAGAAGAGGCTTCAGAACCGCTATTCTTGACGCGGATATAACAGGCCCGTCCATTCCCAAGGTGTTCGGCGTGAACGATCGCGCTATGGGCGACGACACAGGTTTGTATCCTGCGGAAACAAAAACAGGCATTAAAATGATGTCTTTAAATCTTCTTGTCGATGACCCGACATCTCCCGTTATTTGGAGAGGTCCCGTTATCGCCGGCGCCGTCAAACAGTTTTGGACAGACGTTATCTGGGGCGATATCGACTATATGTTTATAGACATGCCCCCGGGAACAGGAGACGTTCCTCTGACGGTCTTCCAATCTATCCCCGTAGACAGTATCGTTGTTATAACATCTCCGCAGGATCTCGTTACGATGATCGTCGGCAAAGCCGTTAATATGGCAAGAAAAATGGATATCCCCGTTTCCGCGGTCGTTGAAAATTACAGCTATCTTCTTTGCCCCGATTGCGGTAAAAAGATCAACGTGTTCGGCGAAAGCAAACTTCCCGAAGTCGTAAAAGAGTTCTGCGTCGAAAACACCGCACGTATCCCGATCGATCCCGCAATAGCAAAACTTTGCGACGACGGCCTCGTCGAACTCTTTGTCGGAGATTGGCTCGATAACTTGGCAGACGTTCTGTAAACAATCTGTGTAATGCTAAATTGCTTTACAGCAAATATCCGCCGCTCCGATGCGAATATCCCGGTCTTCGAATAAGTTTTTGTAAATTTAAAAATCCTCCCCGCGGGGGAGGATTTTTTGTTGACGCAGCACGGTTTTAACACGTTGATATTTATATTCTCCGCGTTAATATTGCGTGCGTCTTTGTTTGTTAAACAATAAAATATTGTTCTCAGATGGTTCCGCTGACGGTGATCTTTACATTGCCGGGAACGGTCGAGACTTCTCCCGTTGTCGCATTGCGTGTAAAGGTCGCTGCCGGTACGGTTATCGTTGTCGTCGAACTTGTTGACGGAAGCGTAAGAACACCGTTTGTATACGTATAATCGGTCGCGGCAACCGCAGTTCCGTCTATCAAAACGGTTATTGCGGTCGGCGCAGGCGAGAATGTATCCGAAAGAACAACGTTCGTGGCGTCCGTGTTGCCGTAGTTGAATATATCAAAGTTGTATGTTAACGTGTTGCCGCTCGTTACCGGATCGGGCGTCATCGTTTTTATGATACGGACATCTGCGTAATTTTCAACAGTCAACGTATGCGAGTCGGTCACGGATTCGGTTATTCCGTCTGCGGTCACGGTAGCGGTGTTAACGATCGTTGTCGACGGTGTTAATCCCGCATAGGAGTTAACGACTGTCTTGTATACGATCAAAGCCGTGTCTCCGCTCGCAAGCGAGGGAATGGTGAATGTGACCGAGTTTGCTGCCGTCGTCGCTGTTACGGACGTGGACTGAACACCGTTTATATAAAGCTGTACAGGCCCGGTATACGTCAAGGGCGAAACGGAAAGAGTTGTTGACACCGCATATGTGCCGAGGTCGTCGGTCACGGTTACGTTTGTCAACGCGGAATCCGTGTCATTGACTATATTTATAAGATACGTTATATCTTCTCCGAGCGTGTATTCCGTGTCTAACGACGTTTTTGTCGCTGTGATCGGACCCTGCAATACCGCCGTGGCAATGTTGGAGGAAGCTGTTCCGGCTTGATTGCCGAAATTGTACGTCAGGGTCGCTTGGTTTGTTATAGTTGTAGCCATATAATACCCCTTTTTTATTTTTTCTTCGGAAAATTTCTTTCCTTTAACATACTATGCAGTCGGGTCTTTTATGTTTACAACAAAAAAGGGAAACCTCTTGTTTATTAAGAAGTTTCCCTGATTTTTTTATTTAAC
>CAYUWC010000045.1:0-5797 GCA_964448355.1 uncultured Oscillospiraceae bacterium | reverse complement strand
ATTTTGCTGACCTCTATGTGGTTCTTGCGGACTCTGATATCATGCAGCACTATCCGTATACCTTTGATGAAAGCCGTGTGCGCCGCTGGATCGACCGAAACATAGAGCGATATGCCACGGATGGGTTTGGTTTGTGGGCGGTGTGTCTGCGAGAGACCGGTGAAATGATCGGGGATTGCGGTTTGACACTGCAAAATATCAACGGACAACTCAAGCCGGAGATTGGCTATCACATTGCAAAAGCGCATCAGCGCAGGGGCTACGCCAAAGAAGCGGCACAGGCAGTTCGGGATTGGGCGTTTGCAAACACCGATTTCGATATGCTCTATTCCTATATGAAAGCAACGAATTTACCATCTATTGCTACAGCGAAGGCAAACGGTATGACGTTCATCGAACAATACACCGACAATGAAGGGCAACAGACCGTGGTGTATGGCCTTTCACGAAAGGCTTGGAAGGAAAATGACAGTTATGAACATTACATATAAGCGGTTAGAAAGTAATAATTTCACCAATCGTTCCCTTGATGATTTTGTGCGGCATCAGCAGGTAAGCGAGTGCTGGCGAAACGAGGAAGGCACATGGAAGTTGGTGCCAATTTCCTTTGTAGAAGATTGGTCATTGGAGCAATGCAGGAAAATCGCATCGGATGTGGTCGCACATATGGAAAAAGATCAGACGGCATTCGGTGCATTTGACGGGGAAAGACTGGTGGGCTTTATCACTCTTTCCCATAACTTTTTCGGTCATACTGCAAAATATGCCGAACTGGTTTGCTTTCAGGTTTCCGAGCCTTACCGTGGGAAAGGAATCGGGAAAATCCTTTTTGGGCTGGCTTGTGAGGAAGCAATGCATCTGGGAGCAGAAAAATTGTACATTTCCGGACATTCGTCGAAAGAAAGTCAGGCGGCCTATAAAGCTCTGGGCTGTGTCCATGCCAAGGAAATCAATCAGAAATTGGCAGAGGAAGAACCCTTTGATGTGCAACTGGAATATGCGCTGAGGGAGAATGAAAATGCACACAATGTTTCGGTTCGGCTGTTGCTTGCAGCAGGTGTGCTGATGCTGCTCTCGGGCTGTATCTTTGGCTTCACACAGCAATGGATTTATGCTGCACTGGTATGGAACGGTGCATTTGGCTGCCTGGTCGCAGCGTTGAATTTTCAAAAACGAATGGATAAACAACACCATGACGATTAAAAAAGAACAGGTTTTTTTGCGTACCGTGCAATCCTATAAGGGGGTATTCAGAATGAAAATTGTGTGTTTGGTGCTTTTTTGTGGCAATTATGGTAATTGTTGGACAGCGTTGAAATATGAAAGACATTATGATTAAAAGGACAATAAGGAATACAGCAACATCGCTACTGTGCGTGTTTGCTGTGCTACTATGCGGCTGCCAGGTACATATCTCCGTCGGGACAAAAGACTATCTCACCGGTGAAAGCTACCCGGACGCCGAAAAATATCAGACGGGTGCATTTACCTATCTTGCAAATGAAATCAAAGCTGTTGAAGTCTATTGGCGTTCCGGCGAGGTGGAGATCATCGAATCGGAAAATGCGGAACTTAGTGCCAAAGAAAGCGGTAGCGAACTGCCGGATGATACTGCTATGCACTATTTTTTAGATGATGGTGTGTTGCGAATCCGTTTCTGTGCATCTGGTGCAAAAATTCAGGTAAACACGATGGATAAGCATTTAAGCCTTGAAGTACCGAAAGGAATCGACCTCTCTGTGCATACGACAGATGCGCTTTTCAAAGCCGATGCACTGAGCCAGAAGAATGTTCTGATTGCAGCATTTTCCGGTGACACGGAGCTTGGCACGGTGACGGCGGACACAATCGATCTGAGCAGCAGCTCCGGTTCCATCCGTGCAGACAGCATTTCGGCTCAGACGCTCAAATGCAGTGCATCGTCCGGCTCGGTTGAAATAGAAGCGGTTTCGGTCAGGACACTGGAGTGCAGCACATCCTCCGGGGATGTTACCGTGGGCAGCGTGATTTCGGATGCGTCTGCAGTTACAACCAGCAGTGGAAGCGTGAAGCTGTTACTGACGGATGTGCCGTCCACCGAAATTCACACCTCCAGTGGAGATGTTGATCTGATGCTTCCAACGGACGGTGCAGAAGTTCTTCACATTACCAGTAGCGGAAATCTGCTTACAGACCGTACATATGACCGAAAAGGCGACCTGTATGTATTCGGCGAGGGCGCAAGCTCTGTCAATGTCGAAACATCAAGCGGAAATCTCATAGTTCAGTAAAGGAGTATGAATATGAAATCACTTTCTACCATTCAAAGGCTTTCCAAGATTGGAAAGGTACTTAGTAAAATTGCATTTATCTTTTCCGTTATCGGCTTTTGCGGCTGCATTGCCGGACTGCTGAGCCTGAGCTTCGGCAACGGCAGTTTGATCAAAATCGGCGGTGTTACCCTACACAGCCTGATTTCCGAGGAATATGGCTACAACATCAAGAGTATTACAGCCGCACTTTCCGGCTGGCTGATCGTCTGCGCTGGTGAAGCAGTGCTTGCAAAGTTTGCGGAAGTTTACTTCAAAAACGAGCTGACAGCAGGAACGCCGTTTACACTTGCCGGAGCAAAAGAAATGCTGCGGCTTGGTATTCTGACACTTGCAATTCCTACTGGATGTGCAGTAATGGGTAGCATTGTCGAGGGGATTATCGTCGGCTTTATGAAAGTCCCAAAGACTGCGGCGATGGATATGTCTTTTGATAACGAACAAAGTATCGCTTTGGGGGTTATGTTCATCGTCATCTCCCTGCTGTGCCGCTACGGAGCGGAGCTTATGGAAAGGGATAAGGCTGAATGAGCACAAAGAGAAAAAATAGAAGCAGTGATTCTACGGAGGAAAAGCTATGACCCAATTTACATATATCACCCTGAGACAGCAACCGAAATTAAAAGAGCGAGCCGCCGGATGGTTTCATCAGAAATGGGGTGTGCCACAGGAAGCCTACCTGGAATGTATGAACGATTATCTCGGCGGAAAAACCGAATACGGCTGGTATCTGTGTATGGATGGGAGAAAAATCATCGGCGGATTGGGCGTGATTGAAAATGACTTCCATAATCGGAAAGACCTGACGCCGAATATCTGTGCCGTCTATACGGAAGCAGACTATCGCTGCAAGGGAATCGCAGGGCAGTTGCTGGATATGGCTGTTGCCGATCTGCGCAGCAAAGGCGTTTCTCCTGTTTATCTACTCACAGACCACATTGGCTTTTATGAACGCTATGGCTGGGAATTCCTGTGCATGGTGCAGGGTGACGGAGAAGATGAAGTGTCAAGAATGTATATTCACCGATAATGGAAGTTTTGGGAAAAGAATGTGGAATAAATTATATAATGCTGCGATTCAAGTGCAGAATAGCAGGGCAATTTCGCCTTTCATAGAAGCTGGCAGTGTTGCAGCGGCCATCTTAACAAAAGCCGGAAATATCTATGTGGGCGTTTGCATCGATACCGCTTCGACCCTTGGGATGTGTGCGGAGAGAAATGCGATAGCCAATATGATTACGAATGGAGAAAGCCAAATCGATAAAGTAGTTGCCGTCATGCCTGACGGAAAGGTTGGCTCTCCCTGCGGTGCTTGCCGGGAGTATATGATGCAGTTGGATAAGGACAGTGGAAATATCGAAATTCTTCTCAACCTTGAAACGAAAAGCACGGTTCGGCTGAAAGAGCTGATTCCAGATTGGTGGGGAACAGAACGGTTTACAGAGTAAGTCAACAACTATAAGCCGGTCGAATCAGAATAAAATTGCAAGGAGGGTGTGGTTGTGATGGAGACGCTTCTGCTCTATCTCTTAATTAGAAGCGTTATCCATCTATAAGACAGATGAAGCAGGAAAGGTTAGCATGGAAAAACCAGCAATGATGCGAACTCCAATCGAAGGGTTAAAAAAGCTCGATGCAGATGATCTGCTACTGACAATTACAAATATCAGCCGGCTCAATAAGAAGAAATAATCCGTTTCCAATGCCGACATAAGTAGAGACAGGCAGACCGCAAGGACACGGCATATTTACCGTATCTTTGCGGTCTCTTGCTATATATCAAAATCAAAGGAGGAATATTGACATGGCTCATTTATTCAAAAAGTTGTTTCTAAAACAGGAACAACCTCAAGCAGGGCGTCCCCCTTCGCTTCAACAATATGATGAAGATTATATCATCTACTGCATTGAACAGGAGCAGGCTATCGACAAGCTGGAGTCTGCCCTGCATACAAGCGACAATCCCGAAGAAATCGCCGTACAGACCTTGAAAACCGCTTGTAGTTTTTATGGTGCGGATTGGGCAGGCATTATTGAACTGGACCTCGACCTTGGTCTGACAACAACGGGATGGTGGTACAATGCCGATCCGTCTGTCACAAAATTGAAGCGAATGAATGAATTTGAGAACCTGTTTCCAATGGAGACATGGTTGGATTCCATCAAGAACGGTTATCCAATTATAATTGAAGATGTGGCAACAATCACAAAGACTTCTCCGCAGGAATATCCGATTTATAAACGGCTTGGTGCGGAATCACTTCTTGCCGTACCCTTCGGTCCAAACCCCTTGGGGTTCCTCGTGCTTAGAAATCCCACCAAATATATCCGCTTGGCAAGCACCTTAAATACGCTTGCCTATGTCATGCACCGTGCCATGGCACAGAGAGACACCCTTAACCGTAGAAGAATGGCTCTCGCACCGGAAGAAATCAAAAGCGACAAAGACATTGTTATCAACTTTTTTGGCGATATTGAAATCTACACAAAAATTGGAGTATGGAAAGAGAGTGAGTTCCATTCTCCTAAAAGCTGTCGTGCTGCGGCCTATATTATGCTACATGGAAAATCGGCGCATTCCGCATTGGCAATAGCAGATGCGCTTTCCACCGAGGACACCTCTGATGTAGACACTATAAATAAGAATATTCGGGCGTATATGTATCGCTTTAGAAAATCATTTGACATCATCTCCAAGCACAAGCTGATTGAGTACGGTGCAAATGGTTATAGATTAAATCCGAACCTCAACATCAAGACTGACATTCAGCAATTTGAAGCTCTGTGGGAACTGTCTAAGCAGAATATTCCACTCCCACAAAAAGTTCACACGCTGAAACAGGCGATTCGTCTCTACCGTGGATCGGTGTTTGCTTCCTCCTGCGGCGATCATTGGCTTGTCGGCATTGCTACCAAATACAAAATGAAATACATCGGCATGGTCAATGAGTTGCTGGCAATTCTTGCTCAGTTTGAGGATTATGGTGGCATTCAGCACTATGCGAACAAAGCTCTTGCCTTAGTGCCGGAGAATGTCAAGGGACAATACTGGCTGATTTATGCCATGTATCACGATGGAGCTGTTGCCCTTGCAAGGCAGGAATATCTGCAAGCGAAGCTCCGATTGACCGAAGATGAGGTTTCATCGCTCGATAATTTCATCCGAAAGGACAGCACTCTCCATGCAGAGCAGATTTTTGACGAAAAACCGTCCATATAACACTCATGTAACACCAAAAGGGGGTTTAAGTAACACTCATATAACACCACTTTTTTCTCATGTAACACCCATGTAACACTAACAGGGCAAAAATGACACTCAAGTAACACCCATATCACTTTCAAATGACAGCCGTAAAGTAGGCTTTAGGGGCAAAAGCTCTTAAAACTGATTTACGGAGGTCAGCCGATGTCCCGAAACACATTCCTTTTGAGGGGTGCTTTTGCAAAACGCAGAAGCACCCCTTCTTCTTTTATCCGCTGTAACA
>CAYUWC010000044.1:0-5834 GCA_964448355.1 uncultured Oscillospiraceae bacterium | reverse complement strand
GGTGCACATAAATGTGTGTGTCCGAAATCGGAAATTTAGGAAAGGATAAGTGTCCGTTTTTATGGATACAGTTTACCCGTGGATATACCCGAAACGGCAGACAAAAGCTGTTTATGGCTTTTGACCGCAAGTGTTTCGATGCTCGTGCTTTGCACGGTCGTTATGTTAAAACAAAGAAAACAGGAATAAAAGTTCGACAGCAGACAGCCGAATCGTCATTTATGATGATTTTGCGGTCTGCTGTTTGATAATGTGATTTGAACGCTTGCGCACAGACCCTTTGACAGAACAAAGATACGGCGGTTGGCTATTCGTGTAGCCTGCTGCCGTTTTTTTACTCTAAATACGATCTACACGGGCATATTTCGCCCCCTTGGACGAGCCGTGCCAATAAAAAATCAAGGAGGTACAATTTTATACGTTGGACAATATCTTAAAGGACGCACTCGGTTTTTTTGCAAAAGACCGGAAGAAGTAAAGACTTGCGAACGCCATATATTTGTTTTGCAAAGTAAGGATAAAAAAGCTGCTTGACAAGAGGTTCGTCGATTACAAGCGTCTTTTGAAAGAGACTGACCCGAAAATACTGAAGGATTTTATAAACTCGGTAAGCTCCAACTTTTGTATAAAAAACGGGCGAATTGAGTCCATCACCTTCAAAAATGGCATAATTCACGAATTTGTCTACAAGGACGAATAACAGCAAAAAGCCCAGAAACCGCTTGATTTCTGGGCTTTTCCTATATCTTTTGGTCTGAAAAAATACTGCTATAGGATAAACATCGCATCGCCAAAAGAGAAGAATCTGTATTTTTCTTTTATCGCTTCTTGATATGCGGCAAGAACATGGTCTTTGCCCGCAAGTGCGGATACGAGCATGATAAGCGTGCTTTCAGGCAAATGGAAATTTGTTATCAGCCTGTCCACGACTTTAAATTCGTAGGGCGGATATATGAAAATATTTGTTTCGCCTGACATTCCCGTTAAATTAAAATCATCTTTTGTAACGTTTAAACGCTTTCCGACTGTTTCGAGCGTTCTTATGCAAGTCGTTCCGACGGCTGTAACTCTGTGCCCGGTCGCTTTAGCCTTGTTTATCATGTCTGCGGTTTCTTGTGGCAGAATAAATATCTCCGAATGCATTTGATGCTGTTCTATTTGATCTGTTTTAACGGGACGGAATGTGCCTATTCCGACGTGGAGCGTAACAAAGCCTATGTTAACACCCTTATTCCTTAGCTCATCAAGAAGCTCTTCCGTAAAATGAAGCCCTGCCGTCGGTGCTGCGACTGAACCGTCGTTCTTTGCATATACGGTTTGATATCTGCTGTAATCGTCTTGTTTTTCGTGTATGTACGGAGGAAGCGGTACCTGACCTATTTCATCGAGTTTCTTCATAAAATCTCCGTCAAAATCAAAACGCACCATTCTGTTTCCGTTGTCTAACGCATATGTAACTTCGCCGGGAATACCGCATACGTTGATACGTGTACCCGTTCTCATTTTTTTGCCGGGTTTAACAAGACATTCCCACGTGTTCGCATTGTCAACAGGGTGAAGCAAAAAAACTTCTACCTCCATATTGTCCACAGCTCTCTTTGCAATAAGACGAGCCGGAATTACTTTACTGTCGTTGAGTATAAGACAGTCGCCCTCTTCAAAATAATCCAAAATATCACGAAATGTTCCGTGACGTATATTGCCGGTTTCTTTTTCGAGGAACAAGAGACGCGAATGATCTCTCTTGTCCGCAGGATGCTGCGCTATAAGTTCTTCTGGTAAATCGTAGTAAAAATCGTGACGGTCCATATTTCTCCTTGTGTTGATAAATCAACCTTGTTGTAAAGTCGGTGTGTTGTATTGTGATTTTTGTGTGTCCGGTGTTGACATCTCACTTAAAATCTGTTATACTTAATTATAACTTGATAGAGGCGCGTTGTCAATAAGTATTTCGCTTAATTTCGATAAATTTCGGATTGTTGTTCCTTTCAACAGCGAAAAAAAGGTGCCATCGCCGAGGAAATGAATGTAAGGAAGCTTCATTGTCCGGACGTTCAGTGAATAACTGCACGGCTGTTACCATTTTAGGTATTGTGCTATCTGTTTTTAACGACGGAAGCATCTTCCGTCGTTTTGCATATAATGAGATTGGAGAATTATAATGAGAAAATATAATGTTGCTATTATCGGCGCTACCGGTATGGTCGGTCAACGCTTTGCAGTCTTGCTTGAAAACCATCCTTGGTTTAACGTCGTTTCGCTTGCCGCGTCCGCTCGCTCTGCGGGAAAAACATATATCGAAGCCGTCGGCGATCGTTGGCTTCTTGACGCGCCGATTCCCGAAAAAATGAAAAATATGCCTGTTTTGGACGCAACTGCGGACATCGACAAAATAACTTCGTCGGTCGATTTTGTTTTTTGCGCCGTTAACATGAAAAAAGACGAGATCAAAGCCCTCGAAGAAGCGTACGCAAAACATGAATGCCCCGTTATGTCCAACAACTCCGCAAACCGCTTTACGGACGACGTGCCGATGATCATTCCCGAAATAAATCCCGATCATACAGCGATCGTTGCCGCACAAAAAAAGAGGCTTGGCACCAAACGTGGTTTTATTTCCGTTAAATCCAACTGCTCCATTCAAAGCTACGTTCCCGCATTGGAACCGCTCAGAAAGTTCGGACCGACAAAAGTTCTCGCTTGCACTTATCAGGCTATATCCGGCGCAGGCAAAAATTTCGACACATGGCCCGAAATGAAAGATAATCTTATTCCCTTTATTTCCGGCGAAGAAGAAAAATCCGAAAAAGAACCGCTCAAGGTTTGGGGCAGCGTCGAACACGACAGGATCGTATGCGCAAAAAAACCGTTGATCACAACACAATGTCTTCGTGTCCCCGTGTCGGACGGTCATTTTGCCGCCGTATTCGTCTCGTTTGAAAACAAACCGCCAAAAGACGAAATAATAGATCTTTGGCGCAATTATAAAGGCGAGCCTCAACAGCTTTGTCTTCCCTCCGCACCTAAACAGTTCCTTAATTATTTCGAGGAGGAAAACTATCCGCAGGCAAAACTTCACAGAAATCTCGAAAACGGCATGGCGATATCTATCGGTCGTCTTCGCGAAGATACTCAGTACGACTTTAAATTTGTTTCCCTTTCGCATAACACGCTGCGCGGCGCTGCCGGCGGCGCGATCGAAATGGCGGAACTTTACGCCGCAAAGGGATATTTTGATTAAACATATTTATTTGTAACGGAGAAACTTAAATGAAAAAAACAATTTTTACAGGCGCCGGAGTTGCTATCGTAACACCTTTTAACAGCGATCTTTCGGTAAATTACGATAAGCTTGCCGAGCTTATAGAATATCAGATCAAAAACGGAACAGATGCGATCATCATTTGCGGAACAACCGGCGAAGCCTCTACTTTGACCGATGAAGAACATAAAGAGGCCATCAGATTTACAGTCGAAAAAGTCGCGGGCAGGGTTCCCGTTATTGCAGGCACGGGCAGCAACGATACCGCCTATTCCATCGAGCTTACAAAATATGCCGAGAGCGTCGGCGCAGACGCATATCTGAACGTTACACCTTATTACAACAAAACAACGCAACTCGGCCTTATCAAACACTTTTATGCGATCGCCGATTCTTCAAACTTGCCCGCGATCCTTTATAATGTTCCGGGCAGAACAGGTATGTCGATCTCGCCCGCAACGTATAAAGAGCTTTGTAAACACCCCAATATCGTCGCAACCAAAGAAGCAAGCGGAAACGTCGCCGATGTCGTTCGTATCAGAGACCTGTGCGGCGATGACCTTGATATTTATTCCGGCGAAGACGGACTTATCACTCCGATGCTCTCCCTCGGCGCAAAGGGCGTTATTTCCGTTTTGTCTAACATCAAACCGACGGAAACTCATAATATCTGCGCCGAATATTTCCGTGGAAATACAGCAGCATCGGCAGCTCTTCAAATTAAATTTTCAAAACTTATCGACGCACTTTTCTGCGAAACAAATCCGATCCCCGTTAAAGCCGCAATGAATATCCTCGGCTTCGATGTCGGAGGTTGCAGACTGCCTCTTTGCGAAATGTCCGACGCTGATTTTGAAAAACTCAAAAACGCAGTCGAAGCTGTTATGTAAAAAACACAGGAAGGGAATTTGAAATGATAGATGTTTTACTTTGCGGCTGCCGCGGCGTTATGGGCAAAATGATAACCGAGATCGCCGCCACGGATCGCTTTTGCTCGGACATACGTATTTGCGCAGGCGTTGATATAAAAGACGGAGCAGGCGAACCGTTCCCGGTGTATAAGACGATCGACAATGTAACGTTTCCCGTAAACGCGGTCATTGACTTCTCGCATCCGTCGCTTCTTTCGGGCGTTCTTGCCTATGCACGTAAATATTCCGTCCCCGTCGTCCTTGCAACAACAGGTTACAGCGTTGAACAAAAAAACGAAATAATGTCTTGCTCAAAAGAGATACCCGTTTTCTTTTCCCCGAATATGTCCATAGGCATAAGCCTGATTTCGGAACTCGTCAAAAAAGCAGCTGCCGCTCTCGGAGCCGATTACGATGTCGAAATAGTTGAAAAACACCATAATCGTAAGCTTGACGCCCCGTCAGGCACCGCACTTATGCTCGCTGATTCCGTCTGCGAGGCAGATGATCGCCGGTTTCAGTATGTTTACAACAGACATTCCGAGCGTCGCCCCCGTTCTCAAAATGAGATAGGTATCCACTCCGTTCGGGGCGGAAGCATAGTAGGGGAGCACGACGTCATTTTCGCCGGTGAAGACGAGGTTATAACAATCAGCCACAGCGCCGGCTCAAGGAAAATTTTTGCGTTCGGAGCACTTCGTGCAGCTTTGTTCATTGCGGACAAGCCTGCCGGTTTATATTCTATGAAAGATACTATCGATCAATAAAAAGGAGAAATTTATGCTGTACGATATTAAAGATATAATAACTTCCGTCAATGTTGAAAACGAGATTACTCTCGTCACTGTTTACAATCTTCCGAATAACTCGGAAAGCGTATCTAAAATTTTTGAACTTCTTGCGGAAAACGGCGTTAACGTCGATATGATCTCGCTTAACCCGTCGTCCGGTATCTACCAAACAGTCTCTTTTTCCGCAAACGATTCGGATCTTTCAAACGTTCTTTCAACAATAGGCTTCTTTAAAAATTCTTACCCCGAATTGCGCACGGATCTGAATACCAAAAATTGTAAAATAACATTCGCGGGCGAAAGCATGAGAGAAAGATGCGGCGTCGCCGCTTTTGTGTTCAGTGCGTTCAGCTCCAAAAATATTACCGTAAAGCTTATAACAACTTCGGAAACCAAAATATCCTGCCTTATCGACGAAGTGCAATATTCCGCTGCCGTCGAAATGCTTGAGGATAAATTCGGAATAAAAAACGTCTGATTTCAGATAATATACTTTAAGGGTTCGGCTTATGCCGAATCCTTTTTTAACATTTTACGACATCTTTCGAATCTTCCCAAAATAGTCACCGATGTGGTATATAATAAATGTATATTCGCCTTTTATTTCACTTTCTGCAACAGCGAAATATCACGCCGTCGTAGACGTAAGACAACTGAAAACCTACGGCACTTAAAAACCTTCGGTTTTTTAAACTCATAGTTTTTAGAACCAAGGGCTGCAAAAGTCTGAAAGGTTAAAACCAAGGGTTTTTATCTCTTCGTCGCAGACGAAATATCATAGGGAGGTAAAAAGATGAATGCGAAAGCAATGAAGTTGCCTGTGTACGCCGAAAAGAAGTTCGCACATTATCTGCGCGAAATGGAGCGCAG
>CAYUWC010000043.1:0-5935 GCA_964448355.1 uncultured Oscillospiraceae bacterium | reverse complement strand
GTACTAACTTTTTATTAACAAAACTAATTTTACAATCACATACAAATACCTTACACACTTACCTTACTTACACACAACACGATGGATAGTAAAACAACTTTTTTTACATTCCGAATTGTTTGGGACAATATTTGTCCCTTTTTTTTGTGTAATTTTATGTTTTATTTTCTTGTATTTTGAATTTTATTTTTATGCCTAAAATACATATAACTTTAATTTTATTGGCTTTAACGTATTCATTTTTGATTGAGAATATGAATTTTAATATTATTTTCAATATATATTTCAAATAAAATTGCAGGATTGTTTGGTAAAATAATGGATTTAAAAATATAAAAGATTTATTCGTATGTTTAGAAATCATATAAAGGAAAAATTGTAAGCAGAATTTTTCTGCTTTTAAATTAGTATTTTCCGTTTTCTTTTTTAAGAAGTATAAAAATTCTAAGTATTCGTTTATTTCCTCTTTTGAAAATTTTTTTGATAAAAGTATTTTATTTATAAAACTCAAATTAAAATTGTAATATTTTGCTAAAGCCCAAATATTTATTTTACTCATAAGAAAGCTACAGTACTTTGGATATGTTCTCATTATAGATTTTTCAGATATATGGTTTTTTAGTAAAACTTTATCTATAATTGCAAACTTATGTCCATCCAACAAGAGTTTGCGAAATAATAAACAATCTTCTAACGGTTTTATTTGGTCATATTGAACGTTAATGTTTTTTCTAAACATCATTGCAACATGTACAAATTTTTGATTTCTAATTAAATTTAATAATGTGATTTCACTACTATCATGAGAAATTCTATTTGTTTTCCCAAAATATTCTACTCGACATGAACACAATGAAACATTCGGATTATCATCTAAAAATTTGACCTGTTCTTCTATTCTGTTTGGGAAGGAAATATCATCAGAGTCCATTCTTGCAATGTATGTACCTTTTGCTTCTTTAATTCCAAAATTTAAACAGTTTATATAACCTTTCGTTCTGTAATATTTTATGCGGTCGTCTTTTATTGAATTAATTATTTCTCTGTTTTTATTGTCAGAGCTACCATCCACAATAATTAATTCTATATTTTTAAAAGTTTGATTTAAAATACTTGTAATAGCCGTTATAAGTTGTTCTTTAGAGTGCCTAAAAACAGGCATGACTACACTGACTTTGGGATTCATTTATATTTCCTGTTCGATTATTTTTATTACATATTATTTAAAAATTGCTAAATAAGTCAAATAGGGACTTCACAAAAATCTAAAAAGTGTAAATAATAATAGAAAGGAAGAGCAGGAGAAAAAATGAAAGTATTATTGTTTAATGGTTCACCACATGCTGATGGTTGTACATATACAGCATTAAAAGAAATACAAATGACTTTAAAAGAAGAAGGTGTTGATTCTGAAATATACCAAATAGGCACAGAAAACATTGCACCTTGTAAGGCTTGCAGGGCATGTGCAAAATTGGGCAAATGCGTGATTAATGACAGAGTTAATGAATTTGTAGAATATGCACGTAATTTTGATGCTTTTATTTTAAGTTCACCTGTTTATTATGCGGCGGCTGCCGGTGGTGCTATCTCATTTTTAAACAGAGCATTTTTCTCTGCTTCAATGTCAGGTAGAGGGGATATATTTAAGTTTAAACCTGCTTCTGCAATAGTTAATGCAAGACGTGCAGGAACAACAGCAACTTTGGACCAATTAAACAAATATTTTACAATTTCTCAAATGCCAATAATTTCAGGCAGATACTGGAATATGACTCATGGTCATACACCTGAAGATGTTAAAAAAGATGTGGAAGGAATGCAAAACCTAAGATTTCTTGCACGTAATATGGCATATTACTTAAAGTGTATAGAAGCAGGTAAAAAAGCCGGTATTCAGTTACCAAAGCAAGAAGAAGTTATTTATACCAATTTTATTGATTAAATAAATAGGAGGTATTATGAATAATAAAAAAGTTCTAATTGCATATTTTTCTTGGAGTGGTAATACAAAATCAATAGCGGAAAAAATCCGTGAATATGTTGGTGGGGATATGTTTAGAATTGAAACAGCTATCCCATATCCTACAGATTATCATGAAGCTGCATATGGTATTGCCAAAAAGCAACATGAAGAAGGTATAAAACCAGAACTAAAATATAACTGTGATATAACTGATTATGATGTTATTTTTATCGGAACACCGGCATGGTGGTATGGTGTTGCACCTGCTGTAAAAACATTTTTATCTCAAAATAATTTTGAAGGGAAGAAAGTTATTCCGTTTATAACACACGGTGGTGGAGGTAAATATACAATTACGGATGATATAGCTAAACTTGCGAAAGGTGCTACTGTGTTGCCTCCGTTTGTTGTTTATGAAACAGGAAATTCAAGAACAGATAAAGAGTTGTTGAGTTGGTTGAAAGAAATAAAATAATTTTTGTATGAATTTCCTAACATTTTCCTAACAATTATTTGATACTCTGAAAATTTAATTGTAAAAGCAGAGAGTGCGTCGCAAAATGGGAAATAAAATTACTGATGCTAAGATATTAATAGTTGAAGATGAACCACAAATTAACAGGTTAATTGAACTTGTTTTGCAATCAGATGGTTATTATAAAATCCAAAAAGCATTTGACGGCAAAAATGCACTTGAAATAATAAAAACAAATAAACCTGATTTGATATTAATGGATGTAATGATTCCTGAAATTGACGGGTTTACCCTTTGCAAAATAATCAAGGAAGATAAAAATCTGAATTCAATTCAAATAATTATGCTAACTGCTAAAAAAATGGAAGAAGATATTTTGAAAGGCTTTGAAAATGGAGCTGTTGACTATATTCCAAAACCTTTTAGTAATAAAATTCTACTTGCAAGAATAAAGGCTCATTTGATTAATTCTAATTTCGTAAATGATGAAAAGTTATATAAAAATATTGTTTTAGACAATAATAAAAAATCAGTAATCGTTGATAATAAACAAATAGAATTAACAAAATTTGAATTCATAATTTTACAGACATTTATGTCTAATATTGGAATAGTTTTTTCTCGTTCTCAACTTTTGTCTTATTTAAGGGGTGACGACGGTTTTGATGTTTCAGAACGTGCAATAGATGTACAAATAGTTAATTTAAGACGAAAATTAGGAAAATTGGGTGCTTCTATTGAAACGGTTAGAGGAATGGGGTATCGGTTGAAAGAGGTATAACTATGAAACAAAGAGATTTATACTGGGTAAATCAGATAGTTGTATTTTTAGTAATTACTATATTTTTTGGAATAATATCAGTAATAAATATTTTACAATTCAATGCAAGTTATATGCAGGAAGAGCGAGAAGAACTCCAAATTTTTAAAAAACAAATAGAGTGGGCAATAAAGCCAATTTTGAAACAAAATGACCAAGCACTGTTACAGGCATATTGTGATGATTTTAAAGACGAAGATGTTGAATTCCGTATTTTTGACTGGGATAAAAAACTATTAGCCTCCTCAAATATAGCAAATACGAGTAAATTAATTGATAAAAACAGCAAAATATTAAGTAAAAATTACGATAAATTTAAGCTATATAGATATTCAACCAGAGATAAAAAAATTGGTATCAGAGAAAAAATATTTGTGGATGAGCATAAATATTACTTAGAACTCACAGTTTCTCAAGAAGATGTTATGAAATCTATAATAGATGCTCAAAAAAGTGCAATTTTATTTTTCATTATATGTATTTCTCTTTTTATTTTGGGCTTAATCCAAGTATTCTCAACACTTAGAAGTGCATTTAATAAGCTGGAAGATAGTGTTATAGAAGTCGCAAATGGCAATTTGGATTCAGAAATTGAAATTCCTAAAATAGATTTACTAAAAGAACTTACAACTTCAATAAAAAAAATGGTAAAAAGATTAAAAATTCAAATAGCAAGACTTACACAATTAGAACAATATAAAACAGAATTTTTGCAAAACATAACTCACGAAATAAAAACACCAATAACGGCAATAAATTCGGCTATTGAACTTATTGAAACAAGAAATTCAATAACACAAAGCGACAAAGAATGCTTTGATATTATTGAATTCCAAACAAAATCTATTGATAAACTGGTAAATGATATTTTGTGTTTATCTGAGCTTGAAGTTGCAAAAACAGATGAGGATAAAAATTTTGAATTTTCTAATCTTAATTCAATAATCAAAAAAATAATTGACGAATTCAATTATGCAAATGTCAAAATTAATTTTATAAATGACGAACAAATAATGATTTTATGTGATAAAGATTTATTATCAACTGCAATTTCAAATCTATTATCAAATGCAATAAAATATTCTAAAACAGAAAAAATTGATGTAATTTTAAATAAGAACAATGAAAAAACCGAATTAATAATTAAAGATTACGGGACTGGCATTGCTACAGAACACTTAAATCATATTTTTGAAAGATTTTATAGAGTTGATAAAACAAGGAGCCGAGAACTGGGCGGAACAGGCTTAGGACTTTCCATTGTTAAAAACATTATTGAACTGCACAAGGGGACAATAACTGTTGAAAGTGAACTAGGCAAAGGAACAAGTTTTGTTTGTGAAATTCCAATGGCTTAGCATAAAACAGAGCTTACAACTAAACTTGTAAAACACTATCGAGTATTGTGTGTTTTTCGTAAAATTATTCTTAAATTAAATGTGCTTTAATAGTGTTTCTATTGTAGAAGAGCAGTATTCAGCCATTTCTGTTTCTACAAATTCGTGGTCTTGAGCTGCTGTATCATCGGCTAAATCGGAAATTGCTCTTATGATTACGCAAGGAACATTATTTGCATTCGCAGTCTGTGCGATTGCTGCACCTTCCATTTCAACAGCAATAGCATTAAATGTATCTCGTATTTGTAATTTCTTTTCTATAGAAGATACAAAACAATCGCCTGTTGCGATTAACCCTTTGTGATATTTTAAATTTGGGGCTGCTTCTTTAAATGCATTTTCAAATTCTTCAATCAGTTTATTGTCAGAATAAAATTTTGTTGGTTTGTCTTTATCTACTCCGGTACACATATATCCGAGAGCATAACCTATTGCCGTTACATCAAAATCATATTGTACAAATTCTGTACCAATAACAATATCTCCAACTTGCAATCCTTTCCCAAGACCACCGCCAATACCTGTATTAATAATATAATTAGGAGAATATTTATCAATTATATATTGTGTGCAAATTCCTGCATTAACTTTACCTACACCACTTTGAACCAATACAACATTATGTCCGTGAAGTTCCCCTGTATAGAAATTACGGCTTCCAACTTTTTTTTCTTTTAAATTTTGGAGTTTGGATTTTAATTTATTAACTTCACATTCCATTGCTCCGATAATTCCAAAAGTTAATTTATTTTGCATATTCCATTTTCTCCACTGTCCAATTTTTTAACACTTCGCTCATATCATCAGCAATAGCTTTTGCACCTGCTAAATTGTGTTCTAAATAATTTCCGCATTCTTCTTTCTTTGTTCCGGGAATTTCACCTTCAAAATTTTTGATAAATTCAAAACAAGTTTGAATTATGTTCAATGCTTGCAAGTGTGTGATTGAGTCACGAACTAAAAAGTAAAATCCTGTTCTGCAACCCATTGGTCCAATATATATAACGTTGTCTGCCAATTCTGTATTTCTGGCAAATGTAGCAAATAAATGTTCAAAAGTATGCATTGCTGCATTTTCAAGGAAATCATTATTGTTTGGTTTTTTCATTCTTATATCATAAGTTATTATGTCACCATCTATTCTTGAAATATACATTCCTTTTTCTAAAACATTGTGATTTACAGTAAAACTGGCGATTTTCTTCATACGAGAACTCCTTGATAATAAAAAAGCCTCGATACACGAGGCTTAAAATGGTGCGTCTGGCGCGATTCGA
>CAYUWC010000042.1:0-6501 GCA_964448355.1 uncultured Oscillospiraceae bacterium | reverse complement strand
ACGTGATGAACACCTTCATCAACGACGAAGAAGTTTGCACCAACCTGATTAAGAACGAATCCCAGTTCACCAACAACCAGAAGGTCAACGCCATCGTGGGCAACGATCCTGAGTATGGCAACGCCTTCCTGGGTGGCCAGAACGATGTGGCTGTGTACCTGGAACTGGCCAAAAATATCAAGTTTGAAAACAAGACCATTTACGATCAGCTGCTTACGGAAGGACTGCAGCAGTATTGGAGAGAATACTGCGACGGTACCGTCACCGAAGAACAGGCTATGGCCAACTACTACAAGTACATCAACGAAAAGTATCCCGAAATCATCACTCCCTGACTCATAACACCTGCGGGGCAAGGCATCTGCCTTGCCCCCGGTTTCCTATTTTGTCCTGGCTTCAATATAGAGTCAACGAGCTATGTTGAATCGAAGACAAAAAGGTAAGGTGATTTTTATGAAGCAATTATCTGCCCATTCCAAGCCGAAACGCCGATCCGTCCGTTATGAAAAATGGGGGTATCTGTTTATTGCACCCTTTTTTATCATCTACGCAGTCTTTACCTTGTATCCCCAGATGCTCACGATCTGGAACAGTTTTTTTGAAAATTATCGCTCCGGTTTGAAGCAGGTAGGCCCCACGTTTGTAGGGCTGAAGAATTACATCACACTGTTCACCCCGGACAAAACCGGAAGCATCGACATTTTGAAATACGCCGGAAACACCGTCACCCTCTGGCTTGGGGGCGCGGTACCTCAGATTGTCATTGCCATGCTGCTGGCCATTTTCTTCACCAGCTACCGGCTGAAAATCCGGGGGCAGGCCTTTTTCAAGGCGGTCATTTATATGCCCAACCTGATCATGGCCTCTGCTTTCTCCATGCTGTTTTACACTCTGTTCTCCCCTGTGGGCCCCATTACTCAGACCCTGGCCGGTTGGGGGGTACTGGATGCGGGATTTGATTTTTTTGCCCAAAAAGTGACGGTACGGGGCATGATCTGCCTGATGAACTTCCTGCTTTGGTTTGGCAATACCACCATTTTGCTGATGGCAGGCATTATGGGTATTGACCAGAATCTGTTTGAAGCAGCCGAGATCGATGGTGCCGGTTCGGTGCAGGTCTTTTTTAAGGTGACCCTTCCCCTGCTGACCCCGATTTTGGTCTATACCATTATCACTGCCCTGATCGGCGGCCTGCAAATGTTTGACGTACCTCAAGTGCTTACCAACGGAGCCGGTACGCCTAACCGCAGCTCTACCACGCTGATTATGTACCTGAACAACTATCTGAAAACCAGTAAAAACTACGGCATGGCTGGTGCCATCTCTGTGGTGATCTTCCTGATAACCGGAATTCTCAGCCTGTTCGTCTACCGTAGCCTGACCAAACAGGATGACTAAGGAGGGACTGAAAAAATGGCCAATCGCAATACATCCGACAGCCGCAAGGCCCACGCTATGATGACGGCCACCCGGACAGTGGTCTATGCCATCCTGATTTTTCTCAGCGCCCTGTGCCTGTTCTCGTTTTATATGCTGATCATCAACGCCACTCGCTCCAACGCAGACCTTCAGGGCGGTTTCCGACTGCTGCCCAGCACCCATTTCTTTATCAATCTGAAAAATGCATGGACGGATGCCTCCATTAACATCCCCAGAGGAATGCTGAACAGCTTTTTCGTTGCCGCAGTCTCTGCCATTTTGGCCACTTATTTTTCTGCGCTCACAGCCTACGGCCTTCATGCTTATTCGTTCCGGTTACGCAAAGCCGCCTTTACCTTTATTCTGGCCGTGATGGTCATTCCCAAACAGGTCTATGCCGTGGGATTTTACCAAATGTGTGTCAAGCTGGGCTGGACCAACAGCTATATTCCCCTGATTCTTCCCAGTATTGCCTCTCCGGTGGTGTTCTTCTATATGAAGCAGTATATGGAAAGCGTGCTGCCCATGGAAATCGTGGATGCGGCCCGAGTGGATGGATCCGGTGAATTCCGAACCTTCAATCAGGTGATCTTGCCGATGCTGAAACCGGCTCTGGCAGTGCAGCTGATCTTCACATTCGTGGAAAGCTGGAACAACTACTTCCTGCCTGCATTGCTTCTGGACAAAGCCGAAATGAAAACCGTTCCCATTATGATTGCACAGCTGCGTAGTGCTGATTACAGCAAATTCGACATGGGTAAGGTGTATATGTTCATCCTGCTGGCAATCCTTCCGGTGATGGTTGTCTATATGTGCCTGAGCAGGTACATTATCAAAGGCGTTACAGCCGGTTCGGTCAAGGGTTGATTTCCAAATGCCGGAAAGGAACGGCGAATGGCCGTTCCTTTCTGTTTTTTTTCTGTTGCAAAACGGAAGCAAATGGGGTATTCTTAACAAAAGAATTGAAATTTCTCGCCGAAAGGAGGCTCACCATGGTTTCCATGAAAGATATTGCCCATCGCTGCGGTGTGTCCGTTGCCACCGTCAGCAAGGCACTGAACGACCAGCAGGACATCAGTCGGGAGACTCGCCAGCGGGTCCAGGCTGCCGCGGAAGAAATGGGATATGTGACCAATGCTTCTGCCCGGGCACTGAAAGCCAGCCGCACCTATAACGTGGGGATTTTGTTTGTTGACGAGCAAAACAGCGGCCTGACCCACGATTATTTCTCTGCCGTTTTGGAAAGCCTGAAGGTAAAACTGGAATCCAGCGGCTATGACGTGACCTTTATCAATCGCAACACCGGTCGTCAGGGCTCCTATCTGCGCCACTGCCTGTATCGTGGGGTAGATGGTGTGATTATTGCCTGCGTGGATTTTAATGATCCACAGGTGCTGGAACTGATTCACTCCTCCCTGCCGGTGGTGACCATTGACCATATTTTTAACAATCGCATGGCCGTGGTGTCGGACAATGTGCAGGGCGTGGAAGCCCTGGTTCGCTATGCCTACAGCTGCGGCCACCGGAAGCTGGCTTTCATCCACGGGGAACAGACCGCCGTCACGGAAAACCGTCTGACAGGCTTTTACCGGGCCTGTGAGGAAGTGGGGATTTGTCCCGAAAACTGCATTGTCCGGGAAAGTCGCTATCATGACGCAAAACGCTGCGCCCAGGTAACCCGGGAAATCCTCTCCCAGCAGGATCGGCCCAGCTGTATCCTGTTTCCGGACGATTATTCCTACATCGGTGGCATGAATGTAATCCGGGAAATGGGTTTGCGGATCCCGGAGGATATTTCCGTACTGGGTTATGATGGCGTTCCTTTGGCAGACATCGTCTCTCCGCGGCTGACAACCTACTGCCAGGACACCACCGCCATCGGTACTGCTGCCGCAAAAAGCCTGGTGGATCTCATTGAACACCCCCGAACCACGGTGATAGACCGCATCGTCGTCCCGGGCCACCTGCGGGTACGGGAGTCCGTCGCCTCCGTTGCTCAGGATCAGCCATAATGCCCGGCTTCTCCACCGGTTGGCAGGTGGGATGATGCCATGTATCGAAAATTAACCAGAAATCTAAAAAATGAATGGTGAAGCAAGGGTGCTGCGGAAGCATTTTCCGCAACACCCTTTCCTATTTATACGGTTATTGGAGAAACTGTAAATCCTGGATCCCCGATGCCGAATGCCTGATTGAGGCAAAAATGGGCACAATACCCTCTGGAATGTCGAACAGCTTCTTGCTGGCTGTCGGAGGAATATCGGGCGTAGATCACGGCTTTCATAGGCATTTCTCCATTCTGTTTTGGATTCATTTTCGCTGGTATCAAGCTATGAATATATCTCAATGCACTTAAAATATCTGCCTTCACCAGGGACATAACGAGGCATGGATACGCAGCCCCTTGCCACCAGTTCTTCATTGATGGAACCAAATACGATATGATACAGTTCGTTGGCAATTTCCTTGGGATCAACGCCATGCCTGACGGCTGTAATATCCAGGGAACCGGCAAGTTCAATCAGGATATTGGATACGACATTGCCAAGACACTTTTCAACAATATTCTCGATTTCGGCAAGGAACTTTTGGTGTTCAGGCGTGTAAATCGGAACACAGATAGTTCCTTCTTTGACATATCCAAACAGTTCCAGCAGCTCCATTGCAGCAGGATCGCATCGACCGGTTTTCACCAAAGATACAACTTCTTCTAATAGATGATCTTTATTCGCATCTTCCAAGTTATCGATCTGTGCTTTCACATCTGTGAATTTATCAGGAAGTGTTCCCTGTTCCATCAGTCTGAAAAAGCGATAAAAGTCAAAGCGGTTTCCCCGGGCATCACCAAAGGACTGCAAGGAACATTTTGTATTTACAAACCGGTTATAGGAGCAGAGCAGGCTGTCAGAAAATGACTGCAATTCCTCACATTTTTCGTAAATGACAGACAGATAATCCAAACCGGACAGGTGCTGTCTGGAAGTTGCCACAGTGCCCATGTTACTTAGAAAATCAAAGAAATATCCATCAAAGATCATACCACAGAGAATATGGTATAGGTTCAGCTCCATCGGAAAACCATTCCTGATCTTGCCGCAGCAATCCTGGATCGCAGTCATGCTGTTATCGAGAAGGTCAGCCAGCGCAGAGGCTTTTGATGCAATTTTCGTTTGTAAAACATCTGCATCTTCACGAAGAAATATGGGGCAATCAAAAACCAAAGCTGTACCGCTTAGACGCAGAACACCACTGTCGATCAACTTTCGGAGAAGAAGGGGGTTATGTTTTTTGCAGCATTCCTCATAGGAAAAGGTATATGCCGGGAAGGACGCTACGTCTGTGAGCAGGGCATCGGTTTTGTTTCCGAGAAAATTGCGTGGATTGTTTGGGTTGTTGGATTCCTGGTCTGCATCGAAGTTCTCAAACAGGAAATACTCAAAATTTCTCATAGGATTCCCCCGTCTGTTGTTTTTTTGATTTCGCCTACCGATTCAGAAAGCATCTTCAAAATCGTTTCTTTCAATAGAGATTTCATACTTGGTTATCACGAAAAAATTGTTATCTTGAATTGCTAAGAAACCACACCAAAAGGCTGCACAGGGCAACGCTTTCGGTGTGGTTTGTTGCCGAAAAATCCTGATAACACTTTTTCAAAACAATATGGAAATGAAATTGTCCGAACTTGTGCTTTCAGAAAATTCATGATAACATTATACGAACTATTTTAGACCATATCCTTTCCGCCGGTGATCGGGGTGGATGGCATATCCGATTTCCTTTGCGGAGACGGCCCTGAAGTCATCGTCAAATACGTGGATGGTTCCGATAACCTCATCGGTGTTTTTGAGCACAATAACGTATTGACCTTCCCTTTTTTCGAAGAGCTTCATTCTCTCCCAAAAAGCTTCATCCATTGCGGAAAATGGCTTACATCCGTCCAAATACATCCCCTGCACATCGGACATGAATGGAAAACACCCATTGGCATCATCCATACAGAACCGTCTTATAAGCAGACGGTCGGTTTTCAGGGCGAGTCTCGGCAGGAGCAATTTGGAAACTGCATATGCCAAAAAAGATTCGTACATGGATGTGTCGATTTTGGAATCGTTTAGTACGATACTGTACAAGAAATGATTGGTGCTGAGTTCATATGCAGGCGCCTCTACGGCATCGGTGTTTGAAACAGTGAGGGCAATTCCGTGTTCCTTACAAAGTGTAATATAGCGGTCGTGTATGTATTGTCGTTCCATGCGAATATTCTCCTTAGGCATTTGAGCTTTTTATGGAAGCATTTATCTGCTTCAAGGATTACAATTTGTTTATAACATTCTAGCACATGGGTGCAATATCTGCAATAATTACCATGCTGTCGTCTGAAAATTTCAGCTCCACACAGGCAATGCTTATGCTACACTCGCAACTAACAAGCTTTTTCATAGTCAAATCCTCCATAATCAAATCAGTTTCTTTTTTTGTGGGCCTCTTGGTTTGGAGTTTGGACGCTTGATGATACCGTTTCGGAAGTGGGTTTCTTCAAACTTCTCAAAATAAACAAATAATCCGAACCCGTCTCTAATTAAGAAGATCTGGTTCGGATTATATTGCTTTGGTGCGGGCAACAGGACTCGAACCTGCACGCTTTTGGCAGTGGAACCTAAATCCACCGAGTCTACCAATTCCACCATGCCCGCATATGGACCCCGGAAAACTGGTTTCCGGGAATGTTATTTTACCATGTGGCCGGGGAAAAGTCAATTGAGATCACTATGGAGAGAATAAATATCTTTTTTCAGCTTCCCTATCAGGCAAAATGAACAATAATTTCCGTTTTCGTGCTTGACATTCTGGACAAGTACTTGTAAAATAGATTCGGTATAGTGTTCGCTCCCGGGTAACCGGGGTTGCGTTGCATTTTTATCCGGCGAGGAATGCCGGGGTATGCGTTTTGCGCCGATGTTGGCGTTTTGCTTTTGATTTTGGCCGGTTTTTCCGGTTATTTCTTATGCTGAATTCACAAAGGGGCAATGCGCCCACCCCTTCTGCGCCTTATTTTCAAGAAGGAGGTGTGCTGCAAATTTA
>CAYUWC010000041.1:0-6644 GCA_964448355.1 uncultured Oscillospiraceae bacterium | reverse complement strand
ACATTCCCAATGACATACAAGGAAGAATTTTTTCTGTAAGAAATGCAATTCAGTTCAGTACAATTCCTATAGCAATTTTGCTTGGGGGATTTTTGGCAGATCGTGTATTTGAACCATTTATGATGTCGGATAACCCAATGACAAGGTTTTTAAAATTGGCTGTGGGTGAAGGTGCAGGAAGCGGAATGGCTGTAATGTTTTTATGTACAGGGATATTAGGAACTTTGTTTAGTATTATTTTTTATAATCGAAAAGATATACATAATTTATAGAAATTAAGTTGTCGAAAAACGTATAAATTGCTTTTTTCTCTTTCCAACGAAATTGACAACTTTCAGTTTGTCGGGACGGCGAAAACCCTTTAGGAACTAAAGGGCGCACTTCTCTACTCTCTATCGGGAGTATCGTACGTCCATCTCCGATCCAAGAGCTGCCGCTTTGTGGCGGTTGTCCTCCGAAACGCCTCGCTGCGGCTCGGTGTGAGTCGCTTCATTCTCTGTCGGCAGAAGGAAACCGCTTTACCTCGAATGTCGCGTCACGACCTTCCGTTAAGGTGGCTATTTTTTGCCTGTCGGCTCGGTCGGCGCTTCAAAATGCGCTGCATTTTGAGGTCTCCACCGAAGCCCCTCACCCTCTTGCACCGCTAAAGCGGCAAGTTTGTAACAGATATGAAAATTCGACCTATGAGCGTAATCATGGGTCGGATCAACTGTTTTGTGCCCCTCGCCCTAAGCAAGCGGCTTGTTTTTTTTGTAAAATCGTCTTCGATGAGAGGCTGTCTTCGATAATACGCACATTCTTTTAAAGCAGCCCGTATGTTTTAGACAATAAGCTGTAAATCGAAGTTTTAAAATCATGCAACATACCCCGTATCTTTGATATGCACCCCAAAAGTTAACCACTTACGGAGTGCATACCTAAAACGAATGTATGTTTTGTTAAATTATAAAACACACGACGAATTTTGTTTTACAACATTAAAAATCCGTCACGGTAAACGAATATCGTCCCTTGTCATTGAAAATTCGAGCCAATCAAACAGAAGACCTATCTTGTTGTCGTCTTCACGGTTCATCTTTATTTCGTCAATGCAAAACCACCAGAAGCTGTTTATATAACGAAACAGGACGGGAAAAACTTCTCTTTCAAGCGAGCTGAAATTATATGTTTCGCCGATATGGCTCATATTTTTCAAGAAAAGCTCGATCCTCAGATCGTCCAGATCTTTGTTGTAACAATACAATCTGCTGTCGTTTTCGCCGAACAGACGTTTATCATCGACCGCCCACAATGCTTCACGAACGGCGTAATTCAAAACCGGCTCTTTTCCGCATAAATTAAAATCGATAAGACCGACAAATTCGTTGTTTTCGTCAAGAAGGATATTACTGTCGTTAAGATCCGCCTGAAAACAGGATGTCGGCAAAGAATAATAGACTTTTTTCAATTCTTCCTGACGTTCACGGAACATTTTCAAAAGTGCCTCGGCTCGCGGCAGATGATGCGGCAGGTTCTCTTTTACGTAGTTTACAAACAAACCGGCGTATTCCGTTGCTTCGTCCGTAGTATCCGGAGCGCAAAACGGTTCGAGCAGGCAATATGCCGACTGCCAATCCAATATATCAAGGCGAGCGGACGCGATCTTGCCCAAAAAACGCATGACGTCACGCCAAATGCGGCTGCGCACGTCTGAGGATAATTTTTCTTTTTTATCGATATTTTCCATTATTTCGTGAGCGGAATATTCTTCGGCATACGTATAAAACTCCCGTCCGTTCACTTTATCGCATAAAAGCAATTCTCCGTTAAGATCCGGCACGATCGCAGGAACATATAAGCCGGCCTTGCGGTATTCGTCCATAAGTTTAAACCAACCTTCGATCCTGTGCCTGTTGCTGAAAGTATTGGAAAAATTTTTAATTACGATCTTTCGAGTTGCGTTATCTGCGATATATATTTTTCTGTAATCATCGGCTCCTCGGCAAAGGTCCAGAATTTCGACGCTTATCGGTTCTTCGTTAAAATATAAAGATACGGGACGATCCATAAATGCTTCTCCTTAAGTGCTGATATTTGTTTTACACACATCTCGAAATATGCATACGCACAAAAAATCGTGTGTAAAAAAACGCACGACTTTTTATCGCTCGATGTTATTCAATGCGGCAACGGATAACGCCGCCTAAGAAGCGAATATGTTATAATATCATTCGACGTTTTTTGCGGAATTAACGATATCGCCGACACCGTTAAAAATATAGTCGGGTCTGTACGGGAACATCTCGACGGTGTTCATATCCGTAACGCCGGAAAGAACGAGAACGGTGTCGATCTCGGACTCGATACCGGCGATAATATCGGTATCCATGCGGTCGCCTATGATCGCCGCATCCTCTCGTGATACGCCGAGGTGTTTTATGCCGTGGCGCATCATCAGCGGATTGGGTTTACCGACAAAGTAAGCCTGTCTGCCGGTCGCGAGTTCTATCGGTGAGATAAGAGCTTTTGTAGCAGGCGCGATACCTTTCTCGGTCGGACCGGTAAGATCGGGATTTGTGCCGATAAGCTTTGCGCCTTTCATAACGAGGCGGACGGCTTTTTCTATTTTGTTATAGCTGTACGACGATGTTTCGCCGACAACAACGTAATCCGGATCGACATCGTTCATCGAAAATCCTGCGCCGTAGATCGCATTTATAAGACCTGCTTCGCCGATAACGAACGCACTGCCGTTCGGTTTTTGGGATTGCAGAAATGAGGCGGTGGCTATCGCCGAAGTGTAAAAATGATCTTCGGAAATAGACAGACCGAGACGTTCGAGCTTTTGAGAAAGCTCTCTCGGAGAACGTTCCGAGCTGTTTGTTAAAAACAGAAAACGTTTGTTGTTCTCCGTGAGCCAACCGACAAATTCTTTGACGCCGTCCAACAATCTGTTGCCGTGGTATATAACACCGTCCATATCGCATATGAACCCTTTTTTATCTTGAAGTGATTTCATTTTTCCTCCGGAAATTTTGTTTGATCAATCGAGAAAATCTTTGAGACGTTTGCTTCTTGACGGGTGACGAAGCTTTCTGAGAGCTTTTGCTTCTATTTGCCTGATACGTTCTCGTGTAACGTTAAATTCTTTGCCGACCTCTTCGAGAGTTCTCGTTCTGCCGTCTTCAAGCCCGAAACGCAGGCAAAGAACACGAGCTTCTCTGTCGCTTAACGTTTTAAGAACTTCTTTAAGCTCTTCTTTGAGCATTGTTTGAGAAGCGACATCGCTCGGTGAGGGGATATCCTTGTCCTCGACAAAATCGCCCAAATGACTGTCTTCCTCTTCGCCTACCGGTGATTCGAGAGAGACCGGCTCCTGCGCGACCTTCATGATATCGCGGACTTTGTCTATATTCATATTGAGTTCTTTTGCGAGTTCTTCGGCATTGGGCGAACGTCCCAGCTCCTGAACGAGCGCACGTTCGGCTTTTGTAAGTCTGCCGATCGTCTCGACCATATGCACGGGGATACGTATCGTTCTCGCCTGATCGGCAATGGCTCTTGTGATCGCCTGACGGATCCACCAAGTGGCGTATGTTGAAAATTTATAGCCCTTATTCGAATCGAACTTTTCGACGGCTTTTATAAGACCGAGATTTCCCTCCTGAATAAGGTCCAAAAACAACAGACCTCTGCCGACATATCTTTTTGCGATAGATACAACAAGACGCAGGTTTGCCTCGTTAAGGCGTTTTTTCGCATTCGCATCGCCCTCGGATATTTTCTGCGCAAGTTCGGCTTCTTCTTCGGGTGTTAACAAAGCAACTCTGCCTATCTCGTGAAGATATACTTTTACGGGGTCGTCTATGGTAATACCTTCCGACTGAAGAAGAACTTCCATATCTTCCGGATCGATCGGTAAAGAATTTACTTCTTCTTCAATATCTTCGATATCCTTCAGATCCTCCGCGGAAAACGGTTCTTCGACTTCGACGCCCGACTTGCGAAGCTCGTCGATTATAACATTGATCTGATCGCGCGTAAAATCGTATTTTTCAAGCTCGTCCGTTATTTCGGTACGAACAAGCGAACCTTTTTCTTTGCCTTGTTCGAGCAGCTCTCTTATGACCGCTCTTTTTTCATTGATGTGGTTTGACGTATTGTTGATCTCTTCCATAAAAATGTTATTTTCCCTTCTTTTTCAAATCCTCTAAATATTTTTGAAAGCCCTCGTCGCTCATTTCGGAAGATTTGATCTGTTTCTTTTTTTCGGAACGCAATCTTTCCGCAACAGACTCTATCTCGTCTCCGTCAACGCTCAAAGCCCCTATCTCGGATATATATCCTATCAAAACTCCGACCTCGTCGGGTTCAAACAGTTCCGAAAGCACCAATTGAGGCTCGCATGACGGATTTTGCTTCAATTTATCGCAAAGAGCGACAAATACGCGTTTGTTAAAATCCGTAACGAAATCATCCGGCGAAATGACTTTTTCTATCTTATCGAGCTTTTGCGGAAAGTTTAAAAGCAATGAAATAACGTCTTCTTCCGCGCGTGCGGCGGCGGGATTTTTCTTCGCTTCGGGATTAACATTCCGATTGCGTTCGCCGTTCAGCATCGAATACGCTTTTTTTTCTTCGTTTTTCTTTTCCTCTCGAACCCTGCGCCGAATGTACGTTTCAAGCTCCGCCGTAAGACTGTCTTTTGTAAGCCCCGTTTCGCGCGCCAGTTTGTCTATGTAGACCTCCCGTTCCACTCTGCTTTTTATTCCGGCAAGAACACCGAGAGATTCCTTTACACAGGCGGCTTTTTCGCTGTCGATCTGCATATTGTACTTAAATGCGATCTCGTTAAGCTTATATTCGATATCGTTCGACGAACCGTCCAAAAGCTCCCTGAATCTGTCGGCACCGTATGCCTTTATAAATTCATCGGGATCTTTACCACCTGTAACGGTAACAACCTTTACATCAAGATCGACGCCGTTAAGTATTTCTATCGCGCGCCTGGTCGCATTTTTACCTGCGGCGTCACTGTCGTAACAGATGATGACTTTGTCGGTATAGCGTTTCATCAACCGCGCCTGGCTTGGGGTAAGCGCGGTTCCGAGCGTTGCAACAGCAGCGTTAAAACCCGCTTGATGAAGAGATATGACATCCATATACCCCTCGACCAAGATCAACGCTCCGATCTTGTTTGTACGTGCGTAATTCAAAGCGTAAAGGTTTTCCCCTTTACGGAAGACGATGTTTTCCGATGTGTTCAAATACTTAGCCGGGTCGTCCGCAAGGGTGCGGCCGCCGAAACCGATGACATTATTTCTGTAATCTATTATGGGGAACATAAGCCTGTTGCGGAATCTGTCGAACATACCGCGTTCCGTAACGGAAACAAGTCCGGAAGCTTTGAGGTCTTCTTTTGAATAGCCCTGAGCAGTCATATATTTTGTAAGACTGTCCCAACTGTCGGGAGCGTAGCCTATACCGAAGCGCACGACGGTTGATGGAAGCAGCGCTCGTTTTTGTATATACTCGACGGCGTGTCCGCTTTGTTCGGACATAAGCGTATTGTGAAAATACCGAGCCGCAACACGGTTCATCTCCAGGATTTTTTTCCGAAGCATGCCGATCTCGCTGTCGAGAGCGGTGCTTTTCGGCACGTGAAGACCGACGCTTTCGGCAAGAAAATTGACCGCTTCGGCGTACGACAAGTTTTCCGCTTTCATGATAAACGTGATCACATCGCCGCCGGTATGGCAACCGAAGCAGTAAAAGAACTGTTTTGCCGGATTTACGTGAAATGACGGCGTTTTCTCGTTGTGAAACGGACAAAGGCCGACAAAAGAAGAAGAGCTTTTTTTTAATTCAACATATTTTGAAATGACACTTACTATATCGCATCTGTTTCTCAACTCACCGAGAAATTCTTCGCCGAAACCTGCCATTTGTCTCCCCTCCCTTACAATAAATAATACGCCGAAAAAATATGTTTTCCTACAAGAAACGATCAATTTCAGAATTTTGCCACAATTCAACTGTAAAACAAAAAACCATGCCCGATCTTGCGTAATACGGTCATACGAATATTGTTAACACACAAAAAAAGAAAATTCACCGAAAACACAACGGACGATCCAAACTTGTAAAAATCACAACATCGCAATATCCGACGATACCTTAGTATCTTACGATACCGCAATATCTAACGATATTGCAATATTTCACAATTCACCGACATTCCGAGAGACATTACATTGCAGCTCGGATAGAATGTTCTTTTCTTATTTTCGTAAAAGAGGCAGAAAATAAACAGAGGTGGTGATACACACAGAAAGTCTTTCCGTACAAGCCTTACGGCTTTGCCGTCCGCGAATTTCTTCGCATCTGTGTTATCGACTGTCTTTACAAAATGCCCTTGCGGCTTTGGCGCAAGATGAGCAAAGCATTTTTGCTTTATGATATAATAAATCCGGGCAATGAAATGAGTAGGGCTAAAAATTGCGATGAAATATTTACACAAAGCATAGGACTAACGTGAAAAGGATTCGAATTGAAAAGCACTTGACAAAAACGCAATTATCATGTATAATAGAAACGCTGTCGGGGTGTAGCGCAGTTGGTAGCGCGCGACGTTTGGGACGTCGATGCCGCAGGTTCGAACCCTG
>CAYUWC010000040.1:0-7706 GCA_964448355.1 uncultured Oscillospiraceae bacterium | reverse complement strand
GGTTGCTCCAGTTGCCACCGGCGAGGTTGCTACGGTCGCCACCGGCGAGGTTGCTCCAGTTGCCACCGGCGAGGTTGCTACGGTCGCCACCGGCGAGGTTGCTACTGTTGCCACCGGCGAGGTTGCTATCGTGCCCACCGGCGAGGTTGCTACGGTCGCCACCGGCGAGGTTGCTACGGTCGCCACCGGCGAGGTTGCTCCAGTTGCCACCAGAAGTGCCGCTTTCGGCTCTCTTCCGCGCATACGCGATCTGCGCCTTAATAAGTGCAGGAAGACCGATTTCCGCTTTCAGCGTCAGCTCGGAGGACGCGATCTTGCTGTCATTTGCGCCCGTGCGGTCGATCTTGCCACTAGCCTCCGCCTCGAAGAAGCGGTTGCTCCAATTTAGCGCATAGTACCGCAGGACATCCAGCGGGGCTTCGCACGAGTGGAAGCCCTTATCGCCGCAGCGGATCGCGTCGTCGCTTGTAACGGTCTTTCCGATCTCGTACTGAAATCCACGGCACTTCATGTTCTTGTCTGTGCCCTTGTAGACCTTGATCGTTTCGCTCATGCACTCTCCACCTCCTCCGCTCTTTCTTCGATCCAGTGGTCGAGCAGCACCTTGAAGATTTTGAAGGTGCGGCTGCCGTTCACGTCAATACACACGCCGAAGGGGAACACGCCCTTCTCGATTCCAGCCGCCATCGTGGGGCTGGAAATGCTCAATCCGCGCTCCCGCAGATACTCCACGCATTCGTTCAAATTCAGGGTCACGATCTTCTTCATGGTTTTGTTCCTTTCCTCTCTTGCGAAGTTAAAACAATCTCCGCAGTCGGCATATCAAAAACTCGGTCGCCGCGTCTTGTGGCTTCTGTAGCCTCTTGGTATGCACGCTCCGCCGCCTCTCTGCTTCTGTAGCGGGCTATGCACGTAAATCCGACCTGAATAGACCATGTCTCTACACCGATATAAACTTTACCTGCGACCGGATTGTCATTGTCGATAAGGGTACACTCCTGAATTTTTGCGTTTAGCTCCGCAAGCAAAACCTGCTTTACAACGCTCGTCGGAAAGTTATCGGCTACCGAACAGCACCGCATCGCAGCCGGATTGTTCCATAAAGTGCTCATTGTTTCTCCCTCCTAAATTACGGCTTTGTTTCTTCCATCGCCGCCGCAAGCTCGCTATCGCTTACGCCATAGAGCTTCGCGAGCGGCTTTCTGTACTTCCTCAAAATCCCGTTTTTGCCAAGCTCCCAGTTGCTGACGGCGGTTTCCGTAATATTCAGCCGCTTGGCAACATCGCTCTGCTGTAATCCTGCGGACACGCGCAGCTCTTTCAGTGTCAACCTATCAACTCCATTCCTTTAAGTTCTTGACCGCTACGGCGAAATCTGCTATACTTCCCATATGCCAAGCTCAAAATAAGGGGGTGGTCGCCTTGACCAAACTTTTTATTTTGCCGGTGCCAGATACAGGGTATGCGATGCCGGTGGCAGTAAGCAGAACCCGAAACTGCTGAAGTGAGCAGTGCGCCAGAGAAGCATAGTAGTGTGTATGCGGTAGAAATATTGCGAGCGTGGGGAAGCCCACTCGCCCTCGGTTAATGGTAGGCCTTAACTGTCGGCTTTCACCTGCAACGCGCTCTGGTAAACAAATTCGGGAGAGAAGTGCCAACGCCACTACCGTTGGCATTTCTCTTTTTCGCCGTAGCGGTAAATTTAAGAACTTCATCTTGACAATCTTGCCAAAAGCGTTTATTCTGTAAGTGTCAGCCAACAAAATATCGGCTATAAACCCGCATCGGTATCTTCTGTATGGGGGTCTTGGTTTTTGTTGCCTTGATTAAGTTCTGTGTTGTATTATAGACAAGAAAAGTCAAGATGTCAATATATCGGACTGATTTTTCTTGCCTTAAAAATACACAAACTAATTTGCCTTTGTTTGGCAAGAATAAACAAAATACCGTGATGAGGTATAACCATGTCTCGAAGGAAAACCGTACAGTTGAATTTGCCGGTCGTTCTCCCGCTCATTAAGAAAACCTGCCGAAGTAATGTTGTATTCTGCGAAAAGATGGGGAGAAACTCTGGGCAGTGGGTATCCGACTGGCAGCGCACACCGGCGAAGAATCTTCCCTCGCCGGAAGAAGCCGCCCGTATGTGCGCTCTGTTGCAGGTCGAGCCGGAGGAGATCATTGCCACGCCGGAGGATATCGCGCTGGTACGCGGCTTGATCGAGCAGGAGCGCGAAGCGCAAAAAAAAGACACCACCCCGCAGGGTGATGTCTTGTCTCCGCTGGAGGCGGAGCTTATGGAGTATGTACGAGAGCTTTCGGAAGAGCAGAAGCGTTTTCTCCTTGTCCAGATGCAGACGCTAAAAAAGCAAGGATCTCCAACTGCTGATTCTCAGTAAGGCTGCGGAATACTTCTAAAATTTCATAGTCTGACATACTATCTCTCCTTGCTTTTACGGCGTAAATTTGTTGAAATTAACGGCAACATTCCGATTGATTTTTTTCTAAGACAAGATATAATAGGGGTGTGGAGGAATCCACGATGATGAAGTCTTAGAGCGAGACTTCTGCGGGAAAAAGAATGCTCAATCGTTGATTTGCTCGTAGAGCGCGAGCAGCATAATCAAAAAAATGCTCGATTGATGCCGACACCCTCTGTTTTTAACGGAGGGTGTTCTTTTTTGGGAGAGAAAGAACATGAAGCTCATTACGCTGTCCCCTTACTTTTACAGCAAATACAGCAACTGCTCGGAAATCCTAACAAAGCCTACAAGGCCATATGTCTGTCTTGCAATAAGAATAGATGGCGTTACTTTTGCAATTCCGTTTCGGCATCACATATTGCACAAGTGGGCGTATATCACATATGGACAAGCGGGACTTGATTATTCTAAGGCGGTCGTGATCTCCGACAGGCAGTTCATCGGAAGCAGTAGCCCGCAAATTGAACAGCGCGAATTTAATGCGCTGAAAGGGAAGGAAGCCCTTATAAGCAACGGAATGAAAAAGTATCTTACCGTTTACAAAAAAGCCGTAAAATATCCGAATAACCATCATTACGATTTTATTCGGTCATGCAGCTCTCTCCAATATTTTCATAGCGAGTTACATATTCGCTGAAACATCCCACCGAATGGGGAAAAGAAAATCAAACAGTCGTTCTATATTTGAGATTTATATTAGTACAAAACAAGAAACTTGTCAATATGAGATATGCCGATTTGTTGTATATGCTCAACACGAGGCGCTACATTTTGTTGACGTTACCAAATTGCCAAAAATCTGTTAGGCAGAAAGAAAGTTTTTGTTGATTTTGAAAACGACGAGTTTATAATAATCTTAACGGTCGCAATTAGTTGCAACCAGTTGCAAAGGAGGGGTTGTTTTGAAAAAATTAAATTTCGTAGCGTTGACCCTGTCCGCTTGTCTGCTGTTTTCCGCCTGTGGGGCTAAACCCGATGGGGGAGCAGAGCAGGAAGCAGACGCACTGCCCGAAGCGGGGCTTCAAGTTGACGAAAACCTTTTGACGGTTGATATTCTGTTTCCCGCGTCCTTTTATGAGGATACGGATATGTCCACTTTTGACCCAGAGGCATACGCCGAAGAGAACGGGTTTAAGAAGGTGGTCGTCAACGAGGACGGCACTGTTCTCGTCACGATGAGCAAGGCGAAGCATCGGGAGATCATGGACGATCTGCTCCGTCAAATCGAAGAATCTTATGCTGAGATCGTCAGAGGTGAAGATACCGAGTATGTCGCAGCCATTGACCACACGGACGATTTTAGAAAAATCAGCATTGTTGTGGACAGAGAAGGTTTCGACAATGCGGGCATAGCAGCCGCGTTTCTTCCGCTCCAGCTTTATGTTCAAAGCTCCATGTACCAGATTTTCAACGGAGACGAGATATATTCCGAAATCTCATTTGTAGACGCATCGACGAACAAGGTCATGTCTTCTGTGGTCTATCCTGATGCGTTTGCGTCGCTCGAAGACGAATAACCATTTACTATTCAGCCCCCGCCGCCCTCTGCAACACGCGGCGGGGGCTTTATAGCAGATATCCCCAGCCACGGCGTATCTGCTACGATCAAAGCGTAACAGAACGCCTCCGAAAAAACTATGCCCAAGTCGGGAAAGCTGTTTCCGATTCGGGGAAATGGAGGCAAAAAATGTCTGCGATCAACGAAATATACCCGCATATTGAGGCGTTTTCGGCAAAAGTAAAAAGTGAAAAACACATGAAGGAGTTTACGAATCAGACGCTTTCCGACGCTTCGGGCGTGTCGCCGTCCACGATAGGCAAACTGCTGTCCGGCGCGACGAGCGACCCGAAGCTGTCCGATGCCGCCGCGCTGTGTTCCGTGCTCGGGCTTTCACTCGACGAGCTGTGCGGATTAGCCACCCCTCAGCCTCTGAACGAGGAGCTGCAACATCGTTTCCATGATCTCGAGATCGAGAACGCGGAACTACGCGGTACGGATAAGGCGCGACTTGAAAATATGGTAGCGCAGAAGTCGTTTCTATCAAATCTGCTTGTGTTTTTCGTGATTTCCGTCGCGACCACGCTTGCGTTGCTCGCTTACATCATCGGTGATGCGATGCACCCGACGGTCGGTCTTATCCAGAATGGCGAGATGTCCAAGCCTGCCGTGGCGCTGGTTATCGTGATCGGCGCGGCGTTCATCAATGCCGCTATCCTCGCGTACCGCGTTTACAGGCACAGGAAGGTGTGACGATGGGGAACTGCATCAAGTGCAAAGCGGAGCTGCCGGAGGGCGCGTTATACTGCCCCATGTGCGGAAAGAAGCGAGTGGGGGAGAAGCGGAAAACGCTGAAACGCGCAAACGGAACGGGAACGGTCTATAAGCTCTCGGGTCGTCGCTCGCGTCCGTGGGTAGCTGCAAAGAAGAGGATAATCATCGGATACTTCGCGCGGAAAACGGACGCGCTGGAGGCATTAGAGCGTCTTTCGGGAAAGGATTTGGACGAGCGCTACAATATGACATTCGCCGAAGTGTTTAAGGCGTGGAAAACGGAGCATTACCGCGATATTGGACAACAGGGGATTGAATCCTATGATGGAGCATACAAAATATTTGCCGATCTTCACGATAAAAAATTCCGCTCGCTTCGAGCGGCGGACTTTCAGGAGATTATCGACCGGCACATGAAGAAATCGCATTCGACGGTATCGAAGTATAAGCAGCTCATAACGCAAATGTCAGGCTGGGCAATAAGAGAAGAGATCATCACAACAAATTTTGCGTCTTTTGTTAAGCTGCCGGAGAATGTAAAGAAAGAAAAGGAAGTTTTTACAGAAGAGGACATTGCGAAGCTTGAGAAAGATAAGAGTGATGCGGCGAAGATCGTTCTCATGCTGATCTACACAGGAATGCGCATAGGGGAACTGTTTTCTCTTCCGGTATCGGACTGCCACGGTGAATATGTTGTGGGCGGGGAAAAGACCGCCGCAGGGAAAAATCGCACGATTCCCATTCGCCCGGAAGGGCGGGCGTATTTCGCAGAGTTTGCCGCCCGCGCCGACGGGGAGTTGCTGATTTCTGGGTACAGCGGGCAACGCACCGTTGCCAATTTCAGGCGACGCGACTATTATCCACTGTTGGAGCGCCTCGGAATCGAGCGCAAAACACCGCACGCCACGCGGCATACATTTGCAAGCTGGGCGCGTCGGCAAGGCATTGCGCCGGAATTGCTGCAAAAGATGCTCGGTCACGCAGACTACTCGACCACGGCAAACATCTATGTACATACGGATGTTACGGAGTTGGTCGAAGCTGTTGAGAAGAGAGGCGGTTGCTAACACGTTACTAACAATGCCCGAAAAATAAAAAGCGACTGCAAAAAACGCAATCGCCGTGAAAAGTTAGAAAAAACGCCGAAAATCATGCAAAATACAGAGTAAAGCAAAGAAAAAGCTCACCTTTTCAGGTGAGCTTTTTGGTGCGGACTACTGGACTCGAACCAGTGACCTCATGCGTGTGAATTATATGCGATACATGAGGAAACGAAATAAATCCGTTTTTTGTGACATATAGCGAAATATTCACGGAATTGCGCGGGCATATGTTGCAATATTCCGTTGCATATCGTTTCGGTTGCTAACAAATAACTAACAAAGATTAGCCCTTATACAACTCCTGTAGGCGTTTAACCTCACTTGCCTTTTCAATCTCCCGCTTGTGGACAAAGTCATAAAGGGACTTCATCCCTTCCGGTGCTTCGCCCTTGAGTTTTTTATAGGCTTCGATGTGTGAAACAACCTGCTTGTGCAGTGCCTCCATGTGGCTCATTTCTTCGCCAGACAGCTTGTAGAACAACGCCGCAAGTTCCGGCTCGGTGTCTTTGTACTCAAGCGCGAGCTTCGCGTAGGTGCAAGCATCGTTGAGTTCGTCACCCACGCGGTCAGAAAGTAATTCTATGATCTTCATGTCCCGCCTCCAAAAAGAGCTTTCTCCATCACATCAATCTTGCCGGAAAGATAGGCAACGCGCTCGGACAGTTCTTTTTCGCGGGATGACTGCAAGTCGCTCTTCGAGGCAATGCTAAAAAGAGACAGAATAATCGCGAACCAGTCCGCTTCCGATTTTGGCATATTGCTCAAGTCAAGCGCAGCAATGTTGTTATCATCAGTATTCTTCATTTGAATCACCTCACAGCTTTTCCACAGTGACGGCCAAATCATTAATGACCGCTTCGCCACCCGTCAGGGCGAGCGACAAAAGAGAACTCTCGCAACCGCAAGCGTTGCGAACGATGCAGGTGATAGGAAGCACAACTGCGATGTCGGTCGCGCCAGCAGTTGCAGAAGCGGACGCGCCGATAATTGCCACGCCGTCTTTCTGCGCAGTCAGTTTGACTGTGCCGGCGGCGCTCGGCGTTACGGTCGCGGAAACGGTGACAAGATAATACCCCTGCCCGCAGAGTGTGATAGTATTGCCGTCAAGACTGATATTGCAACCGAAGCGCCGCGTGGTGACACCGAGAGGGACGATACCGCCATCGGCGACAGTAGGCGCGCTGATGTTGGTTGTATAGATTGCCGATCTACTCATGAGATATTTCCTCCTTAAAAGTTAAAATAAACGGCGGAGCAGCGATTGCCGCCCCGCCATGCCTCGCCATGTAGGGCGTTAAATGTTGTTGCCGCAACAGGCCGGCACAGTCGCCCACTGAGGAACGACACCGTAACCGTACGGGCTTGTGCGCGGAATGCCGCACAGCGCAGCCTGCAACTGAAGCTGGTTGATCTGATTCTGCATATCCGCCATGCGATTGCCACAGATCGCATCGAGAATTTTCTGCGTCTGTGCAGTCGTAGTAGCGTTGATGCTCGCGGTATTGAGCGCGCCATTGTAGTTGACGCTGTCAATCCCGCGCAGAATCTGGCAACAACAATCCTTCTGCGCGGCGAATCCAGCGCCGACTGCTGTCTGAAGATCGCGCAGTTCCCCAAGGAGATTGTAGTTCCCGTCCTTGATTGCGCCCTGCGTGTCATACGCAGCCTGACGTACTGCCGCAACCGTCTCGTTGTTCTGACGCTCAAGCGCCGCGAAGTCAGTAGCGCGCTGCACATCGCCGACCGTGGCATTGCGGTCGCCCGTGGGATTTCCGCGGTTGTTTCCCCAGAAACCGCCGCCCATCAGAGCGAGGATTGCAAACAGCCAAAGCCCTTCGTTGCCAAAGCCTC
>CAYUWC010000039.1:0-7717 GCA_964448355.1 uncultured Oscillospiraceae bacterium | reverse complement strand
AGTTATAAACTCTGCGATTTGAAAATATCGCATATATTTGCGAAGTTTAAGCTCCTCTACGAGGAGGTTATCCGCTATGTGGAGCTTGTACACAGCGTAGCATACGACTTGAAATCCAAATGAGTAAAAACTCCGCAAAGCGTAGTCTAAGTTTTTCTGCAAGGACAAAGCTTTTCCGAGAGTAGCACCTGTACAAGCAAATTTACTCCGAAAGCGCATACCTATAAGCGCATGCGCTTATAAATCAATTATTTAACTTGGGTATTGTTTTTTTACATACTTGTTTTCGACAAACAGCGACGGATACTAAAACATCGTCGTTTCAACATAGCAAGGGTTGGCGTCACCGCCTAAAAGACGGGGACATCATGCTTGAGTTGCAAACATCTTTTTTTCTGTTTTTTGTTTGTAACCGATCACTGTTGAACAATGTGCCGAACGATTTATTGATCAATTTGTTAAACAATATATTAAATAATGTTTAATATATTGTTTAGGATCAGATATTTTACGTTGAAAGTCTTTGTTTGCCGAAAATAAAAATTCATAACAAAGGAGGAAAACAATACAATGAAAAAGCAAAGAATCAAAAAGGCATTAGTGTCGAGCGCACTCGCATTACTGCTTTGCGTTTCAATGTTCATCGGTAACACTTTCGCTTGGTTTACCGATACCGCTTCCACAAGCGTTAACACCATCAAAGCCGGTAACCTTAAAGTTGACATTATCGGTGCTACCGAAGATAACTCTCTCACAGGCACGGGTCTCAGCTTTGTTAACCAAAATGGCAGCAAAGACATTCTCTGGGAACCCGGTGCAACTTTCAGAACCGAGGGCTTCAGAATTGCCAACAAAGGCAATCTCGCGCTTAAGTACCAACTCGTTCTTACCGGTATTACAGGCGACGCCGATTTGCTTAACGCAATCGAGTTCTCTGTTGTAAAAGCAGACGGCACTGCAGTTACGCTTTCCGAATTTGAAGGCAAACTTACAGCATATACAACAGGAACAGACGTCCTTTACATTCAGGGACATATGAAAGAAACGGCAGGCAACGAATATCAAGGCAAGTCACTTACCGGTCTCGGTATCACCGTTTATGCAACACAGGATACTGTTGAATACGACAGCAACAATAATCAGTACGACGCAGGTGCTACGATCGCAACTGTCGCTGACGAAACCACTTTGAAAGCCGCTATCGCAAACGGCGCTGCAGCTATCATTTTGACCGATGATATCGCTCTGTCCGAAAATCTGACCATCAGTAACGATACGATAATCTACGGCAACGGCAACACGATTTCGGGATATCCTGTATGGGTACAGACAGAATCCGTAAAGATTTACGATGTTGTTTTTGACGCTCCCGTAAATAGCAGCAACAACGCTTCCAACCTGTATGCAAACGGTACAAACAAGAACCTCGTTCTTGACGGCTGTACATTCAAAAATACTCAGTGGGACTGCGTTCAGATCACTCCCGAAAACAATTCTGACGGTAATATCGTTATCAATAACTGCTCATTCTACGCCGATACCCCTGCTCCCGATGCAAACCAAAATGGCGTACAGCGTTTCATACACATCGAAGTATCTAACGGCAGTGCTTGCACAACACCTGTCAACGTTACTTTAACAAATAACTTCTTCGGTTCCACCGCTAATTTCGGCTACCAGAATACAACAACAAAAACATATAATGATATAATCGGTATTTACGGCGTTGACGAAAGCTACATCAACTACGGCGGCAACAACCTGTTTACCGACAACGACAAACCGATATGGATCGGCTGGTCAACCAATGCTTACGCAAACAACCAGGATGAAGTCTACGCTAAGTTGGGCACTCTGGCTACTCGCTTGGAAACCGATACTGACACGACCGTAACATTAAACTCATCTTCAAATCCCGTTCTGGACGGCAATAACAAAACCATCAGTGTCAATAAAAAGTATGGTGTAAATGTAAAAGAAGGCACCTACACTATAAAAAATTTGACTGTTGAAGGCGCATCTCGTGGTTTGTATATTGATGGCTACGGAAACGGCGGTGCTGTAACTGTTGACAATGTTCATGTTTATAATTGCGGTTACGCACTGAATATCAACTCAACAAGTCCTTGGAATCTTACGGTTACAAACTCCACTCTTGACGGTTGGACAAGCTATGGCGATACTACAACTGCGACATTTACCAACTGCTCTTTCGGTACAAGTAATTATTATGCCGACCAAAACATTGACCAGTATCTTCATTGCTTAAAGCCTTACACAAGCACCACTCTTACCAATTGCGAATTTGAAAACGGCTACTATATCGACTTGTCTCAAATCAGTAACGACGAATCCATCACTCTGATTAACTGCACCGTTGACGGAACTGTACTGACAGCTGACAACATCGGCCAATACATCAAATTCGAGTATGCTGACACCGTGAACAGTTGGAATGGTCTGATTAAATTTAACTAAAATTTTTATCCCACTCTTTGGGAAAGTAAGTAAAACGATGAGCCGTTCGCTAAAGCGAACGGCTCGTCTGTTGTATTACCGCAAAGTTTTATATCCGTATACTTTTCCGTATATTTTTATACTTTGTATCCGTATATTTATACTTTTATCCGTATATTTCCCGTGTATTTTTATCCGTATGTTTTTACTTGATCCTTATGGATTTGATCATTTTAAATGCCTGTTCGAAATTGTCGTCAAAGTTCATCCAACGGCTTCGAAACTGAGCGCTTACGAGCGTATCGCCCTTTTTGATGGCGACTTGGAGGATTTTATTGCCGGAATATTCTCCGCCGGGTGTAAAGATAAAGTAATATGCGTCTTGACCGCCCATGTTGACCCTGCCGGTCTCGAATATTTGGACCTGTTCGCTAACGACGTCTTTGGGGATATTTTCGTTTGAAGCGGTTTCGACCTGAAAGTTGATTTGCGAGACGATATAATCTTTTGCGCTTGTTATCTCATCCGAAAGCTCCGAAGAGATATCTTTGATTATGATATTATCGAGTTCAACACCGCTGTCACTTGCGCCCATTTTTGGGATCGTAACTTTATAACCCGAGTCGCTGCCGATAGTCTCGATGCTCCAGAACGACGGCTTCCACATAAAGAAGAAATCGCCGGAAAACGGTTTATCGCAAAGAATAGCAAAAACGACAAGTGCCACAACGGCAACAATAATTATTTCCCTTTTTGTTATGTACTTAGAAAGCGTTTTTTTAAGATCAATGATATTGGTCTTTAATTTTTCGAGCATATTTTCATTCTCGTTATTATCCATAAGATCTCCTGTTTTGATTGTTTTCATTGATTATAACACGTTTTTGTTAAACATAAAGAGAGGAATTGGGAATTTTCTGTAACATTTCGTTCCGAGCAAAAAAACGGAGCAGACAACAAGTAAATCTGCTCCGATCATCAGTATGTTTAGCGTTCGACGGCAACCGCTCGACGTTAACGCTCGACGGCAAACGTCGTAAAAATCTTTTTTTCCGAACAAAGCGGTGAATACAAAAACGAATCGAGGTGTTCGCACTCGGGCAAAAAATACCGATACGCAGTACGTTCTTTACGTGCGATATTCTCGCCGAAATCTATAATATTCAGCTTTATTTTCATTTTTTCGGGTATAATACTTTTTATGTACACCGTCACGTCCGAGCCTGCGGAGGGTACGAAACGACGGTCGTCTTCGCTTCGCATTTCGGCAAGGCCCGAAAGATTCGGTGTCAGTTCGACAAAAACGCCGTAATCCATAACGGATCTGACGGTTCCGCTGACCGTCTGTCCGACAGAGAAAGCCGATGCGTTTTCGTCCCATGTGCCAAGCAATTCCTTATGAGAGAGAGTAAAGCGACCCAACTGTCTGTCGATATCCTTTATGACTGTTTTAATGCGTTGACCGCAGTAAAAACGTTCTGACGGGTGCGAAATACGCGATATTGAACAATTTTCTATATTTATCAAGCCGACGTTTCCGCAGCCTATATCCGCGAACGCACCGAAGCGTTCGATATGTGTTATTTTCGCATCGACGATATCGCCGACGTGCAGGTTGTCAAGCATAAAAAGCCTTGCCTCGTTCATGGCGGTTTCACGGTTTAACACAGCTATGCGTTCTCCGTTTCGATACTCATAGCCATCGACGTAAAAGCAGCATATTTTGCCTGTTCTCGAAAGGACCGCGATATCTCGAACGGAGCCGTTGCGTATCCCGACGGCAGCGCAGGCGCGCGGGATGATACCTTTCATGCAGCCGAGATCGACGATAATGTTGTGGGCACTGTCGCACATAACGGCTTTTGCTTCTATGATCTTTTTTTGTGTTCTTGCCTGTTCAAGAGAAGAAAACGTATACAAATAACGGTTTTCTGGCAAACAAAAACCTTCCGGCAAATATTTCATGATCAAAATCCTTTTCTTTTCAGAATATTTCGGGCGAAAAAACAATACGATAGTATAACTTAACGCAGATGTTCCTCGCCTCCTACGAGGCGGTTTGTTCAAATTCCACCGAACGGGGAAACGAATATTTTCGTATATGCCCTCGCAGCTCGGTTACACAGCGCGACTGCCTATTTAGCGGCGTTATGCTATCTTCGCAAATTGCAAGCATTCGCAAACGCTGCGCTTTTGCGGTAAAGGGCAAAAATATTTTCTACAAAGATTATATGCTCGTTACGACCGTTAAATTCATATTCATTCGGAAGATTTTATGAAAAACACAATAAAAAATTCGCCGTTAATAAAATTCATCATAGCTTTTTTCAAAAAAACAAGCAAAGATTCCGTATCCGCATATGCGTCGAACTCCGCCTTTTTTTTGATTATTTCATTTTTTCCGTTTGCGATGCTGTTGCTATCTCTTATGAAATATATTCCTTTTGACGGAAACGAGATCTTACCTTTTGTTGAAACATATATGCCGTCGTCGGTCGCAAAGCTTTTGGGGACCGTGCTTTCCGAAATGCAGGGCAAAACGTCCGCCGCGATCGTACCGATAACGGTCATAACGTCGCTTTGGTCGGCATCAAGAGGTTTTCTTGCGATAGCCAAGGGGTTAAACTCCGTTTGCGGCACAAGCGAGACAAGAAATATTATTATCGTGCGCATAAGCTCGGTCGTTTACACCGTTCTGTTTTTGGCGACGATCGTTGTAACGCTTTTGCTTTGGACGTTCGGTAGCCTTTTGCTTGATGCGTTAACGCCGTTCTTCCGATTTCCCGGTATAATTTCGATATTAAGATGGGTACTCGGTTTTATACTTTTAACATTGATCTTCTGGTTTATATACATTTTTGTTCCGAACAGAAGAACGAAAGCCCTACGCGAGCTTCCGGGCGCAATAATTTGCGCGATGGGCTGGATAGGGTTTTCGTTCCTGTTTTCGTTTTATTTTAACAACTTTGCCGATTACGACTACATTTACGGCAGTCTCACGGCTGTTGTGTTTTTGATGCTTTGGGTATATTTTTGTATGTACATTATGCTTGTAAGTGCGGAGATAAACTGGTTTTTATCCAGACGTTTTGCATGATCAGTTGCCGACTATCCTGTTAACGTTTCTGACCCAAGATGCGACGTTGGGATTGTAAATGTTAGTCATAAAAATTATGTCCTTTAGCGGATAATCTTTAAGAAGGTCGTAAAGATCGAAAGTGATATGTCTCGGATCGGCGACGATGATAGTGCTGTAATGCTCGCAAAGATACGGAACAAAAGCGTTGCCGTAAGAATCCTTTATTACAAGAACTGTCATATCGGACGGGTTTTCGGGCACGGAAATTATCGTGTACGGATTATCGCCGTCGATAAACGCGGTATAGCTTTTGTAGGAAGTTCTTATACAGCCGTTTTTCTTTGTTGTTGAACCGTCGGAAGCATAAATGGTCATAGTATTCGCTTTTGTCGGCAGGTATGCGTAAAGAGCGTCGGAGAACTCTTTTGTACGTTCATCACCCGTCATTGAATACGCAGTTCCTTTCCATGCCGGGTTCAAAAGGACGTTTTCCATTTGGCTTATGGGCGTGGGTTCAAGGCCGACCGAACGAGCAAATTCCGTATACGCATAGTACGCACCGAGAGCCGTCCAATGGTGATCGGAACTGAAATAGATATGTTCGTTGCGATGTTCGTACAGGATAGAATAAACGTTGATCTTGTTTATGTTATCGCCACAATAAGAATTTACGGTGTTTATTATAGATTCCTGATCCGTTATCTTTTTGCGGACAGCCTCGTTATCTATCATACCCGACGACAGCGGAGCGACAAGGATAGTAACTCTGGCGTCGGGGAAAAGCTCGGCATAGTGATCAACGGCTTTTCCGTATTTTTCGGCAACGCTGCGCACAAGATACGGAATGGAATAAACGGCATTGCGATATATTATATAGCCGTCCGACAAAAATTCCGCAGTCTCGTCGTCGTTTTTCTCGACTTCTTTTACCTCTGCGTCGGGAACGGGATATTCCGGAACGGGCGAAGTGTCTTCGGTCTGATCTTCATCATCGGGCGTTTTGTCATCGGACAAAACGGGGTCTGATGCTTCTTCCGAATGCTCACCGTCGTCGGGAACCTGTTCGTTATCGGGATCGACCGTAATATCGGTATCCTGCGTTTTGTCGTCGTTAACATCATCGGCAGGCGTCGTGTCGTCCGGTGTTAAACCGCCATCCGACGACATATCATCCGAAGATGACGTATCCTCCGTTTTGTTTGACGTATCGGGATCACGCATATTTTCTGGGATCTCGTTAATATCCAAGACGGGGCGTTGTGTCGGTGTCTTATTGCCCGTGTCGTCCGATGTATCGGTGTTTGAGCCTGCATCAGACAAATCGCTTGTGTCTGACGTCTCGCCGGAATATTTGTTATCCGATGTTTGACCTGTTTTTGAGGGCAAAAAAACTATATCTTCCTCGTCGTTCGGAAAAAAGGCGGAGAGGCTGTAAGATGTTTTAACTTTTTGCGCGATATCCACAAGCGTTTCTCTGCCTATAAAGTTATCGGAAACAAATTCGTCGATATCCGAAAAGAAAGAGCCGTCGACGAATGCAGACAAAGAAAAGGTCGGGAACGTTTTGAGCATTCTGTTTTCACGAACGGAAACGGTCGGACGGTCCGGATAGAAAATGTTAAACAACGAGACCGTCAACACAGCCGCAGCAACAATAATTATGCAAACTGTTTTTGTCTTTTTCATCCAAACGCACCTCCGAATCAAAATCTGAAATATAAAAACGGGTTATACGAATTTCCCGCGAGCATAGCGGTCGCAAAGAATATCGCAATAAGGCAAAAGGCTGTTTTTGCGATGTCGAAGACCGTTTCTTTTTTGATGAGCGCACCTATTTTCGTGCAAACAAAATGGGGGATCGGCAAAGCGCAAACGACGGAAACGGCAAGCAGGATCGCATTGTCCTTAATTACGGAATCGACAAAAATATCGTTAAACGCAATGCCTGCGGTTCCGAACATTACGGAAAGGGTATGTAACAATGCGTCAAAATCCGTAAAATAAAAGACGGTCCAACCGATCAGTGTTATAAAAACGGTATAAACATATCTTATAACGGTTTCGAGCGTTTTGGGCAGTTTGGCCCAAAGCTTGAAAAGCAATTTCTTTTCGAGGACGAGCAGGCACGCATAGTAAACGCCCCAAAGCACGAAATTCCACGATGCGCCGTGCCAAAGGCCT
>CAYUWC010000038.1:0-7926 GCA_964448355.1 uncultured Oscillospiraceae bacterium | reverse complement strand
CGCGAAGCTTCGATTTATACCGGTATTACGATCGCCGAGTATTTCAGGGATATGGGATACGATGTTGCTATCATGGCAGACTCTACCTCCCGTTGGGCGGAAGCGCTGCGTGAAATGTCGGGCCGTCTCGAAGAAATGCCCGGTGAAGAAGGTTATCCCGCATATTTAACATCGCGTCTCGCTCAATTTTACGAAAGAGCGGGCTGCGTAGAATGTCTCGGTTCGGATAACAGAATAGGCACGCTTTCCGCTATCGGAGCGGTATCACCCGCAGGCGGCGACCTTTCGGACCCCGTTGCTCAGGCAACGATGCGTATCGTTAAAGTCTTCTGGGGACTTGACTCTTCACTTGCTTACAAACGTCATTTCCCGGCGATCAACTGGCTTAACTCTTATTCTCTTTATTACGATAAAATATCCGATTATGTTTCCGAACACTTCTTCCCCGATTGGAAGAAAATGGCTTCACAGGCTCTAAAGCTCCTGCAATTGGAAAGCGAACTTGACGAAATAGTAAAGCTCGTCGGTGTTGACGCACTTTCGGCATCGGACCGTCTTGTTATGGAAACGGCAAGATCGATTCGCGAAGACTATTTGCAGCAAGACGCAATGAGCGATGATGACGCATATGCGTCGCGTAAAAAACAAAATGCGATCCTTACATCCGTAATGTCTTATTACAAAAAAGCTTCCGAGGCTCTTACTGAGGGTGCGGATCTTGAAAAGATAATCGCGATGCCTGTCAGAGACAGAATAGCTCATTTAAAGGACGTTTCCGAAAACGACATCGAAAGCGTGTTTAACAGCATAATAAAACAGCTCGACAGCGAAACGGAAACTATTGTTAAATCGAAAGAGGACGACGAATAATGTATAAAGAATATAAATCGATCCGTGAAGTCGCAGGCCCTCTTATGGTCGTAAAAAACGTATCGGGCGTAACTTACGGAGAGCTTGGTGAAATAAAAACACAAAGAGGCGAAATACGTCGCTGTAAAGTTCTTGAAGTTAACGGTTCCGATGCGGTCGTTCAGCTTTTCGATTCGTCCGCCGGAATGAACCTTGCTGAAAGTACCGTTCGTTTTCTCGGAACGGGTATCGAGTTCGGCGTATCCCCCGATATCCTCGGCAGGATATTCGACGGTCTTGGCAGACCTATCGACAATGCCGTTCCCGTTATCGCCGAAAAAATGATGGATATCAACGGTACACCGATGAATCCCGCAGCGCGCAATTATCCGTCGGAATTTATTCAGACCGGTGTTTCCGCAATAGACGGGCTTAACACGCTTGTAAGAGGTCAAAAACTTCCTATATTTTCAGGCTCCGGTCTTCCTCATGCAAATCTTGCCGCTCAGATCGCAAGACAGGCAAAGGTTTTGGGCACGGACTCAAAATTCGCGGTCGTTTTTGCAGCTATAGGCATAACTTTTGAAGAGGCAGATTTCTTTATTTCGGATTTTAAACGTACCGGCGCAATAGACAGAACGGTTCTCTTTGTTAATCTTTCGTCGGATTCCGCCGTTTCACGTATATCCACTCCGAGAGTGGCTTTGACGGCAGCGGAATATCTTGCGTTCGACCTGGGTATGCACGTTCTTGTTATTATGACGGATATAACAAACTATGCGGAAGCGGTTCGTGAAGTGTCCGCCGCAAGAAAAGAAGTTCCCGGAAGACGCGGATATCCCGGTTATATGTATACCGACCTTGCCGGAATATACGAGCGTGCAGGCAGAAGAAAAGAGTGCGACGGTTCGATAACGATGATCCCCATTCTTTCAATGCCCGAAGACGATAAGACCCATCCTATCCCCGACCTTACGGGTTATATTACCGAGGGTCAGATAATTCTTTCGCGCGAACTTCATAAAAAGGGTATAACACCTCCGATAGATGTTTTACCGTCGCTTTCACGTCTTAAGGATAAAGGTATAGGTAACGGAAAAACGCGAGAAGATCACGCAAACACGATGAATCAGCTTTTTGCTTGCTATGCAAGAGGCAAAGAGGCCAAAGAGCTTATGATAATTCTCGGTGAATCCGCGCTCACGCCGATAGACCGTATCTATGCGGAATTTGCGGATAAGTTTGAGGAAAAATACGTAAATCAGGGATATAACACAAACAGAACGATCGAGGAAACTCTCGATATCGGTTGGGAATTGCTTTCTATGTTCCCGCGTTCGGAACTCAAAAGGATAAAACAGCCGATATACGATAAGTATGCAAAGAAAAAAGACTGATTTGTTTATTGATGTTTACAATCAATTTCGGAGATAAAAATGGCAACGATAATGAAAGTAAATCCGACCAGGATGGAGCTGTCGAAATTAAAAAAAAGATTGACGACTGCTCGCAGAGGTCATAAGCTTTTAAAAGACAAGCGCGACGAAATGATCAAACAATTTCTCGAACTTGTCAGAAAAAACAGAGAATTACGTACACTTATCGAGGACAAATTGAACGAGGTCCACGGCTCTTTTTCCGTTGCCGCCGCAACTATGTCGCCGCAGGCAATGCAAGAGGCTCTGATTTGCCCGAAACAGTCCGTTGTTCTCGAAACAAGTACAAAAAACATAATGAGCGTTTCCGTCCCGAAGTTTGATTATTCGACAACAGGCAAGGATTCCGATATATATGCGTACGGCTTTGTTACAACTACCGCCGAACTCGACGTTGCCGTCGGGGCTTTGTCGGATATCGTGTCTCAACTCGTCGAACTTGCTCAAACCGAAAAAAGCGTTCAGCTCCTCGCTGCGGAAATAGAAAAAACTCGCCGCCGTGTTAACGCACTCGAACACGTTTTGATCCCCAATTTGGAAGTCACGATCAAAAGTATCGTTATGAAACTTGACGAAAACGAGCGAGGCAACATCACAAGACTTATGAAAGTTAAGGATATGATGATCGCCGAAACGCGGCAAAACGAATTTCTATGACAAGGCTTATAACTTTACAGACAACCGAACCCGAATTTAATCTTGCGGTCGAGGAATATATTTTTTCTCGAACGCAAGACAGTGCGGTCATGCTGTGGCGCAATAAAAACGCCGTTATAATCGGCAGAAATCAGAATGCCCTGTCCGAAATAAATTCGGAAGAAGTGAAAAAACGCAATGTGTCCGTTGTAAGAAGGATAACGGGCGGCGGCGCTGTGTTTCACGATCTCGGCAATGTTAATTATTCGATTATAACATCTCAATCGCAGTCCGATGCTCTCAACTTTAAAAAGTTCGCGGCTCCGATAATCGAGATCCTTGCAAAACTCGGCGTAAAAGCCGAATTTTCCGGACGGAACGATATTCTCGTCGAAGGCAAAAAAATATCGGGAAATGCGCAGCACATTTCCGACGGGAGGATACTTCATCACGGCACGTTGCTTTTTTCGTCGGATCTTGATGCGGTGAAAGATGTTTTAAATGTTAATTCCGATAAGATCAGCTCGAAAGCGATATCTTCGGTACGGTCGAGGGTCGCGAATATTCGGGATTTTCTCGAAGACCAATCGATAACCGTGACGGATTTTATTGCACTGATTGAAAATTATTTTATCGAACATACCGATTGCGTTGCATCTTCTCTTTCGGAGCGGGAGTACGCTTTTGCGGAATCGCTTGCTGCGTCAAAATACAGAACGTGGCAATGGAATTACGGGAATGCGCCGAAGTATTCTTTTCGTCGCACCGCATATCTTTCCTGCGGAACTGTCGAAATCTGTCTTGATATAAAAGACGGCGTGATATGCTCTGCGGAAATATTCGGAGATTTCTTTTCGGTCCGCCCGAAAGATGAGTTCGTTTCGCTTATCGTCGGTGTCGAACATAATAAGTCGGCTTTGTCGGCACGTCTTGAAAATGTCGATATCGAAATCTACTTTGTCGGTGCGACCGTCGATGAGATAACAGACTTATTTTTTTGATAAAGCGCGGTTTGTATCGTATGTTTTAACATAACGATCTGTGTTTTTATTGTAAAGGCAATACCCCTTACAGTTGTAAGAATATCGGCAACCGTATATTAACAAGCATAAAACAGATGAAATCAGCGTGAAAATCCAACTGTTCAAAAACGGAAAGAACACTTGATTCAATAACTACCGGTGCCTACGCTATGGTTGCAGAACGGAGATTGATAGCGTGAAAAATAAACGGTTTCAAAAATAGAAAGAATATCTGTTTTACTCATAAATTCATCCTAAAAACGGGATCTGACCCGTTTTTGTCGCATGGCGATTGTTTCAAAACGTTTGTCACATACGACATACACATTATGACAAGGGGAATTTCATTAACTATTTATGCCGCTATGGCGGCGGAACGGAGATTATTATGGACAGAAAAGATCTTGAGCAGCAGCTTAATTGCAAAGATCGCGCAAAACGTATCGAAGCTGCCGAAGCTCTCGGAAAAATGATAAAAAACGGGGATATCGTTCCCGAAAAAGGGCAGAATGATGTAAACAATCATATTCATACCACATACTCTTTTTCTCCGTATTCTCCGTCCGCAGCTGCGTATTTCGGATATCTTGCGGGGCTTTCGACTGTCGGTATTATGGATCATGACAGTGTGGGCGGCTGTGACGAATTTGTTGAAGCGGCAAAATATATAGGTGTCGCATCCACTTGCGGAGCGGAATGTCGGGTAAGCGTTAAAAATTCGCCGTTTGTCGGTAAAAAAATAAACAACCCCGATCAGCTCTCCGTAATATATTGCTCTCTTCACGGTATTCCGCATACGCAGTTTTCGACCGTCGCAGCTTATTTTCGTCCCATAACGGCTGCCAGAAACAACCGCAACAGAAAAATGATCGAAAATCTGAACCGTATGCTTGCACCGTTCGATATCGAATTGGATTTTGACAACGATATCGTTCCTCTGTCCGAGCTTGTAAAGGGAGGAAGCATTACAGAACGCCATCTGCTGTTTGCGCTCAGTAAAAAAATAGTCGAAAAATTCGGCAAAGGACCGGCAGTGGTCGATTTCCTCAAGAACGACTTGAAGTATAATGTCTCAACAAAGATAGAGGGTTTTCTTTCCGATCCCGAAAATAAATGTTACGAATACGATCTTCTCGGCGTGTTGAAAAGCGATGTAACACGTTTTTATGTTGACGCAACGGAAGACGAATGTCCCGACGTGTCAAAAATAATCGAGCTTGCGAATATCACCGGATCGATCATGGCTTATCCGTATCTCGGAGATGTGACAAACAGCGTGACAGGCGACAAACGTGCGCAAAAATTTGAAGACGATTTCCTCGAAGATCTCGTAAAATGGCTTAAAGAGATCGGATTTAAGGCGATCACATATATGCCGTCACGAAATACGGTCGAACAGCTGCGCAAATTGCGCGCACTTTGCGATAAATACGGTTTGTTCCAAATAAGCGGCGAAGATATAAACACGCCGCGTCAAAACTTTATATGTATGGCGCAAAGAGATCCCGAGTTTGTTAATTTACAAGACGCCGCTTGGGCGCTCATAGGCCACGAAAAAGCGGCGACCGAAGACTTGGATAAAAGTTTTGTTTCAACAAAAACGGAGCTTGCGTATCCCGATCTTTACGATAGGATCTCGCATTACGCCGCTATAGGCAAAAATTCGTAATTCAAAAGCAGTTTCCGCTCGTGAAATATATGAATGTGCCCAACCGTATGTAAAAGTAAACAAAGGCACGCTGTAAAATATTGCGTGCCTTTTGCTGTAGTATTGTTGAAAGTTTAACGGAACAAAAATGCCTATTCTGCAAAATATCGTAATGGGGCGTCATATCGTATACGGATTTCCTTTAATGTTAATATGCGTTGCTTGCGGCAACGCGAGGTTTTGTGATACAATAAAGGAAAATACAAAGGAGGCTTTTATATGCTTGCCGAAAATATAAAAAATATCAGAAAACAAAAAGGTATGACGCAGGAAGAACTCGCCGTTAGACTGAATGTTGTTCGCCAAACGGTATCGAAGTGGGAAAAAGGTTTGTCGGTCCCCGACGCGGATCTTCTTTCGCGTTTGGCGGAAGTGCTTGAAACGAATGTGGAAACTTTGCTCGGAACCGGTTTTAGTGTTGCCGAAACGGACTCGAATGCAATCGCCGAACAGCTTGCAAGGATCAATGAACAGCTCGCAACAAGATCTTTGCGTTCAAAAAAGATCATGAGGATCATTGTTGCGGTCATATTGGGCGTTTTGGTCTTTTATCTCGTTTTGGCGATGTTCGGAATGACAGTATTCATAAACGAACGCACGGACTCGGATGTTAAACAATACGAAACAAACGCATTCGATAATTCAAAAGAATATACGGAACGGATATTTTTTGTTTAACATGCTGAAAGGGAGTGCCCGTTGCCAAAATGGAAAATAAAAAGAATCGAAAAAGATATATTATAGCACTGCTGATACTCAATTTGTTGATATCCGCAGGCACTGTTGTATATCTTGCGTGCGAAAAAGCGCAGAAAACAGAAGAGGATCTTTACTTTCAAGGTCAAGAGATGCAAACGGGCGAAAAGTATCTTTTGTATATCGGGTTAAACGATAAAGATACGTATCGTCAGGAGAAAAGCATGGACGAAGCACGCGATATCGTTGATTCGATCTGTGTAAAATACACGGACGGATATACGGTCTTAGAAGCAACAGGCGGTTGGACGGACGAATCGGATATTTTTACGTCGGAGAATACGCTCGTTTACGCTTTTTACGATATATCAAAAGAGCAGCTGATCAAGATAATGGACGAGGTCCTTACGCAGTTGAACCAAAATTCCATCTTGGTCGAAACACAAAAAGTCTGTTATACTTACTATTCCGGATCTTAACAGTATTTTTCGGGTTTAACACGCAAGAGTTCGAATCGTAACAATACAGCATCTGGTACAAATAGCGGATGAAGTTGTCATTGATCGAAACTCGGAAAGTTTACTATACTTACTATCCCGGATCTTAATCGTGTTTTTTCGGGTTTAACACGCAAGAGTTCGAATCGTAACAATACAAAAAACGGAAAACAGACAAAACAAAAGTGTTCGCGAGAATAATTTTATCGATACAGTGCCGTTGAACGTACAACTTGAACATATCCGATCTGCGACAAGTACGGGCAACGGAGCGGCTTCGTTTTTTTGCCTTTTGCCGTATATATGTTTTGTCAAAAATAGCATTCAATTTTATTACAAACAGCCGTTGAAACCCTATTGACTTGTGGCTCAATTTAGTGTATAATTTAGACACAAGAACATACAATACTGATGGAGGTATTGAATTATGACGATTATTCCTATGCGTGATCTCAAAGACACCGTCGCAATAGAACGCCGTTGTGCGGAAGCGGGCGGCCCCGTGTTCGTCACCAAAAACGGATATGGCAGGCTTGTTGTGATGGATATTGAGTATTATGAGAAAACAATGAGCAAAATTTATGAAGCCAAACTTGTAAACGACGGACTTTCCGACCTGGAAAACGGCAAGACCGTGGACGGAGACTCGGTAAGAGCGAGAATGGTGGAAAAGTATGGAGTGTAAGTATTCCTATCGTTTTACCGAGAAAGCGGAGCAGGATTTTGACGATATTCTGCGCTACATATCGGTTGATTTAGCCAACCCTGCCGCCGCACAAAATTTCGGCAGAAAAATATTTGAACAAATTGATATGGTGCGTGCCTTTCCCGATTCAGGTGCGTCTGTTGATAACGAATTTTTATCGGACAAAACCGTTCGCAAACTCTCGGTAGATAATTATATCCTTTATTACAAGGCACATTATGATGATGAAATTATATCTGTTATTCGTATCGTTTACGGAAAACGAAATCTTGACGAGATATTAAGGACAATGTAACGGACCTTTTCTTTCTTTTTTTGCCGTTGTATATCGGGTTAAACGATAAAGATACGTATCGTCAGGAGAAAAGCATGGACG
>CAYUWC010000037.1:0-9699 GCA_964448355.1 uncultured Oscillospiraceae bacterium | reverse complement strand
GACGGCGGCAAGGGCGGCGACATCGTGTTAAAAGTAGACGATAATCTTAACACACTTTCCGACCTTCGCTTCCGCAGAAAATTTTCCGCAGAAAACGGCGAAAACGGCAAAGCCGCAAAAATGTACGGCAAAAGCGCTCCCGATTTTGTGATCAAAGTCCCCCGCGGAACGCTCGTCAAAGACCCCGAAAGCGGCCTTGTTATCAAAGATATGTCGGACGACACACCTTATATCCTCTGCAAGGGCGGCAAGGGCGGCTGGGGCAATCGACATTTTGCAACTCCGACCCGTCAATGCCCGCGTTTTGCGCGCGCCGGTATCCCCGGAGAAGAAAAAGAAGTCCTGCTCGAACTTAAACTTATCGCCGACGTCGGCTTGATAGGTTTTCCGAATGTCGGCAAATCAACACTTTTATCCGTCGTTTCCGCAGCGCGTCCCAAGATCGCGGATTATCATTTTACAACACTCGTGCCTAACTTGGGCGTTGTCGGTCACGACGGCGAAGACAGCTTTGTTATGGCCGATATCCCCGGCCTTATCGAGGGCGCCGCTCAGGGCGCAGGCCTCGGTCACGAATTTTTACGCCATATCGAACGCTGTCGCCTGCTTGTTCACATGGTCGATATCTCCGGCTGCGAGGGCAGAGACCCGATCGAGGATTTTGAAAAAATCAACGCCGAACTGTCGGGCTTCTCGGAAGAACTCGCGTCAAGACCGATGATAGTCGTCGCAAACAAAATAGATTCCATATCCGATGAGGGATCTGCCGAAAATTTCCGTAAATATATCGCAGACAAAGGTCTTGAACTTTACGAAATGTCCGCTGCGATAGGCGAGGGTACGGACGCACTTGTTAACGCACTGTCAGCAAAACTCAAAACTCTTCCGCCCGTCGTTGTTTACGAGCCGGAATACGTACCTCAACAAGTCGTTCCCGAAACGTCAAACGATATCACGATCGAACAACACGGCAATGTCTGGTTCGTCGAGGGTCAGTGGCTGCTTCGCATCATGCGCTCCGTTAACTTCGACGATGAGGAATCGCTTCAGTATTTTCAACGTGTGCTCCGCATCTCCGGCGTTATCGACAAGCTCCTTGCGGCAGGCGTAAAAGACGGCGACACGGTTTGCATTTACGACTTTGAGTTCGATTTTGTTTTATAACATATGAAAAAGACATCTTTATTTATCCTTGCGGTAATTTTATTGTTTACCGGCTGTTCCTCTCCCTCCCCGCTGCCGGATAATATCGTCACTCCCTCCGAAACGTCTAAAACCGACACTCGCGTGTTTAAAAACGGCGAATGGACACTCACGGAAAGTCTGTACGAAGATAACGCATACAACGCCGTGAATTATTTCGTTTCACTTTCCGGAGCCGTGGCGGATGGCGTTTACGACGACAGCCTCGCAATTCAGGCGGCGCTCGATAAGGCAGGCAACGCCGGAGGCGGCAATGTTTATATCCCCAAAGGCAAATACCGCGTCTCAAAACCCATAACTATCCCCGATAACGTTACTCTTATCGGCGATTTCGTATCCCCGACATCAAAAAAAGGCGCTGCCGAGGGTACGGTCATTATCGTCGAAAATTCGGAGCTGCTGAAAAGTTCGTCCTTGTTTATTCTTAACGATAATTCCGCAATATCCGACCTTACCGTTTGGTACGAAGCACAGTCTTTCGATTCTGTTTTAACATACCCGTACACGGTCTGTCACTCGTCGGGAAGATCCGCTTCGGTCAAAAATTTCGCCGTTCTTAACGCTTATAACGGCATCACCGTCGATTCGTCTGAGTGCGAAACGTTTTCCGTCGAAAATGTGTATATGACGGCGATCAACAACGCCCTCCGCGTCGTCACGTGTAAGAAAAAATTGACGGTCAACGGCCTTTCCGTCTCACCCGTGTATTGGATAAACGACGATATGACGCCGCGCAGCGACGATATCGATTATTCCGATCTGAACGATATTATATATTCCGATCTGACCGCCGTATATCTTCTCGGCGTTGCCGACGCAAGCTTGACGGATATAAGCATTGATACGGCGCATATCGGTTTTCATCTCAACATCTCCGCAAGTGAAGATAAAGCGCAGCTTTTTTCGCTGTTAAACACTTCAAACACTCTAATTCCCGTTTATGCCGAAAATATTTCGACAGCAGGTGCCGCGTTCTCTCTTTGCACTTTCGGCACGTCGAATCTTCTTAATTCCACGGCTGTCAGTATCGGCAAAAATTTTACTTCAACACTGAGTTTTAACTCCTGCATCTTCCCCGGTCAACCGTCCGTGTCCGTAAAAAGCGAGGGCACGGGACGTTTATCATTTGTTAATTGTAAATTTGTCGGTTGGCGAGACGTTGCAATCGACAGCTCGGATATTATTTTTACGGCTGTCAATTCCGCATTTAACGCAGGCTCGCAACCCGTATCTCTCGGCGAAAAGTCGGTCGGTATGCTCGCAATGTGCTCGCTGTCTTTAACACCGCAGACGGACGACTCGTTTTTATACGTTGTATCAACGGAAAACGAATACGAGTTCGCGGCTCTCGACAGTCAGACGGTCGGATCTTCCTCTTCCGGCCCGAATATCGCGAAGAATATTTTTTACGCTTCGGACCACGGCCTTTCGGAATCCGCTGCCGATAATTCCGCCGCAATACAGTCTGCCGTCAATTACGCATATCTTAACGGCGGCGGAACGGTCTTTGTCCCCGCAGGTCAGTACAAGCTTAACTCGCCGATCGTTCTGAAAAAGGGCGTAAGCCTCCGAGGCGTAGGCTCCGGCACCGACCCGATCACTTCCACCGTGTTTATCACGGATAAAAACGCCGGTGACGATTTTAAACTGATCACGCTCGAAAATTCGTCGTCGCTTTGCGGCGTCACGTTGTATTATTACGATCTTCCCGACTTCGTCTCTGCGGAAACGGAGCTTTCCGGTATCGCCGTCTATTCCGAAAACAGCAACGATATCGGCATTTTTGACGTTTGCTTCGTGAGCCCGTCTTTCGGTATTGTGTTAAACGAATGTAACTCGGCCTGTATCGAAAATATTTCGGGCACGGCAATAAAAAACGGCATTCGCCTTGAAAGTTGCACCGATATATTCTGCGAAAATATCGATTTTTTGTCCGAGTTTGCAACGTCCGACGCGCTTATAGCGTATCAACAATCGAACTTTTTCGGCATCTACGCTCTCGACGGCGAAAATATAGTCGTTCGCGATATGTCTTGCGAAAATGCCGATTACGCCGTATATCTCGACGCCGAAGACGTTCCAGTCGTTCCGGAATACTCGTGTTTTACTGTTTTAAACTTGTTTTCGCGAGATGTTTATGCTACCGTTGCGGTCAATAAATATCCGTTCGCTTCGTTTGTAAACGTCGTGTCTCGCCCCACCGTGTTCTCGACAAACGCATATCATATCACAACTTTCTACGGAAATCGCGGTACGCTCAATATTTATAATCTTCTCGGCTCCGGCAACGTCACCGGCGGCGTATATGCAAGAAGCGGCACAGTTTCGGTCCAGTCGTCCGTGTTTAACAGTCTCGGAAAAAGCGCGGTAAGGGCAGACGGCGCAAACGTGTCCGTTATAGGCTCGATGTTCCTCGACAACGACTGCACTTATCACGTTGAGGCAGACTCCGGCGGCGTGTTCTTGCTTGGCAATATCACTAACAATACTTCGACCGCGTTCGGCGGCATCGAAACAAAATATATCCGTCGCTATATAGGCGATTCGGCAAGCTATGCCGACGACGGTAATATTCGCGGCGTTATGCCGGAATAGTTTTATGTGATCTTTCTCAAAACAGTGCGTCAAACCGCAAATTGAGATGTAAATCTCGAATTTTTGGTTATATTGCTGTAAAAAAGCTCATTTAATAACCAAATTTTGTATGTTTTACGTCTTGCTTTTTCTTGAAATATAGTGTATAATAAGAAAGTAGCGATTTGTCGTCGCGTGCGATTGAACTTAAATGAAGTTCGGGAATATCCCGAACGAAAGGAGATATAGATAAAATGCAATATTCGGCATCACAAATCAGAAATATTTGTCTTATGGGTCACGGTGGAGACGGAAAGACTTCTCTCGCCGAAGCCCTCCTCTTCCATACTAAAGGAACGGATCGTCTCGGAAAGACGGCTGACGGAAATACCGTTTGCGACTTTGATCCGGAAGAAATTAAGAGAAAAATATCTATTTCTACCGCGATCGCACCTGTTGAGTGGAAAAACACAAAAATAAACGTTCTCGACACTCCCGGCTATTTCGATTTCGAGGGCGAAGTTCGTCAGGCTTTGAGCGCAGTTGAAACTGCTCTTATCGTCGTTTCCGCAAAAGACGGTGTAAATGTCGGTACGGAAAAAGCTTTCAAACTCGCAAAGTCCAAAGGCATCCCTGTAATGTTCTTTATTTCCAAGGTCGATGAAGAAAACGCTTCTTTCCAAAAAGTTTTCGACCAGCTTAAAGATATGTTCGGCAAAGGCCTCTGCGCTATCAACGTTCCCGTTTTCGTAAACGACGGTTCTCTCGTCGGATACTACAACCTCGTTGACGAAGTTTGCCGTAAAGCCGACGGTGGCAAGCTTACCGAAGTTCCCCTGCCCGATTCTAAAAAAGAATCCATCGGCAGACTTAAAGATATTCTTAACGAAGCTATCGCCGAAACAGACGACGAGCTTATGGAAAAATTCTTTGCAGGCGAGGAATTTACAAAAGACGAGATCAGAAAAGGCGTTGAGATCGGTCTTGAAACCGAAGCTCTCGTTCCCGTTCTCTGCGGTTCGTCCGTAACACTCGAAGGTATCCCCTCTTTGCTCGACTTTATAGCTCACTATGTACCCGCTCCCAAGGATACGGGTTCTTCCGATACCGGCCTTTTCGTATTCAAGACAATTGCCGACCCGTTTGTAGGAAAAATGTCGTTCTTCAAGGTCGTTTCCGGTAATATTGCCGCAGGCAACGTTCTTGTTAACAATCGTACCGGCGCAAACGAAAAACTCGGCCATATCTTTACCATGAAAGGCAAAAAACAGACCGAAGTCGACAGCTTCTGCTGCGGCGATATCGGTGTTGTAAACAAACTCGCTTCCACAGGCACCGGCGACGTCCTCTGCACCGCAGGCTCCAATATCGAAGTTAAACCTATCGAATATCCCAAGCCCTGCTTCTCAAGAGCTATCATGCCCAAGGCTAAAGGCGACGAAGAAAAGATCTCTCAAGGCCTCCAGAGACTTGCGGAAGAAGATCTCACATTCTCTTATGTTAACAACGCCGAAACACACGAGCAGGTCATCAGCGGTATGGGCGATACGCACCTTGACGTTATCGTAAGCAAACTTAAATCCAAATTTAACGTTTCCGTCGAGCTTAAAGAACCTCGTGTTCCGTACAGAGAAGCTATACGTAAAAAAGTTAAACAACAAGGTAAACATAAAAAACAATCCGGAGGTCACGGTCAGTACGGCGATGTTTGGATAGAATTTGAACCGTATGACGGCGAAGAGCTCCTGTTTGAAGAAAACGTCTTTGGCGGCGCCGTTCCGAGAAACTTCTTCCCGGCAGTCGAAAAAGGCCTCAGAGAATGCTCGCTTAAAGGCGTTCTTGCAGGATATCCCGTTGTCGGCCTTAAAGCAACACTCGTTGACGGTTCTTACCACGATGTCGACTCTTCGGAAATGTCGTTTAAAATGGCTGCTTCCATCGCTTTCAAGGAAGGTCTTAAAAACGCAGCTCCCACGATTCTCGAACCTATCGGCAACCTCAAAGTTCTCGTCCCCGATAACCTCATGGGCGATATAATCGGCGATATCAACAAACGCAGAGGCCAGATCCTCGGTATGAATCCCGCTGAAGAAAAAGGTATGCAGGAAGTCCTCGCAACCGTTCCCATGTCCGAAATGGCATCTTACGCTACCGACTTGAGATCCATGACACGCGGCCGCGGCTCGTTTGATTTTGAATTTGATTCTTATCAAGACGCTCCCGCAAACGTTGCTCAGCAGATCATCGAAGAAGCTAAGAAAAATGCCGACGCCGAATAACCTCGCTTACATAATCGAGTAAATAACACAAAAAGTCCTATGGTAATGTGCCCCCTGTCTACTTGACAGGGGGCACATCAAACACCATGGGACTTTTGTATTCTAACAAATTGTTATTGCAACGGTTTCATGTCTGCCGGCATATACGGCAATGTAAAACCGATCAGATTTGCACCCTCGCAAGCGGATGAACGCTTAAACTGATTTTTGTAGTATCTGCTGTAAAACGTGTCGAGAGCCGCATTTATCGTATCTTCGTCATATTCGTCGAACGTTGCAAACATATATTTTTGGATCTCTTCTCTCGGAAATTTGTACTTCGCAAAATAGAAAATAATAAAATCGTGCAGAATGTACGGACCGAGAATGTTTTCAGTCTCCTGACCTTCTTTTAACTCAGGAGAAACGGGCGTATCAACAATGTCTTTGAGCGTTTCCGCCAAGTCTCCGCCGCGTTTGTCCGCAATTTGGCAAACAAGCTCACGCATTATCGTTTTCGGTACCGTTGCGTTAACGTTATAATGGCAAAGCGTATCGCCCGCATATGTCGAAAATCCGAGAGCCGCCTCAGAAAGATCGCCCGTGCCGAGTGCGAGCGCAGTTTCAATGTTCGCAACATCAAAAAGTATCTGCGCGCGTTCGCGTGCCTGCGCGTTTTCGTATACAACATTCTTGCTTTCCGTATCGTAGCCTATATCTTTAAAATGCTGCAGTACGGAATCTTTTATGTTGATCTCTCTTGCCGTTATTCCAAGCTGCGCCATGAGCTTTTTCGCATTTTCATTCGTTCTTTTTGAGGTGCCGAGGCACGGAAGCGTTAAACCGATTATATCGCCGACGGGAAGACCGAGCATCTTAAACGTGTTTTCCGCAACAAGAAGCGCCATCGTCGAATCAAGTCCGCCGGATACGTTTATAACGATCTTTTTTATGCCGGTGTGAACAAGACGCATATAAAGAGCTTGCGTTTGAAGCAGAAAAAGCTCTTCAAGATAACGCTTTTTGTCGTTTTTGCCGTAATAGGGGATACGATAATCGGCAACTTTCTTCCTCGTGTAAATAAGGCCTGTGTCTTTTGTGTCTTCCGCTGCGGCAATAACGGTTTCGGGCTTGTCCTGCGCCATAAACGAAACCGCGATCCCTTTGTTGAACACGCCGCAAAAACCTTTATATACATTGTCTGCCGAGCTTTCTCCGAAGCCGCCGTTCGCAACCGCAACAACACATTCTTTCGTTCCCGACGCCTTTGCGCAGTACTCTATAATATCGTTTTGAATACACGGATAGCCGGGCATTATCGTCGGCAGCAAAAGCACGTCGAATGTTTCCGAACCGTTTTCGGACACCGCTACGGTCTTGCCTTCGAACTTGAAATTGCTCTTGTTGAGAACAATACCGTCCTTGATTATAATATTTTCATGATAGGGAACGGATGTTACGATTATTTTACCTGTTTTTTCGCTGTACGCACAGAGAATGTCGAGTGCGTCTTCCGTTTGCTGTTTAAACGCAGGAAAATCATACAATTCGCCTGCCGAAGAACCCGTTAACGAGTATGCCGGGAAAAGATATATATTTCCGTCGTTCTCGTCCATTATTTCTATCATTTTGTTTGCGTTTTCTCGCGGATAACCGAGAGAAATAACAAAAACCGATGTTACTATTTTCATAATTACAAGACCCTTTCTTTTCATTCGGAACGTCTGATTTGCAACATAAACACATTTTATTATATAACTTTTCTTCGCTTCTGTCAAGACATTTCAAATAAAAGTCCGAATGTACGTTAATAATTTCGTAAAACAAAAACAGGAGAGAAAATCTCTCCTGCATTTTGTTTATTTTATATCGATTATTCAGCGATGGAAGCAACGATACCGGAACCAACGGTCTTGCCGCCTTCACGGATAGCAAAACGAAGACCCTGTTCGATAGCGATGGGAGTGATGAGCTCAACGTCGATAGTAACGTTTTCGCCGGGCATACACATATCAACGCCTTCTTTAAGGGTGATAACGCCGGTAACGTCGGTTGTTCTGAAATAGAACTGAGGTCTGTAGTTGGAAACGAAGGGTTTATGACGGCCGCCTTCTTTAGCGGTAAGAACGTAAACCTCGCCGGTGAACTTGGTATGGGGATGAATTGTGCCGGGTTTAGCAAGAACCTGACCTCTTTCAACGTCAGTTCTCTGGATACCACGGAGAAGACAACCGATGTTGTCGCCTGCTTCAGCCATATCGAGGAGTTTTCTGAACATTTCGATACCGGTAACAACAGACTTACGTGTTTCTTCTTTGATACCAACGATCTCAACTTCTTCGGACATCTTAAGAACGCCTCTTTCAACACGACCGGTAACAACGGTACCACGGCCGGTGATGGTCATAACGTCTTCGATAGGCATAAGGAAGGGGAGATTGTCGTTTCTTTCGGGAGTGGGAATGAACGAGTCAACAGCGTCCATAAGTTCCTGAATAGCAGCGTATTCGGGAGCAGAGGGATCTTTGGATTCGCAGTTAAGAGCGCCGAGAGCAGTACCTTGGATGATAGGTGTGTCGTCGCCGGGGAATTCGTACTTGTTAAGAAGATCACGAATATCCATTTCAACGATTTCGAGAAGTTCAGGGTCGTCAACTTGGTCAACTTTGTTCATGAAAACAACGATAGCGGGAACGCCAACCTGACGAGCGAGAAGAATGTGTTCGCTGGTCTGAGCCATAACGCCGTCGGATGCAGCACAAACAAGGATAGCGCCGTCCATCTGAGCAGCACCGGTGATCATGTTTTTGATATAGTCAGCATGACCCGGGCAGTCAACGTGAGCGTAGTGACGAGTGTCAGTTTCGTACTCAACGTGAGCGGTGTTGATTGTGATGCCTCTTTCTCTTTCTTCGGGTGCTTTATCGATCATGTCGTATGCTTCGAATTTAGCATAACCTTTAAGAGAGAGATACTTTGTGATAGCAGCGGTAAGAGTTGTTTTACCGTGGTCAACGTGACCGATGGTACCAATGTTAACATGGGGTTTTGTTCTTTCAAATTTAGCCTTTGCCATTAGATTGATCCTCCTATTGATAAGATTTGATTTTATTGATTATTTTTTCATTATAGCTTCTTGAACGCTCTTGGGAACTTCCGCATAATGGCTCGGTTCCATAGTGTACGAGCCGCGGCCCTGCGTCTTGGAACGCATATCCGTTGCGTAACCGAACATTTCGCCGAGAGGTACGTTTGCGGTGACCTGCTGGCCGCCGTTAACTACGTCGAGATTCTGGATCTGACCTCTGCGTGAGTTGATGTCGCCGATTACATCGCCGAGATATTCGTCGGGCGTTGTAACAACAACTTTCATTATCGGTTCCATAATAACGGGATTTGCTTTTTTGGTAGCTTCCTTAAATGCCATGGATCCTGCGATCTTAAATGCCATTTCGGAAGAGTCGACTTCGTGATAAGATCCGTCGTAAAGTGTTACTTTAACGTCAACAACCGGATATCCCGCAAGTACGCCGGACTGCATTGCGCCCTGGATACCTGCATCGACCGCGGGAATGTATTCCTTCGGGATAGCACCGCCGACGACTTTGTTGATGAACTCGTAGCCCTTGCCGGGTTCGTTGGGTTCGACAATGATCTTAACATG
>CAYUWC010000036.1:0-10256 GCA_964448355.1 uncultured Oscillospiraceae bacterium | reverse complement strand
CGGTGTATGATATCTCGCATTTGTTTTTGTATTTGGCAAGATCACCGAACGAATAGGTATAGTTTCCGTCAGTGCTTTTGGTAGCGGTAGCGGTTTTGCCGGTATCTTCTCCGTTTGCATAAAGCCTTACTGTTACCGAACCGGGGCGTTTGCCGTCGTTGTCGTCTTCGTCGTCCCATGTTAAAGTGCCGGATATATTAGTTTTTTCGGGGACATGGGTAAGTACGATATCGCAGTTATCGTTTATTGAAGATGTGTACCCGTCCACAGAGGCTACAGTTACGGAACATCCCGCTTCAATGTTGTAGTCGGAGAGAGCGTTTTTAAAGTTGTCGTAATAGGTTTGCGATATTTTTATGCTACCGCCGCTCGATAAGTTGAGCGTGATCGAATCGGGACGCTTGCCGTCTCTGTCGTTGTCGTCATCAAAAATTATTTTGCCCGACAAGCTCGAAAACTGATTTTTTTGTTTAAAGGTGATGGTTATGTACCTTCTTTCCCAATCCGACAGCGTTATGTTTTCCAAACTCTCGGAAGACTCCACGGAATATTCCTTCAATTCCGTAAATGTATCTTCGGAGGATGATATTCGTATTGTGTAAGGATATGTTGTGGGTAAACTGTTCCAGAACAGATACGTCTTGACTTTTTTGATGGGACTTCCGTAATAAAGCCCGTTACCGTAATACAGCCATATGTAGGCATTGTCCGGAACGGAACCTTTGCTCGTAATCTGTATCTGAGCTGTTTGCGCTGCTTCCGTTGAAAGCATAGGTATTACGCCTATAAAGACAAAAACGGAAAGCAAAATTGCCAAAAAAGTTTTTTTCATAGATTTTCTTCTTTCTTTGGTTTATAGATGTTTTTTTGATTAAACAGCGTGATTTCTGTTTTTGAATAATTGAATTTTCGCGTTAGCTCACTTTATCGAAAGTAAGTGCGAAAAAAGCGGCTGTTGATCGTTAAAATCGAAAAAAACGAGGCTGTGATCATGTTAAATTGCGACTACGCAGATGTCTTCGGCAGTGCTCGGACGGAGGAAAACATCTGCGTAAGGCCATAAACTCAGCAAAGATGTCCCTTGCATATTATGCGGTGTGGGGCATAGTTAACAAAGCTTTTGGGATAATAAAGCGTGTGTTGTTAACATACGGTCATACGGCGGCATCCGCGATGGCGGTAAAAGCGTTGGACAAAACAGCTGCTTTGTCTTCTGCCTGAGCCTTATCTGCGGCGCTGACCATTACGTACAGTTTAACTTTAGGCTCGGTACCGGACGGACGAATGACGAGAACGCTGCCGTCGTCGAGCGTGTAGTAAAGAACGTTTGACGGGGGAAGACCCTCGATGCCGTTCATATAGTCTTTGCATTCCGTTACTTTGATGCCTGCGATCTCGGTAATGGGTTCTGCTCTTAAGACAGACATAAGTTTTTTCATCTTGTCGAGGCCGTCAAAGCCGGGCATTTGGATATTGACTGTTTTTTCGACGTAAGTGCCGAACTCTTCAAAGAGAGCGCAAAGAGCGTCCCAGAGGGTTTTGTTTTGTTCGGCGTAGTAAGCGGCGGCTTCGGATATCATGAGCGAAGCGAAAACGCTGTCTTTATCGTGCGCATAGTCGCCTGCGAGGAAGCCGTAGCTTTCTTCGTAGCCGAAAACGAAAGAATGTTCGCCGGTCTGTTTGAAGAGATTCATTTTTTCGCCGATAAATTTGAAGCCTGTAAGAACATTAACGATGGAGACGCCGTATTTTTCGCAGATCTTGGCGGCGAGTTCGGTCGTAACGATAGTTTTTACGGCGCAAGCGTTTTTCGGGAGAGTGCCGAGAGCTGTTCTGGAGCGAAGAATGTAATCAAGAAGCAGACAGCCGATCTGGTTACCGGTGATTATACGGTATTCGTCGCCTGCGTTGACTATAAGACCCATTCTGTCGGCATCGGGGTCGGTACCGATGATTATGTCTGCATGATGTTCTTTTGCTATCTCGATCGCTCTTGCGAAGCCTTCGGGATTTTCGGGGTTGGGGGATTTAACGGTCGGGAAATTGCCGTCGAGGACCATTTGTTCGGGAACGGTCACGATATTGTTAAAGCCTGCGCGTTTGAGTACTTCCGGAACGAGCCTGTAGCCGGCGCCGTGGAACGGAGTGTAAACGATGCACATATCGCTCTGTTTTTTGATAAGGTCTTTGTCGATACGCTGTTCGAGGACTTTTGCGATATATCGTTCGTCGTATTCTTTGTCGAGGACGGTGATATGTTCTTTTGCTTTACACATACAAACGGTTTTTACGCCGTCGAACATATCGGTCTTTTTCATTTGTTCGAAAACGATGTCGGCATTTTCGGGAGAAAGCTGCGCACCGTCGTCCCAATATACTTTGTAGCCGTTATATTCTTTGGGGTTGTGAGATGCGGTAACGTCGATACCGGCGATGCAGCCGAGGTCTGTTACGGCAAACGAAAGTTCCGGAGTGGGACGTAGTTCGTCGAACAGACAAACGTCTATGCCGTTTGCGACAAGGACGCAAGCCGCTTCTTCCGCAAATTCTCTTGAAAAATTACGGCTGTCGTGAGCGATAACGACTTTTGCGTTTTCAACATTTTGTGCGTTTATGAGGTCTGCGAGGGCCTGTGTGGCGTGGCGGACGGTGTACACGTTCATTCTGCGTGTTCCCGCGCCTATTATTCCGCGAAGGCCGCCCGTGCCGAATTCGAGAAGACCCGCAAATCTGTCGTCAAGCTCTTCTTGGCTTGTTACAGCGCGAAGTTCTTGTTTTGTTTTTTCGTCGGTTACGGGGCTTTCGAGCCATGTGTTTACTGTCATTGGTCTTTCCTCCCTGTTTAAGTTGTTAAAATAAAAATTGTATAATAAATTTATTCCTGCTTAAGTGCCTTTGCTATCTGGTCGGGGCAAGATGTCGGCTTAGAACCGCAGCAAATGCCCTCCAGACGTTTGATCGCTTCGTCTTTATCCATGCCGATAAGGAGCTTTGATATGCCCTGCAGATTGCCGTTGCAGCCGCCGATAACGTTGACGTACTCGATCTTATTGTCGTCGCTGAGATTGATGTTTATTTCTCTGGAACAGGTTCCGGAGGTTTTGTAGTTTATTGTTTTCATTCTTTTTACCTCATTTATGATATTTTATATTATTGCTTATCGTGAACGCTCTGTATATTTGTTCAAGTAAAATTATCCTCATCAGTTGATGCGGAAACGTCATTTGCGAAAAGGACAAACGCACGTCCGCGCGGTCTTTTACCTGAGCCGCAAGACCGTCCGAGCCGCCGATGACGAATGTTATTTTGGAATCGGTCTGAGCTGTTTTTTCGATAAATTCCGAGAATTTTTCGGATGATCGCTGCGCGCCTTCAACACACAAGGCGACCACTTTGCCTTTGAGATTTTTCAGGATGGCGTCCTTTTCTTTTTCGGGCGTGCTTTCGGGTGTTTCGATTATTTCGGCGTTGCAAAAGCGCGAAAGCCGTTTCATATATTCGTCCGAAGCGTCTCTTAAATATTTTTCTTTTAAGTTGCCGACGCAGACGAGGCGTATACCGAGCATCGATCAAGTCCTCCGTACATAATACATATATATGTTAACATAAAATCGATGAAAAATCAAGGAGTATTACGTGTTTTTTTCTCGGTTTCGCAAAATATTACGATTTTTTTTCGTTTGAATAATTTTATATCCGATTGTTGCGGTGGTTATAAATGCAGAATGGATTTTAGCGTTTCAATGATATTGTCGTACTCGATATCCACAGCATACACAAACTGCTTTCGGTATTTGTCCCACATTGCTTTGAGTTCGGGACTGTCTTCGATATTTTTTACAATACTCGATACGTCGGAGATCTTATTGGTCGTGCCGCGATGCATTGCGGTTTTTGCAAGAGCTTCGGCAAACACGTCTTTATTGAATTTTTGAGTGACGGCAAGTATGTATACGTCGTAAAAATCTCTGGGACGGGTGTTGAACACGCCTCGCCGTAAAATAGTTTCCGTTTTTTCCGCCATGACGGTCTCGATGTTGTACGCCCACAGGTCGTAGAGCTTATCGTTATCGAAAATTTCGCGGAAGTTGTACTGTACTGCATGAGGGGTGATTGCATCGCCTGTGGAAACATCAATGCTGAGAGGTGTTCGCAATGTGTCGAATTTTGCGTTCAGCATAACACGATATCCGCCGTAAACATCATCTTCGCGAATCGGTGAGATGGACCCGATTTCAAATATCACGCCATCGTCAAAATAAACGGCACAAATCTGCTCCAGTGCATGATAGATCCTGTCTGGTGTCAATGGCAGATTTTTAAGCGTGGTGTCCAAATCCATCGTTGCTCGATTGTCCAATCCGACGATAGCTGCCACTAACATACCGCCTTTCAAAACAAACTTTTCCTTATATTCGGAAGCGGAGAGACGGACAAGAAAGCGTTCAAACATATAATTTTGCAAAATGACCTGAGCGGGAATGTTTTTTTGTGCCGCGATATTTCGAATTTTTGCTTTCAGGCTCATCGCACGGCTCATAAAAGTACCTCCAAGTATTGACGCAGCACTTTTGCAACACGCATTTGCTTTGCGTAAGTGTTTAATTTGTTCAAGTCTTTTTTGGAACTTGCGGCGTACATTTTGAGTGCCGCCAAAAATGTTTCCGTTCCGATTTTATTGCGGCTGCGTATCACGTCGCAAATCGTTCGTTCCGGGTCATAGGCTGGGACTTCGTTCCCGGACGGTGTTTTTACGACCGTTTTACCGAGTTCAAACAGCTCCGGCTTGATGTAATAGACTTTGCACTCGGCTTTAATTGCCGCAGACGGAATACAGCCGGACGGTGCGGTGACCGTATGTTCAAACGGAGTTCTGTCCGATAATCCGTGAAGAAACAGGGCTGTTTCGTGAGAAAAAATTATTTTGTTTGAACGCTTGCATACAGACAGCAGCTCGTCTTGAATATCGTCGATAAGAATATACTGTCCTTTTGCGATCCTGCAGATTTTATCTTCTTTGCATAGCTTATAAAGTGTTGTCTTGCAAATGCCATGCCGCACTGCGATTTTTGTTTCTATAATACCGCCGTGATTCGATGCAATGGCGGTAAGTTCGTCCATATAGTCCATGCGTTCACCTCTTTTTTTGATTCATATCGATAATATTATATCCGAAATTACGATGAAAGTCAATAGGCTTAAGAGTACATTCTTAAAATATCGATAATAATTTTACGATGAAAGTCAACAAAGCAAATGTATCGGCTCGGTCAACAAAACAGATTTATCGATCAAAAAACATTGCGAGTGAAATATTGCGATTTTTTTTCGCGGTACTTGATTTTTTTACGTTTGTATTGTATAATAAAATATGTTGAAAAATCACGAATACAGCTGAAAGGTTTGATCATATATGAAATTAGGTATCGTAGGCTTGCCGAACGTCGGAAAGAGTACTTTGTTCAATGCGATAACAAACACGAATGTCGATGCGGAAAATTATCCGTTTTGCACGATAGAGCCGAATGTTGGCGTTGTTGCCGTTCCGGACGAAAGGCTTGACGTACTCACGAAAATGTACGATCCTGTTAAAACGACGCATGCGGTAATAGAGTTTGTCGATATCGCGGGACTTGTTAAAGGTGCGTCGAGAGGCGAGGGCTTGGGCAATAAATTTTTGTCGCACATACGGGAAGTCGATGCGATAGTCCACGTTGTACGTTGTTTTGACGACGAAAACATCATTCACGTTGACGGTTCAGTCGATCCGGTGCGTGATATCGAAACGATAAATCTCGAACTTGTTTACGCAGATATGGAAACGGCGGAGAAAATGTGCCTTCGAGCTGCGAAAAACGCAAAAGGCGACAAGAAGTTTGCGCAGGAGGCGGAGCTTTTCGAGAGAGCGAAAGCTTTTTTGGAAACGGGCAAACCGCTTCGTGCCATGGATATGACGGAAGACGAGCGCGATGTTTTGGCGACGGGTAATTTTTTAACACTCAAGCCGGTTATTTACGCTGCAAATATGAGCGATTCCGATTTCGCGGCAAGAGAAGAAAACGAGTATTACAAAGCTGTTAAAGAATACGCAGCTGCCGAAAATTCGGAGCTTTTGCCCGTTTGCGCAAAGCTCGAAAAAGATATATCCGAGCTTTCGGAAGAAGAAAAATTGATGTTCCTTGAGGATATCGGGCTTGAAGAAAGCGGACTTTCGCGTTTGATAAAGGCTTCGTACTCGCTGCTCGGCCTTATAAGCTATCTTACGGCAGGTCAGCCGGAGGTCCGTGCGTGGACAATACGTAAAGGCACTAAAGCTCCCGCCGCCGCAGGCAAGATACACAGTGATTTTGAAAAAGGATTTATACGTGCGGAAGTCGTTTCGTACGATGATCTTATTGCGTGCGGTTCGATGACCGTCGCAAAAGAAAAAGGTCTTGTAAGAAGCGAGGGCAAAACTTACGAGATGAAAGACGGAGACATTGTTTTGTTCAGATTCAATGTTTGATTTTTGTGTTTTAACAACGAACGGGCGAGCGTAAGCCGCATTGTTAAAAGAAAGGAAGTCATCGCGGTGAAAAATTTATTTTTTATAGGAAACAGTCTTATCGGTATGAGCTGCATACCGGAGCAGACGGCAAAGCTTTTTGCCGATAACGGAGACGAGTATGTCGTTTTGCGGTGTAAAAAAGACGGATATAGATTGAGCGATCACGAAGCGGATTTTTGCAAGGGCGAGTTTAAGGACGAGCTTGCGAATGCGGACGTCGTTATTTTGCAGGAATACGGGTCTTCGATGTTCAAATCCCGTGCCGCCGTCGAACAAATAATAAAAAGGCTAAAGCCCGGCGCAGAGGTGTTTTTTCTGCTTACCGAGTGGGATGTTGACAGAAACCGTATCTGCGAGCTCAGAGGGCTTCCCGTTCGTTTTATCCCGGCAGGACATATTCACGAGCGGCTTGTAAACGAAAATATTCTCGATTACGACGATCTTCATTATCCCGAAGATTACCATGCTAATTTCTTTTACGGCAGCATTTCTTCGGCAGCGGTGTATATGTGTGTTACGGGCAAAGCCCCCGTTGTTTGCGACGATGATGTAAAGCCGTTTTTGGATATAATAAAAAGCGAGGTCGAAACGGAAAGATCGTTAAAATCGGTGCTTGTCGTCGGCGGCGGCGGGCGTGAACACGCCATAGTCCGCAGCCTTATAAGGTCTCGGCGCACCGGGCTTATTTATGTGGCGCCCGGTAACGGAGGAACGGCTCTCGATCACGTGGAGAATGTTGATATAAAGGCGACCGATGTTGACGGAATCGTCTCGTTCGCAAAAGAAAAGGGTATCGATTTTGTTGTCGTCGCTCCCGACGATCCGCTTATGTTGGGCATGGTGGACGCTCTCGAAAAAGAGGGGATAAAGGCGTTCGGACCGCATAAAAACGCGGCGATAATAGAGGGCAGCAAGGTGTTCTCGAAACAGCTTATGAAAAAATACGGTATCCCCACGGCTCCGTTCGAGGTCTTTGACGATTACGAAAAAGCGTGTGAATATGTTAAAACACACGGAGCGCCGATCGTTGTCAAAGCGGACGGGCTTGCGCTCGGCAAAGGTGTTGTTGTTGCACAGACCGTTGAGGAAGCTGTGGAAGCGTTGACGGATATAATGTGTAACAGAGTTTTCGGAGAATCCGGCGCAAAAGTCGTTATCGAAGACTGTCTTTACGGTAGAGAGATGTCGGTGCTTGTTTTTACCGACGGCAAAACATTGCGACCGATGGTGTCTGCGCAGGATCATAAGCGTGCTTACGACGGCAACAAGGGCCCGAATACCGGCGGTATGGGTACGTTTGCGCCAAGCCCGATCTATACACCTGCGATCGCCGAGGAATGTATGAAAAAAATATTTATCCCGACCGTAGATGCGATGAAAGCCGAGGGACGGACGTTTAAGGGTGTTCTTTATTTCGGGCTTATGTTAACGGAACACGGCGTGAACGTTATAGAATACAACGCTCGTTTCGGCGACCCCGAAACACAGGTCGTTCTTCCGCTGCTTGACGGCGATCTGTTCGACATTATGGAAGCGGTAGTCGACGAACGTCTCGACGAGGTCAAGATCTCGTGGCTTGACGCTGCTGCGGTGTGCGTTGTTATGGTATCGGGAGGGTACCCGAAAAAATACGCAAAAGGTTATGATATAACGTTCGATGAGGGTATCTCGTCCGAGATATATCATGCCGGAACCGCATTTGCAGACGGTATGCTTGTAACATCCGGCGGCAGAGTTTTGGGCGTGACCGCCGTTGATGCAACGATCGCGGAGGCGGCAGCCGACGCGTATGAAGATGTTAAAAAAATACATTTTAAAGACAGCTTCTTCAGAAGCGATATTGCGGGTAATTTATGAAAACTGTCCTTGTCGGAATAAACTCAAGTTTTGTCCATACCTCGCTTTCTGTGCGCGAGCTTTGGTCTTATGCTCGTGCGAGAGGGCTTGATTGTTCTTTTTGTGAACATACGGTAAACAATGAACCGATAAAAACAACGGATTCTCTTTACACGGAAGATGCGGATATATATGCGTTTTCCGTGTATATTTTCAATGTTGCTTATGTTAAAAGAGTGGCGTCCGATCTGAAAAAGGCAAAGCCGAACTGTTTTATCGTGTTCGGAGGGCCGGAGGTCTCGTATTCGAGCGAAGCGTTCCTAAAAAAAGAACCGTATGTTGATCTGATATTGTCGGGCGAGGGTGAGGAAGCGTTTTGCGAGCTTGTCGAAAATTATTCGCCGGAGCTGAGTGCGGAGGAAAACAAAGGTGTGTTCTTTAAAAAACAGCTGAAAAATTTTGCTTATATATATAATGGTATATATGTGAGTTTCGGCAACAGACCGGTCATATGCGATCTTTCGTCTTTGCCGTTTCCGTACGAGCCGCTTTTTACACTCAAAGACCGCATTTTGTATTACGAAAGCTCGCGCGGCTGCCCGTTTAAGTGCTCGTATTGTCTTTCCGCGGGCGATATGCCGCTGAGATATGCGTCGGACGAAAGAGTTTTTTCGGATCTGAAGATCTTTCTCGATGCAGGGGTTCGGCAGGTTAAGTTTATTGACAGAACGTTCAATTCGGATCGTCGCAGGGCGTTTCGTATTTGGAAATATATTGCCGAAAACGATAATGGGATCACAAATTTCCATTTCGAGATCGCCGCATGGCTTCTTGATGATGAGACAGTTGAATTTTTACGCACGGTAAGACAGGGACTGTTTCGGTTTGAGATCGGTGTTCAATCCACAAATCCCGAAACTATGCGAGCTATCGGGCGAAACGTTCCTTTTTCGGAAATAAAAAGGTCGGTTTCGGCGCTTGACGGCGGTAACATACCGCTGCATCTCGATCTTATCGCGGGGCTTCCTTACGAAACAGCGGAGACGTTTGAATCTTCGTTTAACGATGTATACTCTTTGTCCGAAGGTGAACTTCAACTCGGTTTTCTGAAGCTTCTTGACGGGTCTCCCATGTCGGGGGACAAGCACGGAGCTGTTTTCTCGGACGAACCGCCGTATGAGGTAATATGCACGCCTACAATGACGTACAAAGACCTTTTGTTTTTGAGGAAAATGGCGGCGCTTGTTGAAATATATCGAAATTCCGGCATTTGCTCTTTTCTTTCGGCGGATAAAATACGGGAGTATTTCTCGCTTTCTCCGTATCGATTCTTTTCGGGGTTCGTCGCATTTTGTTCAAACAGCGGTTTTTTCGATAAACCGAGATCCGTTAACGATACTTTTTCAAATCTCTTCCATTATATATGTACTCTTATTCCCGAACAATCTGCCGAGGCTTTGTGTGCCGTCGATCTTTACGGAAACGGCAATGTCGGTTCCAGTCCCGGCTGGCTGAGGTCTTTCCCCGATAAAGAAAAGCTGTATTCTTTGTTAAAAGACGAAGATCGTATTCGCAGGGTCCTGCCCGAGAAGTATCACGGCATTTTCTTTAGTGAAAACATCAAGTATTGGTACAAAAACAGCGTTGTTGTCCCCGTAAAAAGGCCGTTTTGTCAAGACGGAAAAACGGACGAAATATGGTTTTTGTACAAGAAAATACGTTTAGCGTTGAAAATAGACTGAAGCATATGTCAGAATGCACAATTGAAGTATGTATATAATTGTTGAAATATACATAATTAACAAAAATAAAAGAGAGGAGGCGAGAAGAAAGTGTCGAAAAAGGTGACAACAGAGGGAAAAAGCGGTAAAAA
>CAYUWC010000035.1:0-11355 GCA_964448355.1 uncultured Oscillospiraceae bacterium | reverse complement strand
AGAAGAAATCAAAGTGATATTTATCGGCGGGTTGGAAACAACCGAGAGGTTGAGAGCAGACTGCGCACAATGACCGCAAAGGTTCAAATCTCTAACACAAAAGCGCGAAAATATCTTTTTTATAGTCCACTGACAGCAAAAAGTCTCTTTTGTCTTTTGGACAAAAGAGACCTTTTTTGAACTAAGCGTGCCTCTCGGCACGATCAATACCCCTTCGGCGCGCAAAGTGTCTGAGGACGTGGGCGGCACACTTAACATCACTTTTCGATGCAGCCGAAATATTTCACTATATCGCACTTGGCGAAGCCAAGCTTCACGAAACATTGAACTTATAACAAATTATCATATAATTCAAATGAAAGAATGTTTCTACGCAAACCGCAATAGCAGATTTTGTTTTTAACATCATCCTATTCCGTTTTTTTCGTCATATCGACAGCCGCAAGATAAAGCGAGAACAAGCCTGCGGATAAGATCAAGCCGCCCACTATATCCGTAAACCAATGCACGCCCGAAACGACACGTCCGACGACCGTTACCGTCATTACCGCGCCGCACAACACGCAAATGACGATCCTCGGCTTTGCCGCAGAGATGCGCCTGTTAAACTGTTCGATCGCTGCCGCTATAATACAGCACACAATAACGGTATGCGACGACGGATACGAGGCTTCAAGCCCCGAAGATATTATCACAGGTCGGTAGTTGACGATACACAGCTCAAAAAGCACATATACCGCAATGACGACAATATAATACGCGCCCAGTATCAAAATATCCGCATCCGCTTTTATCACACTTTTTCTCTTTATTGCCTGAACAAGCCCCGATACCGCAAATCCGAACGCCGTAAACACCGAAACGACACCAAGCCAATCGGTTATATCGTACCAAAGCATATTTTGTCCGAACACTTCCGCAAAAAATCCGTTTACTGCCGAAAATCCTACCGCCGTCTCCTGCGGACCTATCGGTTTAACATCTATTGTTTTAACACCTACTGTAAAAAGGCAGAACAATAACAACAACACTCCGCCTATTACAAATTCCGTTTTGATTCTTTTTCCGTGCAATTTACACATCTCCCTTTTTTTGTTTAACATCACATATCTTACATCAACAGCTCGTCCGTAAGATCGACAATAGGATACACCTGTCACCGCTATTTGTCAATAGTTTTCTCGATTATCATAAAAATCTTCCGCTCATTAACGTTTTAACATTCACAGCAGCTCAAAACTGTTCTTTTTATTCGCGATAATGCCCTCTTTTTTCAGCTTGCTTATTTCGGCGGAAAGTCCGCTTCTGTCAACTTCGAGATAATCGGCAAGCTCCTGTCTGTTAAAAGAAATATCAAACCGATTACTGTCCGCTCTCTTTGCCTGAAGCGTCAAATACGCAAGAAGTTTTTCTCTCGTCGATCGTTTCGACAGTATTTCGAGCTTTTGATGAAAGAGAACGTTTTTCGTAGCAAGCTCTTTCATAAGATTAAATATAAGCTGTTGATGAAAACCGCAGTTGTTCGAACAAGTATGTAAAACATGGCCGCAGTCTATCAACATTATCACCGATGGCTCGTTTGCCACGATACTGACCGGCAACGCCCTCGTTTCCGAACAAGCAAAAGCCTCGGCAAAACTGTCCGACGGACCGATATACGAAAGAATACTTCTGTTGCCGTTATAATCAAACTGAATGATCTGCGCCGAACCGGAAAGAAGGATCCCGATATCGCGCGCAGGTGTACCTTCAAAAAAAACTGTGTTCTTTTTATCGAACGACACGACTTTTGCACCCAAACATTCGAGCATTCGCAAAAGATCTTTTTCCGCTATGCCGTCAAACAACTTGCACCGGCTTAAAATCCCGGAATATTTTTGCATTTCAGTCCCCTTTTGTTGAAAATTCAACATACTTTCTGTCTTAATTATACTATAATAATCTCGAAAAATCAAGATGTTTATTATAAAAAAATGTATGTCGAAGTGGGTTTCGGCAAACAATAAAGACGAAAGAAAAAAGTGAGGTAAAGCTATGAGAATAACGAACGACATCAAATATATCGGCGTAAACGATAAAACAATAGATCTTTTTGAGGGACAGTACGTTGTTCCGAACGGAATTTCATACAATTCATACGTAATAATCGACGAAAAAACAGCCGTTATGGATACCGTTGACGCGGCGTTCACACACGAATGGCTCGACAATCTTCAAAACACGCTTAACGGCAAACAGCCGGACTATCTTATTATTCAACACATGGAGCCGGACCATTCCGCAAACATTTTCAATTTTGCAAAAGCGTATCCGAATGCAAAAATAGTCGCTTCCGACAAAGCATTCGCGATGATGAAAAATTTCTTCGGAACGGATTTTGAGGACAAAAAGATCGTCGTAAAAGAATCCGACACGCTTTGCCTCGGCAAGCACACTCTCACGTTTGTCGCAGCACCCATGGTGCATTGGCCGGAAGTTATCGTAACGTACGACAGCACCGACAAAGTTCTGTTTTCCGCAGATGGCTTCGGTAAATTCGGAACGCCCGACACGAACGAACCCTGGGCAGACGAAGCAAGAAGATATTTTATAGGCATCGTCGGCAAGTACGGAGCACAGGTGCAGGCTTTGTTAAAAAAGGCGGCAACTCTCGATATAAACATGATCTGTCCGCTGCACGGACCTGTTCTTAAAGAAAATTTGGGGTATTATTTAGACTTGTACAACACATGGTCGAGCTATCAGCCCGAAGACGACGGTATTGTAATAGCATACACGTCAGTTTACGGCAACACAAAAAAAGCCATCCTCAAGCTTGCCGAAAAATTGACGGAATACGGCTGTCCCAAAACCGAGATATACGATCTTGCACGCTGCGATATGTCAAAATCCGTGGCAGATGCGTTCAAGTACGGCAAGCTCGTTCTCGCAACGACGACGTATAATGCCGATATTTTCCCGTTTATGCGTGAATTTATCGACCATTTGACCGAGCGCAATTTCCGCAACAGGACCGTTGCGTTGATCGAAAACGGAAGCTGGGCACCTCTTGCCGCAAAAATAATGAGAGAAAAACTCTCGTCTTGTAAAAACATAACGTTTACGGATACGACCGTAAAAATAATGTCCGCACTCAATGACGAAAGCGCAAAACAGCTCGATCGCCTTGCGGAAGAGCTTTGCAAAGAATATCTCGCACGTCAGGATTCAACTGCAAACAAAAACGATCTTTCCGCACTTTTTAACATCGGGTACGGTCTTTACGTCGTCACATCCAACGACGGTAAAAAAGATAACGGACTTATCGTTAACACCGTAACGCAAATAACAAACACGCCCAACAGGATCGCCGTTACCGTCAATAAAGAAAATTACTCACATCACATCATCAAACAGACGGGGGCAATGAATATCAACTGTTTAACGGAAGACGCACCGTTCTCCGTTTTTGAAAAATTCGGATTCGTAAGCGGACGGACCGTAAATAAATTTGAGGATACCGTGCAATTACGTTCCGACAACGGGCTGATATTCCTTTCGAGATATATAAACTCGTTCATTTCGCTGAAGGTCGAACAATATCTCGATCTCGATACGCACGGGATGTTTATTTGTTCCGTAACGGAATCGAGGGTCGTTTCCGACAAACCGACGATGAGCTACACCTACTACCAAGACAACGTGAAACCAAAACCTGAAACAGACGGCAAAAAAGGCTTTGTCTGCAAAGTATGCGGTTACGTTTACGAAGGCGACGTTCTACCTGCGGATTTTGTATGCCCGTTATGCAAACACGGCGCATCGGATTTTGAGGAGATAAAATAATGCTTGAGGCTGTCGCAAATGACCGGAATCGTTTGCGGCAGTCCTTTTTTCGTAAAAAAACGGTCATTGTGTTAAAAACCGCCGAAATTCATTAAAATAAGCGGATGCTCGATACCTTTTTCGGTAAAGAACATCCGCTTTTTCTTTTTTATACTGCTTTAATGCGGCAGCCGCATTCTTGTTGATCTAATTTAACACAGCTTGCCGAACTTCTTTTCGGCGTATGCGATGATCATATCCGCTGTGCCGTCAACACCCAACAAACTTGTGCGCACGCAAAGATCGAAGCTGTCGGCATCCGCCCACGATTTGTTTGTGTGGAAGCTGTAGTAATTCGCGCGTTTTTTATCTATTTTAAGAACGGCGTCTTCCGCTTTTTTACGGTCGGTAAGCTCATTTTCTTTCATATAGTTTTCAACGCGGTTCGGCAACAGATCCGTTACGAAAACGTGGATACTGCGGAAATTGTCTTTTAACGCATAATCTGCGCAGCGACCGACAAACACACACGATTTTTCCGCTGCAAGTCTGCGAATAAGGTCTGCCTGGATATTAAAGACCTTATCTGACAGAGGTACGGCGGAATCACCCCAGTAAACATACTGACCATCCATTGCATAAGCACCCATAGCAAGGGAGTAGAGCAGGCTGTTTGTAGGTTTTTCATCGAAATTTTCAAAGACTTTTTCGTTTATTCCGCTCTGTTTTGCAGCAAGGGAGATAAGCTCCCTATCATAATAATCAATGCCAAGTTTTTCCGCTATTTTTTTTGCTACGGAGCGGCCGTGGCTTCCGCACTGACGGGCAATCGTGATAGAGAATTTTTCCGCCATAATAAATACCTCCTGTTTGACTTTATTTTTTTATTTATTTGCTTTCGAGCACATTTAACAATTGTTCCGCACTGCCGATATTATAACCGGTAGACACAACGGAAACATTCAGCTCTTTGTCCGCAGCTATCGCAAGCGGCAGCCTCTTATCCTTTGTTGCGAGCGAAGCGTAAACATCTTCGGGTATCTCGTTAAAATAAAGGATATTGATGCCGGGTACCTGCGCAAGGAGCTTTTTGAGCGTTACGTGAGTAAGATCTTCTTCGTTTTTCAACATAAAGAATACTCTGTCCGCATACGGGCCGTACGCCTCGGCAACGGACAACATCTCGTTAAACAAATGCTCCGTCGGCTCTTCACGCACGCCGAGCCATGCAAATACGGAAATGCCGTCTTTTGTTAAAGAAGAAAGGCGGATCTCTTTGCCGTCTTTGTCTAAAACAACAGCGTCGAATACTTTTCTGACTTCGCTCTTCGATACAGGCTCTGTGCCTCTGACTTCAAACTCAGCAGCAAGCTTATCGCCCGCATTGAGCGTAAAGTGATACATTTTTGCCTGAATGCCGCCGTTCTTGATACGGAAATTCGTCATCAAACGATAATTGCCGGGAACGAGCGCAACGCCCTCATCGTGCTGATCGGGTTCGGGACCTCTGCGTCTGAACATAGGCACGGGCGTGAACTCGCCGTTTTCGTAACGTTCGAGCATAGCGTATCTGAACGCTTCCTCTGCACCGGTAAATGTCGGAACCAGCGTAGCGGAACGTTCTTTGTTAAGCGATACACCGCGCATACTGAACCATTCGCCGTTCTTCCAATATTCGACCTCGCCCGTAAACGAAGCTCTTGCCGGAATACCGAGGCTTCTGCAGATAGCAACCTCCAGTATCGAAGCGGAATACTTGGAGCCGCGCTTTGTTAACAACAAATTGTACGGAAGCGCCACAAGTTCCTCGTAATCGTAATCGAGGCTTGATTTGACCTCCTGTTCGACATATCCGTGTATTTTTGAAGGATCGGCTCTGAACGAAGCTTTCTGTTCGTTGGAGAAATATTCGTCGATCGGACCTGCCCATGCGGACAGCCATTCGTTTGCGATACGTGTTGCCAACACAAAACGCTCAAACGTCAGCCTGTTATCGGCAAAATCAGCGGCATATTTCATCTGATGTGCGAACTGTTTTTCGAGAACGACATTGTCGCAGTCGCCGAAATCCTTGCGGCTAAGCGATTTTAAGAATGCGCACTTATCCGCGATATGCTCGGGATCGTCTATAAACGCAATGACCCTTGCGGCATTACCCTGAGCATCGATAAGGAACTGCTTGATATCGGACGCATATTCGGGATATTTTTTGAACAGCTCGTGATCGCTGTTTTCGTTGAAAAACGTGTTTTTATAATCGATACGTATTTTTTCGGCATTTTTTTGACGAACGGAGAACGCAGCCGCTATTTGTTCTGCATTTTCGGGACGCTCCTGCTCGTCAAGCTCCGGCTGTGCGGGCGGAATAAGATCAAACGCAAATTCGGACGGCAGTCCGTCAAACTCGGTCGCATTCGCCCAATCAAGAGATACATTGTCAGTTTCGCGAACGTCTATTTTACCGTAAAGTATCTTTCCGTCTTTTGTTGCCGTTATAAACAGATCGCCGTAGCCGGTCGTAAAATACGTCTTGCCCGATTCGTCCGTAAGACTGTCGGAAAAATCAAACAGCATACCGAAATTTATAAGCGCCATTTCAACACGAACATCTTTTTTCGGCGCGCCGTTTTCCGTTACGGTGCAGGTGATATCACGTGTTTTGGCATAGATATCAAGAGTGTTTAACTCTTTCATTTTATACGATGTTGAAACAAAACGTGAATTTGCTGGCATAAAACCGGAAAAGACTCTCGTATTCGTAAGCATAGCACGCGATGCGGGCATACGGAACCAACCGCTGTCAAGGAACGGGTCGGGTTCGCACGCGCCGATATAACGCCATTTTCCGTCAACCAGCACTTCTACCCACGCATGATTGCTTTCGGACGCTGCCCAACGCGGAGTGTAACACTGTCTTGCCGGAATGCAGCAGGAACGCAGCGCAGATGTAAGGAACGTCGATTCCTCGCCGCATCTGCCGTTCGTGTTGCGCATCATCGTGAGCGGAGATACGGTTCTGCCGTCTGTTGACGCATATGTCGCACGTTCAAAACACCAAAGATTTATCTCAAGCGCAGCTTCGCCGATCGTTAAATCCTTGATCCTCGGCCAAACCTCGTTGAAAATTATTGCATTGTAATGCTCAAGATTTTCGTTGTTAACACGCATCATCAACACGAAATTCAAGAACGTCTCCGTATCGATACTGTCTGCCCATGGGACCTTTGCGAGATTTTCAAGACACGTATGAACATGGTTGTAAAAAAGCTCGCCCGTCCAGTTTGTAAGATCGGTAAAGGGAAGATACGCTATAAGGAATTTATAACAATATTCTTCCGTTTCGTTAACACAACGCTTGATATCGTCGAGTATTTCGTGTTTTCTGCCGACAACAAGCTCCTCGGAGATCTTGTAATCGGCATCGATACGCTGCTTTTGTTCGGATGTAAATACTATCATTGTTGTTCACCGTCCATTTATCTTATTTAACATAAACAAGTCCGTCGTGTCTTATATAGACCCTGCCGCCGCCGACTGCGGGAACGGACGCCTCATATGTATGCGACGTTGTTTCTATAACAGGCGCTATCGCAGGCTCTTCGTCGCCGCAAAGCTCCTTGATATCGGCGCAGAAACGACCGTGCTTTGAATAATAATTTTTTTCCATATAATAAAGCTTACGAAGCTCCCACTTGAGATATTCGTTTTCGGGAATCTTAAATTCCGGCATCGACTTTGCCTCGTCTTGAAAATAAAGATAACCCCAAAGCTCCGGCATATGCATATTAACAAGTCCGATCGGCGACCATATCCAGTTATCCTCGGGATATGCTCTGCCCGTTTCGGGATTTATCACTTTGCAATACTTGCCGTCTTTGACCTCCGTGCGCCACTCGACACGCGAAAAATCTATGCGCCAGAACTTGCCGGGAACGGGAACTCCGTCTTCCGTGCCCTCGATAAGCGTCTTCCACGGCATCATTATTTCAACGGACCAACCCTTGTTTTCGGGGATCTTTGTCGGATCGTTTATAACACCGTCGATATGAACGGCTGTTTTAATGCCCGAAATATCAAGTCCGTTAAACACTTTCATTCTCTCGTCTCTGTACGGTTTAACAAGCAGCAGATCCCAAATGGTGTTGAGCGCGTTCATCTCAAACTCGATATAATTATGCGTATCACTGTCGGGATCGATAAATACTTCAAAATCATTATCATTAAATATAACACAGTCGCGCTCCGTAAGCGTACCCCAGATCTTGTCTTCTTCAAGGTATGCGCCGATGTAAAGCGCATTGTCGTCCCAAAGCATCTTCATACGTGTGCGATGATACGGTGCGGGACGAACAGTGTTCCATTCTATGTCCTCAAACTCGTCGCTCCAGTCGGCAGAGTCCCAAAACGGCTTGTCTAAACGTCCGTCTATCTGCGGTGGAAGAACAGCTCGGTTGCAAACATACGTTCTGGGCTTAAATTCAAGGCATTTTTCAGGTATATCGGAAAGATATTTATACATAACGGTCTTCTCCTGATTTTATTATTGTATATATACATTATAAACTAAAATTGCCCCTCTGTCAACTCATTTTTTGACATAAGGGCAATTTATTTGTTAAATTCGAATCCTATACGCTTTTAACACCTCAAGATCCGGCTACTGCGCGTCACTTAATGTTATAGTCACGATAAATCCGTCAACATTATTGCCCGACACAAAATAATCCGCGTCCTCGTCAAGCTCGATCGTCGTGACTGCTCCTTGCGATTTAACATAAAATATCTCGTACTTCGCACCCGTCTCGGACGTGAAATACATATGATCTCCATCGTACGGAAACGCTTTTATATAACTTATATATTCTTCGTAACAAAGCTCCGTTCCCGAAATGATCTCCGCATGAGGAACACCCAGATACCTGAAATGCCACGGCTCGTACGCTATTCCCGTAATATCCGTCTTTGCCGAATCGTATCTTACGATAAAGCCGTATTTGTAACAATTTGTATTTATCCACGCATACTCTTTTTCGCCGCGGAAATCATAACTCTCGCCGTCGTTTGTGTATATTCCGAAGTCAACGGCAAGCCCCGTATGATGCTCGCTCGCTCCCGGCAATGCGACCCACTTCTCCGTTGTTTCAACATCACCGCCGTAATAACTGAGCTTTGAATTGTATATCCGCTGTTGCGTTTCAATATCTCGGTATGTACTGATAATATTTACGTTGCCGTTATTCGTGTTTTCGTAAAAATCAACAAGCATACGGTTGAGCTCCTCTGCGGCAGTCTCGTCAAACATCATGCCCGTATCCCTGAATTTATACGCAGATGATTTATACGTGAACAGATCCACCATCGCCTTGTTCTCCGAAAAATCATACATATATTGCCTGTTTACAAGGATCAAGATCCCCTTTTTTATGTCTTCTTCATGCAGCTCAACAGTCTGCGTCTTGACCTCCGGCTCTTCCGGAACCGTTATAACAACGCCGCCCGAAGATCCCTCGTCCGGATCATCGTCTCCCGGCTCGTCTTCACCGACATCGGACCCTTCGGGATCAACTTCTCCGATATCGATCACATCCTCGTTCTCGACCTGTCCGTGTTCGTCCGAAATAAGTCCGCCGACAGGCGAATCGTCATCGTTGCCGCTGTTTAAAACAACACCTAAAACGACCGCAGCCACTATTACAAATATAGCGACAACGACCGTCGCCGTCGCTATTTTACGCATACGCTTCTTCCGACGGCGAATAATACTCCTCTGCCGACGGGAATATTCGGCTTCACTGCCCGAATACCTGTGTCCGTTGTTAACACCCATATTTTATGACCACCCTTTCCGAGAGTATGGGACCGATTTTGTAATTTAAATCTCTATTCCGCCGCCAAACGGCGGCACAACATAGTTAATAAAATTCACCTGCGTCTTTTACGACAAACGTATAAGCCAACCGTATTGCGACATACGTGTTCAACAACGCATGGAACAAACACGTGCGGCAAACGTGTATGACATCCGTATACGGCAAATGTATATCGCAACGCATGACAATAAAAACGGATCGGGTCCAGTTTTCAAGGTGAATTTATGCGTGAAATAAATGTTATTTTTCTTTTTTTATCATTGATTTTTCACGCTAACATCTCCGCAAAAAACGGAGCCATCACAAAATCGAGCTTGTTTTTCGGAATTTTACCTCTGTTTGTTTTGTGTTTTTATCTTTAGCAGACCGGGGCTCAACCGTAAGTCCCTTGATCTCCTCTCGATTCGCGTTAAACGATTTATTTAACACATCCTTGAAATGTTTGATTTTGAACGTATTCATCGCTTATTCCACGCAAATGAGAAACATTTATCCTGCGCTTATATTATATAGCTTTTATCCCGTTTTGTCAATAATATTTCTCTTTTTTTCGCAAATTCTGCCTTGCCGTATCGCCTGTATTCCACCGCTTAACACCGTTTTTTAACCAATCATTCTTTACGATTTTTTCTCTCCGCACTCAACATCTCATCGCACCATATCTCGGTTCATCGCTTCATTTCTCATCTTCCTCGTTTCCGACAAAAACTCGTATTGCGCTTATTACTGATTCACTTCTCCGGTTTTGATTTTTACAAAAAATATCGACCGCTCACGGTATTTTATCCGCAAGCGGTCGCATCTTTTAGGCTGGTTAATTCAAAACCTAACAACCCGAATTATTTTCAGACATTCAAAATGTGTTCTCACAGCCTCCCGTAAGCCCGTCTGAACCTACTGCTTTGGCTGCGGAAATCATTCGATTACTGTATTATTGATTTACGGTTACGGTAACATTTGAAGGATCTTTCTGTCCTTTAATTCTCGAAATTCCCGCAAAGTTCGTCGATACATTGTTAGTACCCTCAATATTTACAGTATATGTACCTTTAATCAATCTTCCGTCGATTTCGATTGCGGCACACTGGTCACCGGAGCTGGTGTAACCTTTTTGAGTTGCATTGAATGTACAGTTTTTAACGGTTACAGTTTGAGAATCAACCCATTGTTCTGCATATACAAGAATTGCTTTGCCTGCGGTGTTAAACGTGCAGCTGTCAAAAGTAACTGTGCCGGCACCGTATGTCCAAATACAATAATCATTTGTAAGGTTTTCAAATGTACAATTGATAAACTCAACAGTATTTGCGTACATTGTCTGGTTACCTTTAATCGTACAATCTTTATATGTTACCTTACTGGTGTGCTGTATGCCTTTATAGTTAAATTCATCTGCGAATTGTACGGTTACGCCCTCAAACGTAATATTCAAACCGTCAGTAGAAACACCTGCACTGGTCATTTCACTGTTAGCCATATCTATTACGGTATCTTTAGTTCCGATTATCTCAACAGTTTTTTTACTTGTTGCGGGAAGCGTGTATGTTCCGGCACTGAGAACAACTTCAACATCACCGCTCGTTGTAAGTTTACTGCTCAAATCTTCAGTTGTGGTAACAGTTGTTGTAACGGTTACATTATCTGTTGTGTTGCTGTTATCGAGATCTATTGAGCAGTCACC
>CAYUWC010000034.1:0-11448 GCA_964448355.1 uncultured Oscillospiraceae bacterium | reverse complement strand
GTAGCGCGCGACGTTTGGGACGTCGATGCCGCAGGTTCGACCCCTGTCACTCCGACCACATAACAATAATCCGAACATTCTCCTCTTAGGAGAGTCGTTCGGATTATTTGTTTTATTTGAGTATCCAAATTTTAATAACAAGAAATGAAAATAGCCTCCGACAAGGATTTTCCCTATCGGAGGCTAAAAACTTAAATGGATATTTTAATTGGTTGATATTTCTCTGCAAACAACGCAATTGTCCAATCTTTCAAAAAGCGAATCAAAGCGTTTATCTTCCCTCATGCTATCAAACCAAGCGTGTTTAAAGGCTTTTTGATAATCAAGCGGAATGATCCAATTCCACCAATCGTTATACTGCATACTGATTTCTTTATATTCTTTGCCGTCTTTCTCATGCCAGTTGATTTTGGATTCCAAATAAAATCCATCTAATGCGGGAGACGAGCAACTCATTTGGAACTCGTCATCTGTGACAGACATAATCTGTTCGATCACACGTATTGTGTCTTCAAAAGCATCATAAGCTTCATCCATTTTTCCGAGCTTGGCAAAAGAAGCCGAATAGCGTATCCCAAGCTGTATTCTTTCTTCGCACCACAAATCCGGCCCGGTTCCGCCGCTGAGCAAATGTTTCTTGTCGGGAGACAAATTGTTTACCGCGTTGAGATAACCAAGCTGTGTTTCGCAAAACCAAATAAAATGATTGGGGTCCTTGCAAAGATATACTTGCCAATCGTTCGCCGCAGTTATAATATGCGAAAGTTCCCACCATAGAATGCCATGCCTTACGGGCTCAATTTTATCAAGCTCTTCGCGCATTTTATATCTTTTAAACAGCAAGCTTGAACGCGCCATATCCTCTCGGCCGGAATATGCGTCCAAAAAAGCGTCAAGATGCTCATCATCTTCCATATATGACATACAATCAATAACAGCCCAATGATCGTCTTTGGGACACACACTGAATATTTCTTCCGCTAAAAGACGCATTTCTTCGAGAACTTTCTCGTCTCGGAACAAACGGACTTTCCAAATCTCGTTATACAATCCCCAAAACCAATAATACTGATATTCTTTGAGATTGCGCCGTATTTCTCGCATGATCTCGATAGTTTTCTGAATATCCTTTGCACGAACGGCAACCTCAAATGATTTTTGCAGATCAGCGCAAAACTTTTCTTTTTCCTCCTTAGTAACTCCAAGCAACGCATCTACCGATGTTTCAAAAAACGATGCTATCATCGGCAGCATCTCGATATCGGGATAGGTCGCACCTATTTCCCACCGAGAAATAGCCTGCGGAGACGTTCCGAATTTTTCCGCCAATTGTTCCTGAGTAAGATTCATACGTCGGCGATTCAAACGTATTTGGTTCCCTAAATTTAATTTCATACCATATCTCCATTCTGTCAGCATCTGCGCAGGGCGTATGTTTTACCGGTGATAATAGTATAACATATTTTTACGGTCCAATCAAGCGCACGGTTTATGAGATTTTTTCTCAGTTTGTGAGAAAAATCGAGCAAAAAGCAGCTCTTTTACTTTTAATATATTTCGTCTAAACGTCAAATTGTAATCCGACAATAAACGATCGCTGCCATTGGTCGGGGATAAAATCAAGGGGAGCGTGTTAACATTATTTAAGTTCCATCGGCGTAAATCGCAAGCCGTTGACGAGCTGTTCCGAATTGACGACAGTAAAGCCGAGCCTTGTATATATCGGAACGGCATACGGAGAGGAATTTACCGTCATGTTATATGTTCGTACCGTTTGAAACAATTTTTTTCCGATACCTTGGCGATGATATTTCCCGTCCACGAAAAATAAAGCGATATGCTTGCCTCCGTTTCTTGTGGCGATAACACCGACCAATTCCCCGTCGGTAAACGCACCGTATACCGATAACGTTGAAAGATAGTTTTCGTCGTGAATGCTGTTGTAAAACTCCTTTACGCCGCCTTGAGTATAGTCGGGAGCTTCATATTCCGAAAACACCTTCCATACGAGGTTCAACGCGTTTTCGATTTCTTTTTCGTCAAGTATTTTTATTGACAGATCCGTCATTGTTGTCCCCGATCCTTTTTGTAGTCCAAATATAACTTATTCCTTTTGTTTATGACGTTATCATAGCACGGAATTTTATGTTTATCAATAGGTTTTTAAGATTTGTCGATGATTTTTTACGAATAACAATAAACAGATTTGTTTTTCCGTCAGATCAACATATTGATGCGCCATACACTTTTTTTAATTATTTTCGATTCTGCTATTGAAATTTCGGTTTTCATATGTTATAATAAAAAAGGAAACACATATTTATTCAGATCAAGGAGAAAAAAATGAAGATCGATAAACTTATAAACGGCACAGAGCTTACAATAAAACTCGAGGGACGTCTCGACACGACCACATCTCCCGCACTCGAAACAGAGTTAAAGCAAAGCATAAACGGAGTTCAAAAACTCGTACTTGATTTTACGGCGCTCGAATACATATCCTCCGCAGGACTGAGAGTTCTTCTTGCGGCTCAAAAAGTGATGAACCGCCAAGGAGAAATGATCGTAAAAAACGTCAACGAGACTATTTCCGAGATATTTGAAGTAACCGGATTTTCCGATATACTGACTATAGAATAAAACGTTATGACAAAACGATCGGCAAAGCAAAGGCAGAGACTGTCCGACCAAACGGGGCTGAATTTTGCAAGCAGCGCATACAGATATTTCCTGATATGGGGTATTTTCACGTCGCTCACAACGACCTCAAGCGTTCTTATCGACACGATACTGATCGGCAATTTTGTCGGAAGCGACGGACTTGCCGTGTTAAACATCGCCACTCCCCTCTTTTTTATATACATTCTTATCGGCGTAACGCTCGGAGGCGGTGCTGCCGTAACGATCGGGAAATGTCTCGGTGCTGCGGATAAAGAGGGAGCAAATCGGGTTTTTTCTTCGTTATTGACATTCGGGCTGATATTCGGTGCAATAAGCATCATACCTGTCTTTTTTAAAGACACTTTTTTTGCATTGCTCGGCGCAGACGGAGAATTATATCCAGTTGCGGATCGGTATATTCCGTTAATAATGGCAATGTCTCCGTTTTTTGTAATGTACTATATTCTTTCCGCTGCAGTAAGGATCGACAGCGATCCGCACAGAGATGCGGTAGCTTCCGCAGTGTACATTATGGTCAATATCTCGTTCGATGTTATTTTAATGAAGATATTCAACCTGGGCATTTTAGGCGCTGCCATTGCGATATGCGCAGCACAGATAGGAGCGAGCACAGTGTTGTTAACGCATTTTACAAAACAACACCGTATGCTTTCGCTCTCTCTTACGATCCCGAAATTTACCGATCTTTACGATTTTATACGCAACGGATTCGGCATCGGCTCCGAGAACTTTTTCCGAGCGGTCTCGATGCTGTTGTTTAACACTCTGCTTCTGCGTCTCGGCGGCAGCAACGGAGCGTTGTATGTTGCGATTTACAGTGTTATTTTTACGGTAAACACCATACCGTGCGGTATTTTTAACGGTACGGCAAATGCGCAGTCGTCTATAACGGCGTTTTTGGTCGGCGAAGGCGATGTTAACGGAATAAACAACGTACACCGCCGTTCTCTTTTAGTATCCGCTTTTTTGGGAGCGATATCCGCATTGATATGCGCGCTTTTCCCCGAACCGATAATATGCTTTTTCGGTATAACAGACGGCGCGGACATTGCCATTGCGATTCCTGCCGTTCGTATATTTGCGGCAAGCATAATATTTACGGGTATTAACACCGTTTCGACCGCTTTTTGGCAATCGACGGAGCGTTCTCGGATCGCAAACACGATATCCGTGCTGCGCAATTGTGTTTTGGTGATCGCGTTCGGCGCATTGCTGATCCCGGGAGCAAACATCAACGGCTTGGCTCTTGCGTATGTAGGCGCAGAAGTGTTGACAACGATCGTTGTGTTATGCATATCGCTCGTTTTGCCGTCCCAAAAATATATCGAGAAAAATTATGTTTTTTCGGGACGCTCTTTTGAAGAAACCTACATAATAGCCCCGGAAAGCGCAAAGAAAATTTCCGAAGATCTTGAGCGTATTTTTGAAGAATGGGATATATCCGTCAAAACATCGTTTATCATAAATTTTATTTGCGAAGAAATATTGCTCAACATCATCAAATATGCGCTCAACAGCAGTAAAAAGAACTTTTATATTTCCATAAAAATGATGGAAAACAAAGGCGATCTTGTTTTGCGCATACGAGATAACACAAAAACGTACGACCCGTTTGAATCGAACGGCGACGACATCGACAACGGTGTTTTGAAAGTTATCAAAACGAAAACAAAACGTTGCGAATATCAGCGTAAAATGATATTCAATTATCTTTACATTGTTATTTGACAAACGTTAAAGGAGATATTTTGCAGACAAAAGATATTTTTAACACAGATAAAGAGCGTATGCGGCTCGAAACGCAGCGTAAACTGCTGTCGCGTTACGAATTATCGGCAATACTCGAACTTACAAAGCAAAAAGAAAACATTCATGTTTTGGACATAGGCTGCAACGACGGAGCAAAAACGGTCAGTCTGTTCAATATACCGCACGTATCGAAAGTTATCGGGATCGACTGTGATCCGGCGATGATAAAAAAAGCGAAAAAAAATTACGGGAGCGATAAATTCCGTTTTGAGACCGTGGATATCGAAAGCGACGATATGCCCGACAAGCTGTTGAACATAAAAAAAGATGACTGTGCGGACGGATTTGATATTATCTGCCTTTCGTTTGTTTTAATGCATCTTTCCAATGCGGAAAAGCTGTTACGCAGTCTGCATCCGTTTTTGCGAAAACAAGGTCGGCTTTTTATCGTCGAACCGGTCGACAGCACATCGACTATAAATCCTAAAACAGAGCTTTTAGATGAATTTATGAGGATGTTAAACCGAGATAAATATGCCGGAAACAGGCAGCTCGGAGCGCAATTACCCGATTTGCTGACGAACTGCGGATACGATAATATTCAAACATGGTGCGACGGTATTGCAGCGTCCGCAGACAGTTTGGCGTTAAAAAAAGCGATATTCGAGACGTTTTTTTCGTATTTCCCGTCAGATGTCGAGCTGCTGTGCGCCGAAGAACCGAATAACGAAGAGTATATTCGGTGGCAAGCGTGGTTGAATGAAAATTACGCACAGCTGCAAGAGCATATCCTTTGCCGAGGATCCGACATTTTTATCGGCACAAAAATTATTTCGTGCGGAAGCCGTTAACAGGCATTATTATACAAAATTTCTCGTTCGGGAGGAACTATGAAGATAAAACTTTTACCGAAATTTATTATTTCGCTCAGTATCGTAGCTCTTGTTCTTACGGTCGTAATATCGCTTTTCAGCTATAACACATCTCGAATATACCTCGAAGATATGTATGCGGAGCGTGTTATGACAAACAGCAACGCAATAGCCGCAATGCTGCGGGCCGAAGATGTTAAAACGATAATTTCGGACGGCGGAGATCAAAGCGAAGAATACAAAGAAATGGCCGCACTCTTCAACAAACTCAAACAGGACGGAAACGTGACTTATCTATCGCTTGTCGTTCCGGACGAAGACAGTGTGACGTTTTATATTGACGCCATGGTCGAGCAGATGGGCGACGACCCGGCTGCGCAGATCGGCTATGGCGAAGATATTCTTTATGTTGACGCGGCAAATCCCGATGATCCTGCGGACATGGAAAAATACATAACCATTTGGGAGCTTTACGCCGAAAACAAGGGACTGGACACGCCTTTGGTAACAGATAACGATTACGGTTACAATTACACGGGCGTTTCGGTAATTCTCGACGAAAACGGCGATGCGATCGCCGAGATCCAATATATTCTGGATATGAGCGATGTCCGTGCATACTTAAATTCGTTTTTTACAAATATGCTCCTTATCTCCTTTGCGATAGTGCTGATAACGATAGTGGTATATTTCTTCTTTGTTATAAAAAATGTAACAAAGCCTATAAGTCAGCTTGCGGCATTTACAAGGAACGTAACGGAAAGCGAGACTTTCAAAGTACAGCAGATCGACCTTCCGACCGGAGACGAGATAGAAGCTCTTGCGTCGGCATTTAACATTATGCTTGTACGGCTCGGAGATTATATTACAAATCTTTCCAAAATGACGGCTGAAAAAGAGAGGATCGGTGCCGAACTTGACATTGCACGAAATATTCAGGCGTCGATGCTGCCGTGTATTTTCCCCGCTTTTCCCGAACATCGAGAATTTGACATTTACGCGACAATGGATCCCGCAAAAGAAGTCGGAGGCGATTTTTACGATTTCTTTATGGTAGACAAAAGCCATCTTGCGATAGTTGTTGCGGACGTTTCGGGCAAAGGCGTTCCTGCGGCACTGTTTATGGTTATAGGCAAAACACTTATCAAAGACCATACCGCACCCGACGAAGATCTCGGCGAAGTTTTCTCGTCCGTTAACGAGCTGCTTTGCGAGACAAACAGCGAGGGGTTGTTTATAACGGCGTTTGAAGGCGTGCTTGACCTGCAAACCGGCGAGTTCAGATTTGTTAACGCAGGTCACGAACCGCCGTATATATGCAAGGCAAACGGCGATTTCGAACCGTATAAGATCAGACCGGGCTTTGTATTGGCGGGAATGGAAGGCATGAATTACCGCGCAGGCAGCACGACACTCGACGTGGGCGACAAGATTTTCCTTTACACCGACGGAGTTACGGAGGCTACCGATACGCAAAACCGTCTTTACGGCACGGAAAGGCTGGGAGTTGCCATCAACAACTGTAAAAACGGCTCACCCACGGAAATACTGCATCATGTTAAAAACAGTATCGACGAATTTGTCGGCAGTGCGGAACAGTTTGACGATATTACAATGCTTTGCCTTGAATATAGGCATACGATGACGGAAAACGAGGGCGAGGAACGATGAAAGAATTAACGGTCAATGCCGTACTCGACAATCTCGATACCGTAACGGAATTTGTAAACACGGAGCTTGACAGTCTCGGTTGTCCGTCAAAAGTTCAACAGCAGATAGATATCGCAATCGACGAATTGTTTTCAAACATCGTAAGATATGCGTATCCAGAAAATGTCGGCGAAGTAAAGATACGTTTGGAGCTTGACCGAACCGAAAAGTCCGTAGATATAACGTTTTTCGACAGCGGCACGCCATACGATCCGTTAATGAGATCGGATCCCGACGTTACGCTTTCGGCGGAAGAAAGATCTCCCGGAGGCCTCGGTATATTTATGGTCAAAAAGTTGATGGATGATGTAAAATACGCATACACCGACGGGCAAAATATTTTAACTGTAAAAAAGCATTTTTAACGACACCATCGCCCTGTAAAGATAAAAACCTTTACAGGGTGTTTGTATAGTAGAGAGCATTATGTTGATATATCGAGCGAAAAAAAATAAAACTTTTTAAAAATAAAAATTTTTTTCGATTCGTATTGCAAAACAGAAAAAAACGTGCTATACTGATAAAAACCTCAGGAGGTTATACTGTGATGAACAATTTTTCTTTATATGGTTTAACAGTTAACGATTTGTATAATCCCGTCGGTATCGACGAAGCGATCAGATTTTCGTGGAAGTTGGACGGACACACAAATTGTGTAAAACAAAGCGCATACAGGCTCGTTGTACGCCTTGGGGAACATCTTTGTTACGACAGCAAAAAAACGATTTCCTCTCAAACCGTAGACATTCCGTATTGCGGTGAGGAACTGCAAGCTTCCTCAAGATACGACGTAGAGGTGACTGTTTGGAACGAACAGGACGAGAGCGAAAGCATTTGCGGATATTTTGAGACGGGGCTTAAAGATACGATAAATTCGTACGGAGCGCAATGGATCTCCAACGAAGACCGTGACGACGGCATATCCGAAGATATTTCCGAGTACACGATCAGCTGCAATATATCCGTTTATAACGCTGCGATGGGCATATTGTTCGGCCGCTCGGCACGCAACGATTATTACATGACGCAGCTTCGAATCAAGGACGACCATGTTCAGCTCGCGCCGCATATACATACCGCAAAAGGCTATGCCACAAATCGAGTAGACGCCGACGCCGTTGACCTTACCGTTACTCAGGGGCTGACACCGGAGCAGGCTGCAAAAGGTGTTAAAATGCAGATAAACGTAACGCCCAAAGCTATCGTAACGTTAATAAACGGCAAAAAAGAAAGCGAACTTGTTATCGAACAAGGTATGCCCGTACCCGTAATATGTAAGCCGGGTGTACGCACCGCCGGCAGAGAATCCGGAGCCGTCAGCGAATTTATGGTGACGGACACAAACGGAAAGACTGTGTTTGTATACGATTTTTCAACAAATCCTTTCTCTGTGGGCAATGTTCAAAACGGAACATACAGCGTCGCAGGCTGCGGAGAGATCTGGAAAAAAGAAGAAATGTCCGCATTCAGACGCAGGTTTAACGTATCTAATATCCGCACGGCAAAGCTGTACGTATCCTCCCTCGGAATACATCAGACGTTCATAAACGGAGAACGTGTGTACAGGCTGCAGAAAGACGGCTCGAAAGTTTATACCGAATTACTGCCGGGCTTTACTCAGGTGGAAAAACGCAAATGTTATTTCACGTTTGACGTTACACATATGCTCAAAAACGGCGAAAACGTATTGTCTTCGACAGTATCCGGAGGTTGGTGGTCCGACGACATCGTGGTACGCTACGGCGACAAGTCCGCATATTGGGCAATTTTGTTGTTAACGGACGACAACGGACGAAATGTTGTTGTAACAGACACGTCGTGGAAGAGCTATCACAATATACCTCTCGTCAGCGCTTCTGTATATTCGGGCGAAACATACGATGCAAGGATCTCCGACGCTTTTATGTACCCCGATTTTAACGATGATGACTGGGACGATGTTGTTGTTAACACGGAATTTACCGGCGTGCTTTCGGCGCACAGAGGAACCCGCACGATCGTTCGTAACGACCTTGAACGTCACGCTCAAACCGTAAAGATATGGAACGGAGTAACGGGTGCCGATGACGAACATCTCGGAAAAATTGTTGTTTGCCGTTCAAGCGACGGATTTGAACCGTTTACGTTAAATACCGGAGAAACGGCTGTCGTCGATTTCGGTCAAAACTTTGCCGGCCGTGAATTTTTCACCGTCAGCGGCAAATGCGGAACAGCAATAACCGTACGCCACGGAGAAATGCTCAACGATCAAAACGGCAAACGTTCGCGCGGCAACGACGGTCCGGAAGGCTCCGTTTACACAGTAAATCTCAGGTCCGCAAAGGCTACGACGCATTATACTTTGCGAGGAGAAAACGATACATACCGTCCGCTGTACACGTTCTACGGCTTCCGCTATCTTTCGATCACGGCGACCGCGCCTGTTAAATTCGAAGCACTGTGCGGCGAAGTGCTCACAAACGTTGAGTACGACAGCGGCTGTGTCGAAACGGGAAATACCGATGTGAACAGGCTTATTCAAAACGCACGTTGGGGAATGTACTCCAATTATCTGAGCGTTCCTACCGACTGTCCGCAAAGAAACGAACGTTTAGGCTGGACCGCAGATACGCAAGTGTTCACCACGACCGCATCGTATTTTTCCACGATAACAAAGAGCTTTTTGGGCAAATGGCTTCTTGACCTTCGAGATGCTCAGGGTAAAAACGGCGGCTACACGAGCGTTGCGCCTTTAGGTCCGTACGGATCGGACTTCGGCGCTTTGGGTTGGGCGGACGCCGGCATACTTGTCCCGTATTATCTGTATAAAATGTACGGTTCGACGGTGCCTATCGAAGAGATGTACGCGTCAATGCAACATTATGTGGACGGTTTTCTCGCTTCGACAAACGGAGACGGTCCGCTTCCTCGTTACGGCGACTGGTTGTCGGTAGAACCGAACGACAGAGACCTTCAAAAATATTTGGGCGTTTGCTACTATGCGTTTGACGCGCTTGCAATGGCACAAATGGCCGATGCCATAGGTAAAACAAGCGATGCGGAACGTTATCGTCAAGTATACGAAAAAGAAAAAGCTGTTTTCTGCGAACGCTATGTCCGAGAAGACGGTTCGATAACTTTAACGCAACAAACGGCGTACCTGTTCGCATTAAAGCTCGGTCTGCTGCCGAACGAGGAGTCCGTAAAAGTCGTTAAAACCGCATTGCAAAAGAGTATGGACGAGCACGGCTATCATGTTCAAACAGGCTTCCTCGGCACATCTATCCTTGCGCCCACGCTCAGTGAGTTCGGAATGCAAAAAGAAGCGTACAAACTGCTGTTGCAAACAGAAGCGCCGTCATGGCTGTATTCCGTCAAAGCAGGTGCGACAACGATCTGGGAACGTTGGAATTCTTATTCGCTCGAAACAGGCTTCGGCGACGTAGGTATGAACTCGTTTAACCACTACGCATACGGCGTTATCGGAGAATGGCTGTTCAGATATGCGGCAGGTATATCCCCCGTCGACGGCTTCAAATCGTTCCGTCTCGCACCCGAACCGGATATCAGTCTGGGTCATTGCAGCGCAAAGTACGATTCCGCATTCGGACAAATCGTAAGCGAATGGAAGTACGCAGACAACGATCGTATCGAATACCACTTTGTTGTTCCGGCAAACACGACAGCGGATATCGTATTGCAAAACGCAGCCGATTTCAACATTACGGGAGGCGACCTTTCGGCACTGAATATACGTTTTGAAAACGATAACGCAATTTTCACGGCAGAACCCGGCGAGTACAATATTGTTGTAAACACAGTTAAATAAATATTGAGTTAAACAAAAAACGAACGGCAAGCGTCTGCTGCCATACGATCCCACACGCAGAGACGAACGTCCGTTCGGACAACAATATTACGAATTTTACAAATAATAATCGAACAAAATCCCACCCTACGACAGTAAGGTGGGATTTTGTAATTTCAATATGGTACTTGCCGGTCATTCAACGTGACAAGGGCTTGTATCGCCGTCTAAGAGGAGTTGAACAGCTTACCTAAAATTTAAAAACGATATTCTAAAGTTTTGCAATGTCGGAAATTCAACATATTGTTGAGCTTAAGATAAACTTTCATCTGAAAAATTCCCCGAGATAGACGCTATAATCAAAACAAAACATCCTCACGCCGGTGCAATGATAGCGAACGATGTGAGGATGTTATTTTTGTTGTTAACCCGACATCAAGAACCTGAATAAAGTTCTTTCGGTCGGTTTGTCAAAAACAAGCATATTACACGCTTTTTCGATCAGATTTATTATTGAATGCGATTTTTAACAGCTGACTATTCCGCAATCAACAAACAGTTCCGATAGGCAATCCCGCTTAGCACTGTTCCTTGATAGCTGCCTGTGCAGTATAGGAATAATAGATGATTTTTTCTCATTGATTTCAT
>CAYUWC010000033.1:0-11826 GCA_964448355.1 uncultured Oscillospiraceae bacterium | reverse complement strand
CGGCAGTTTTTTTCGTAAAGTTAAACAAAAATCATTGCAGTCAAACAGAGCTGTCGTCGAAAAAGGCGGCAGCTCTGTTCTGTTTTTGATATTTTAGCGTTTTATGTGTTGTGTTCAAATCGGGGCAACACTTTTCGCTCGCCAAGATCAATATCCGTAGAGCGTTATGCAAAAATCCGACGTCTTAACGACAGGGATAGCTGTGTTAGGTTATATTTTAACATTTTATGAGACCGTTACGAGCTTATAAAACACCGGGAATGCGGAGAAGAACTCGGCAAGCGTTGTTCGTGCGGAAGAACCGGGGTCGTTAATAACAAACGACGACGCGTTAAGGCCGCCGCCGTTATAACCCGTAACGAGGGCCCAGTGCTGATTTCCGTTACTTTTTTTCGCACCGACAAGAACGGGGCGTCCGGCTTTCAGTTCGGACAAAATAAGCGAAAAATCTTTTGAGAACACCGCATTATATCCCGACGGCCAATAAAGATCGCCGCTTGCGGAATACGAAAGCTCATCTTCCATATCGTCGGGGTATACGGTATATCCGCGAAGATACGTTTCCGCCATCGCAATACAGCAAGTCGTACAGCCCGAACTGCCTATCGTGCGAGACGAATAGCCGAGATAGTCGTATCTCCATCGGCTGTCGGTCTGAGAATACCTCGGCACGGAAAGATACACGGCGCCCGTTTCGTCCGCAGGCGATGTCACCAAAAACTCGCTGCTTACCCAACCGACCTCGTTTCCGTTATACACGATGTTGCACCAGCCTCCGTTTTCGGAAATGACAAGGACCTCCGTGCCTTTTGACAGCCGTGCTTTTATCGCATAATTCTTTCCTGCACCGTAACGAACGTTCAGCTTTCCGTAAGAAGTGTGTACATATCTCGTTTTTGAAGCGATTTTTGATATGTAATCCGCATTGACCCAACCGTAAGCGTTTGAAGCGTAACGAACCTTATACCAGCCGTTCGTCTCGCTCTCGATTGTTAAATAAGAGCTTTTCGGCACGGACGTCACAACGGAATATCCGGTACCGGCTCCGCTTCGTATGTTCAACCCGGTCGACTGAGTGTTGACCTTTCCGACGCTTACGGCAGCAAACGGTAACGACATTCCGAGAACCGTTGCAGCGCATATTGCCGTGTAAAATATCTTTTTCACTGTTAAAATCATTCCTTTCCGTTAAAGCATATATGATTCAACATAGCAAAGCTCCGTCCAAGAGGCGTCGGCAGCTTTCGCAAGTTATATATGCGATATTATTTTAACATAACAGCCGCCCGTTTGTAACCCCTAAAATATTTCCAGTAAAACGACCGCCGCGTGGACTATTGACGAATCGGCGAGAATATGGTATACTTTGTCGAACAAAGAAGGTGAAAATATGCCCGAAAAAAACAAAACACTGTATATTTCGGATCTTGACGGAACACTGCTCGGCGAAGGCGCACAGCTTTCGGAAAGATCTGTAAAATTGTTAAACGACGCATATAAAAACGGCGTAAGCTTTGCCGCAGCAACGGCAAGGACTGCGGCAACGGTAAACAGTTTGTTAAAACAAGCGCCGCCCACCGTGCCGTCGATAATGCAAAACGGCGTTTCGATATACGATATACGAACGCAGACATACATACGCACACATATAATAGACGTCGCCGCAGCATCGCAAATAATAAAAAAGCTTGACGAGACCCGTGTAAAAGCGTTTATATACACTGCCGAGAACGGAATGAGCGCGTATTACACGGAGCTTAAAAATGCGGCAATGCGAGCTTTTGTCGCGGAGCGTGTACAAAAATACGGTAAAAAATTCACGCATATTCAAGATCCCGTGTCGCTTACGGATAAGGGTATAACATATTTTTCGTTAACGGACACGGACGCTGCCGTCTTAAACGCCATCGAGGCGATAAAAGACGTTTCGGGCATAAATTACACATATTATCACGATATTTACGATTCGCACAGTATGTATCTCGAAATTTTTGCGGACACGGCGTCAAAAAAGCACGGCGCGGAATTTTTAAAGAAAGAATACGGGTTTAACACCGTTGTCGGCTTCGGCGACAATCTCAACGATCTGCCGCTTTTTGAAGCGTGCGATGTTAAAATAGCGGTCGAAAACGCGCATGAATCCGTTAAAGCCGCTGCGGATATTGTTATCGGCAGAAACACGGAGGACAGCGTCGCAAGATATATAAGAGAGCATATTTGAGGGAAAAAATGGGAATTTACGACGAAATAATATTATGTTCCGACATGGACGGAACGCTTGTCGGCAACAACGGCAAGATAAGCAGAAAAAATGCCGACGCAATACGTTATTTTCAACAAAACGGCGGTCTTTTCACCGCCGCAACGGGCAGACGGCCCGAACATCTCGACGGGTTTACGGATATTTTCGTGTGCAACACATATATCGTTTCGCTCAACGGTTCGGTAATATTCGACCCCGTAAAACGCGAATATACGGAGAAATATCCGCTTTGCGACGATGCGAAAAAAGATATAAAAAAAATGCTCGAAACGTTTCCCGATATCGGGGCGTTGCAGATCCATGCGGAAACGAAGCTTTTCACGAAACAGCAAAACGAGGACGCAGACAGCTTTCTTGCACGTATAGACGAGAGAATATTCGATGTAATGTTCATTCAAAACAGGGAAAAGACCGCACTGTTAAAAGAAATCGTGCCGAAAGAATTCCCCGGATACAAGTTTTGCAGAGGCTGGTCGGAGGGACTTGAGATGTTCTCTTTACAGGCAGGCAAAGGCAACGCCGTGCTGCGTGTTAAAGCATTGACAGGCTCTGTGCTTGCGGTAACGGCAGGCAACTACGACAACGATACGGAAATGCTCAAAGCGGCGGACATCGGAATTTGCGTTTCAGGCGGAACACAGGAAGCGAAAGACGCGGCGGACTACGTAACGGTGTCCTGCGACGAGGATGCGATCGCCGTCATTATAGAAGAATTGAAGAAAAAAACGCCGTTTTGTTAACATCGAATACCGCGCGCGATGTTTTAACAAAAATAAAAATCACAAAAACGTATATTTTGCACTGCACGGGGAATAATCATCTCGAACGAAAAACATTTTCAAGGAGATGAATGCACTCAATGAAGCTTATAGACAGATTGGCTCTCGTTCTCGTTATAATAGGAGCGCTTGTTTGGGGCGGTGTCGGGATCTTCGGCTTTAACGCCGTGGCATGGCTTTTCGGCGGTGACACATCGGTCATCAGCAGGATCGTATACACTCTCGTCGGAATTTCCGGCGTATGGTCTTTTTCTCTGCTGTTCAGAGAAAGCATGAGTACGGACACAAATTCCTGACATACATTAACAAGGCACGTTTCGACGGATATCGAAGCGTGTCTTTTTTATTGTTTAACACACAAAAGCCCTTATTTTGCAAGCCTTTACGGCTTTGCCGCCTGCGAAACATCGCACCCACTGTCGAGATCCGATATCGGATGCGCATGACGGTTCCGCAAGATCCGCTTGCACTTATGAGTAAGCATTTTAGCTTCATGATTTAACACTATGCTTGACTTTCCCGTATATTTATCGTATAATATTTTATGTTAACATCGTATATGGTAAGGTGAACAAAATGACCGACTTTCTTCCTTTCTCGACAGAGGAACTGATAAAAACGCTGTGCAATGCCGCCGTTAACGCAGGCAAAATAATATCGGACATATACAAAAACGATTTTTCGGTCGAATTTAAGTCCGACAACACGCCCGTAACGATCGCGGACAAAGAAGCGGACAGATACATAAACTCCGTTCTCGCAAAAAAATTCCCTACCGTAAGCAGACTTTCGGAAGAGACAGCCGATGATCGTTCACGGCTCGAAAACGAGCTTTGCTTTATCATAGATCCGCTTGACGGCACGAAGGATTTTGTTAAGAAAAACGGTGAATTTACGGTAAATATAGGCCTTTCTTTTCGTAACAAAGCAGTTGCGGGCGTGATTTACGTGCCGATAACGGACGAGTTGTTTTACGCCGTTTATAAAAAAGGCGCATACAAAACGACGTCTTCGGAGCTTGACGAGCTGTTTGACCAAAGCCGCCGCATACACGTTTCCGACAGGACGAAAGATCTGCTCGTTTTGCGTTCGCGTTCAAATCACGACAGCCGAACGGAGGAGCTGTTAAACCGGCATAAAAATGCTATAAAAAGCATGACTGCGATCGGCAGCAGCAAAAAGGGCTGCATTATCGCGCAGGGACTTGCGGACGTGTATTACAGATTCGGCAAGACCTCGGAATGGGACACCTGTGCCATGCAGGCCATCGTCGAGAATGCCGGCGGCATATTTTTACAGGCGGACGGCTCGCAAATGACGTACAATCGCCAAAACGTCGTCAACGAAAAGGGATTTATGGTGTTAAACCGCAAAGAAAATATCTGGACGCACGGCATAACGTAAAAATCGGTAAATTTCGATTTTAATTATATTTTAACATAAAAAACAACGCAGAGACGGTAAAAGTTTCTGCGTTGTTGGTTTTACATTTTAAGTTTTACGCCGATTTCGGCTTCGGCTCAAATTTTGAGCAGCGACGCTGCGATGTTAAAATAAATAAGCAGCGACAGTGCGTCGACTATCGTTGTAATAAACGGGCTTGCCATAACTGCGGGGTCAAAGCCGATCCTTTTTGCGAGGATAGGCAGCGTACAGCCGACCATTTTTGCGATAACGACCGTTATAAACAACGTCAAACAAACGACGAAAGCGACGGTGATCGAAACTCTGTCGACCAAAAGTATTTTCGCGAAGTTCGCTATCGCAAGCGTTACGCCGCACAAAACCGAAACGACAAGCTCCTTGAGCCAAATGGAAAAGATGTCTTTCATTGCGATCTCGTTAAGCGCAAGACCTCTGATTATCGATACGGACGCCTGAGAACCGGCGTTGCCGCCCGTGTCCATCAGCATCGGAATAAAAGCGGTAAGAGTTATCTGCGCAGCGAGCGCGTCTTCGAAAAACGTGATGATCTTACCGGTAAACGTTGCGGAGATCATAAGAATAAGCAGCCACGGTATACGTTTGAGCCACGTTTCGAAAATACCCGTTTTCATGTACGTTTTGTCTGTCGGGGTAATAGCCGCCATCATTTCGATGTCTTCGGTGTTTTCTTCCTGAATGACATCGATAGCGTCGTCGATAGTGACGATACCGACAAGGCGGTTTTCGTTATCGACAACGGGCATTGCGAGAAATCCGTATTTAACAAAGCTGTCGCCGACCTCCTTTTTGTCCTGGAGCGTCGATACGCTTATAACGTTTTTCTCCATTATATCCCCGATAACGCTTCTCATATTCGACAAAAGAAGCTTTTTAACGGAAATAAGGCCGAGCAGGTGACGATTTTCGTCTATAACATAACAAGTATATATCGTTTCCTTGTCAACGCCGACACGACGTATGCGTTCAAAAGCGGCGGCAACGGTCATGTCTCGCTTAAGATCGACAAATTCCGTCGTCATAATGCTGCCTGCGGAATCTTTCGGATAATGCAAAATCTCGTTTATCTGCGCGCGCATCTCGCTGTCGGCAAGCGCAAGTATACGGCGAACGACGTTTGCGGGCATCTCTTCGATGATATCTACCGTGTCGTCAACATACAGCTCGTCTAAAACGTCCCTGACTTCTTTGTCCGAGAATGCTTTTAACAAAAACGCCTGTTCGTCTCCGTCCATTTCGACGAACGTCTCTGCGGCAAGCTCTTTTGGCAAAAGACGGAAAACGAGCGTTAAACTCTCCTCCGGGATCTCCGAAAGAAGGATCGCGATATCCGAAGGGTTAATTGTGCAAAGAAATTCGCGAAGACCGCGAAAATCTTTGTTTTCCAAGAACAAAAGTGTTTTCTCTGTCATTTTTATCCTCCTTTTTTTGCGCATAAAAATGCTTTTTAGGAAGTAATGACACTCTTATCCCAAAGTACGAAAACAACTTTCGCAAACCTACATATCTGTCCGAGCGATCGGCACGGACATCGGTCTACTTCGGGGTACGGTGCCGGTATTACTACTTCCCGCGTCCATGCAAATCTCACCTCTCGTAAAACGATCTTTTGTTAAACCCGTATCGGTATTAACTTCTTGATTTAATTATACACCCGTATTTTTTATTTGTCAAGCTTTTTGCAGGCATTTAACGATCTTTCCGATATACATACGGTGAAAATCGTTCGTCGGATAATTTTTTCCGATAATACTTTTATCGATAAAACAAGCCTCCGAAATATCCTGCGCATACAGCTTTTCGCACACCATAACAAGCCTTGCCTCGTCAAAGTACGTTATTCCGTTGTCGAAAACAGGCGTAAGCCCGGTTTGCTTCGCTTTATCGACATCACGTCCGGAGCGTGTTCCGCAAAAACGGAGTGCGGAACGGTATTGTTCATCGAAAAACGCAAGCGTGAACATCGGATTTTTCTCCGCAAAACCGAAAGTGTAGCGCTGCGGCCGAATAAAAATAAACGCAACGGGTTCCGACCACAAAACGCCCATGCCGCCCCAGCTTGCGGTCATTGTGTTATAACACCCCTCGCCTCCGGCGGTGATAAGCGTCCAGTCCTTTCCGATCAGCTTAATAACGTTATCGTTAACAGCTTCGGGAGCTACGGTAATAAATTCAGACATATTATTCTCCATTCCGTCGCCATAGTGGCGGCACAAATAATTGATGAAATTCACCCTGTCGTTTACGACAAACGTTTACGACAAACGTTTACGACAAAACGGATCGGGCCCCGTTTTTAAAGTGAATTTCCGCGTAAAACAGGTATTCTCATTTTTTGAACCGTTGAATTTTCACGCTATTGTTCCTTTACATAAAATTTCTCACTGTTATTATAATATACAATTCCACGAAAATCAACACCGCAAAAGCAAATTCTCCCGAAAAAAACAAAAACTTTCCGAAATTATCGAAATCAGGCTCCGCAGCTCTTGACTGTATGAGTTTTTTGATGTATAATATTCGTATATTTCAATAACAATATACAAGGAGATATTACAATGCCTGTTGCCGATTACAAAACATATTGCAAAATGATGGAAACAGCGTACAAAAATCACTACGCTTTTCCCGCTATTAACGTTTTTTCCATAGAATCCATAAACGGTGTTATCGCCGGTCTCGCCGAAGCGAAAAGCGACGGTATCATCCAAATTTCCACCGGCGGCGCACAACACGCTTCCGGTCAAAAGGTAAAAGACTCCGTTCTCGGCGCGATCACGCTTGCAAATCACGCACGTTTGGTTGCCGAAAAATACAATGTCTTTATCGCTCTTCACACCGACCACTGCCAGGCAGACAAAGTCGATTCGTTCCTCATGCCTCTTATTGAAGAAACCGAACGCCGCAGAGCAGCAGGTCTTCCCAATCTGTTTAACAGCCATATGTTCGACGGCTCCGCCCTCCCTCATCACGAAAATGTTAAAATGGCAAAAACCATTCTCGAACGCTGCGCTAAAAACGAGATCGTTCTCGAAGTCGAAGCAGGCGTCGTAGGCGGCGAAGAAGACGGCGTTAACACAGAAGACGCTCCCAGCGAAAAACTCTACACCACTCCCGAAGATATGATGCTCGTTTACGATACACTCGGTCAGGTCGAAAACGGATACTTCACTCTTGCCGCAACTTTCGGCAACGTTCACGGCGTTTACAAACCCGGTAACGTTAAGCTCAATCCGAAGATCCTCAAACAGGGTCAGGACGCACTCAAAGCAAAATACGGCGACGACGCACATTATCTGCTCGTATTCCACGGCGGCTCCGGATCCCCGAAAGAAGACATCGAAGAAACACTTCAGTACGGCGTTATCAAAATGAACGTCGATACCGACACTCAGTACGCTTTCTCCCGTCCCGTTGCCGATCACTTCTTTAAGAACTACGACGGCGTTCTTAAGGTTGACGGCGAAGTCGGCGTAAAGAAGGTTTACGATCCTCGTTCTTACCTCAAAAAGGCGGAAGCAGGCGTCACCGCTCGTGTTATCGAAGCTTGTAACGACCTCCACTCCGCAGGTAAATCCATTTATTAAAATTTTGCTTTAACATAAGCCGGCGTCGCGCGACGCCGGCTTTTCCCAAATACGCATATTTCGCCGGTCACGACGAAAGAGGACGATCGTAAAAATCCAATGATTCAAAACGATCAAGATCACATTTTTACGCTTAAATTCATCCTAAAAACGGGGATGCCCCTCTTTGCCGAAAATTCGGCACAGGTAAATTTAATTAACTATTCCGCCTATTGCGGCGGAATAGCGAGAAGATAAGCGTGAAAATCCTATAATTCAAAACGATTAAAAACACCTCTTTCACGCATAAATTCATTCTAAAAAGGGATCTGTCCGTTTTTATACGACGCAGAAGAAATTCACTGACTGTTTTCGCCACCGCTATGGCGACGAAATGGAGATTTATATGACAGAAAAGCTCTTTTACATCGACCCGTATCTTACGGAATTTGATGCTACGATCATGTCTTTGACCGAAAACAACGGTCTTTTTGATTTAACGCTCGACCGCACCGCGTTCTTTCCCACCGGAGGCGGTCAACCGCACGATGACGGCACGCTCGACGAGCTTGATATCGTCGATGTTAAAGAAAAAAACGGCGAGATCGTCCACACATTGCAGCTGCCCGATAATTCGCAGCCTCGGCTCTCTGTCGGGCAAAAGCTCCACGGCAGGATAGATTTTAACAAACGCTTTATGCTCATGCAAAACCATTCGGGCGAGCACATTCTGTCCGGAATAGTCCATAATAAATACGGATATAATAACGTGGGCTTTCATATGGGCAGCGATTTTATAACGGTCGATTTCGACGGTCCGCTGTCCGATACGCAGATCGCCCAAGCCGAGATCGAAACAAATGCCGTAATATCGCAAAATCTCGATGTTTTAACATATTTTCCGTCTCCCGAAGAGTTGGAAAGAACAGATTATCGTTCAAAAAAAGAATTGTCGGGCGATGTGAGACTGACAAAAATACCCGGTGTTGACCTCTGCGCCTGCTGCGGTACGCACGTTAAAAAAACCGGCGAGATCGGGCTTTTGAAGATCGTCGATCATATAAATTACAAGGGCGGCGTTCGCTTATTTATTCTTTGCGGCTCACGCGCTATCGACGACTACGCAAGGAAAAATGCGGATATTTACCGCATAGGCAAGCTTCTTTCAAAAAAACCGTGCGAAGTTGCGGACGGCGTTGAACACCTGTCTCAAGAGTTGTCAAACCAAAAATACGCAAACGAGCAACTTTGGCGCAGATATGTCGAAGAAAAGACGAAGCATCTCACCGAAACGGACGGTATAATTTTTTTAAACGAACCGCAGACAGACATTGCACGTCTCGGCACGCTCTCGCTTGCGGCAGCCGCAAAATGCAAAGCGGCATTGGCTGTTTCGCAAGACAAAGGTGTTACGCAATACGCTCTTTCTTCCGAATCGGCAGACGTTCGTTGTTTTAACAAGACGCTCTGCGAGCGCTTCTGCGGCAAAGGCGGCGGCAGAAAAGAGCTGTGCCGCGGAACTTTACACGCATCGGCAAACGAAATAGAAGATTTTATTTTAAATTACACACTTGAAAGGAATTGAAAACAATGACAGCACTTATCACCGGCGCAAGCTCCGGTATCGGCAGAGATATGGCTCGTGTTCTTGCAAAAAAAGGGGTCTCGCTTATTCTTGTCGCAAGAAGAACGGAACCGATGGAAGAACTGAAAAAAGAACTTTCCGTTCCCGTTGACGTTATAAGCTGCGATCTTTCGAAAGAAGAAAACATCTATTCTCTTTACGAACAGGTAAAAGACAAAAAGCCCGACATACTCATCAACAATGCGGGGTTCGGCGTTTTCGGCAAATTTCTCGAAACGGACCTTGAACGAGAGACCGCAATGATAGGCACGAACGTGACTGCAATGCATATACTTATGAAGCTGTTTTTAAAAGATATGACGCAGCGCAATTCCGGATATATTCTCAACGTCGCTTCGTCGGCGGCATTCCTGCCCGGTCCGCTGTTCTCGTCGTATTATGCGTCAAAAGCGTATATACACAGGCTCACGCGCGCAGTCGCTTACGAGCTTAAACGAGACGGCTCTGCTGTATACGTCGGCTCGCTTTGTCCCGGCCCGATCAAAACGAATTTCGACAACGTCGCAAACGTCGCTTTCAGCATTCCGTCTCTTTCAAGCGAATACGTCGCCGAATACGCAATAAAAAAGATGTTTAAAAGAAAACAGACCATCGTTCCCGGTTTTTCGCTGAAAATGGGCAGGATCCTCGCAAAGATCGCCCCGGAAAGATTGCAGCTGTTCTTCGCTTACAGCACACAACGAAAGAAGCTCGGCAATGAAAAATAATTCCGAGACATTCAAGCTCAAACGCCTGTGGGTGATCGTCCTTCTTCCGATCGCGCTGATGATCTTAACAAAAGCGAGTTCTTCTCCCGACTTTTGCGCTTTTTATGTTGAACACATATACCCGATACTCTCCGGCTCGATAAATTTTCTCTTTTCGATGACCGGCGTTTCCGTAGCGCAGATAATACTCATCTCGTTTGCGGCAGTAATCGTTTTATACACCGTTTCGACCGTCATCGGCATTATCTTCAAAAGCGGCAAGCTTAAACGCCTGCTCGGCTTTGCGGCAAATATCGTATGTATGGCGTCGGTAATAATTTTTCTTTTCGCAGTCACGTGCGGAATAAATTATTACAGACCCTCCTTTGCCGAAACGGAAAACATCGAGATTAAGGAATCGACAAAACAGGAACTTTCTTCTCTGCTCGAAGATATCGTCGCACGGCTCAACGACGCAAGAGCCGAATTTGACGGAAATTACAGATCGTTTGAAGAAAATGCGGAGCTTGCAACGCAATATGTTAAAGCACTGTCCGAAGAATATCCTTCGCTTTCCGGAGAATACGGTGCGCCCAAACCCGTCTCGTTTTTCGGTCTGATGTCTATGAGCCGCATCACGGGCTTTTTCTTCCCGTTTACGTATGAGGCGAATGTTAATTCAACAATACCGTTCGTCTCGATACCGGCAACCATGTGCCACGAGCTTGCACACGTGAACGGACATATGAGGGAAGACGAAGCGAATTTCATAGCATATCTCGCTTGCACGCAAAGCCAAGACCCCGAATTTGTCTATTCCGGCCTTATGCTCGCGTATTCGCATACCGCCTCGGCACTGTATGCGGAAGATAAAGAGCTGTATCGCGCCGCAGTCGCCGATCTAAGCGACGACGTTAAACTCGATATCAACGCAAAAAACGAGTACTGGGCAAAGTACGAAGGCATAGTCGCCGATATCTCGGACGCCGTAAACGACGGCTACCTTAAGGCAAACGGACAAACCGACGGCGTTAAAAGCTACGGCAGAATGGTCGATCTGCTCCTCGCCGAATACAGACAAAATCACGCAGAATAATTGCGTCTTAACAAAACCGTCAATGCTTAATATACCCCCCAAAGCACTGTCTTACGCCTATAAGACGGCAAGTCTACGCAGCCTTGAGGAGCATAGCTCTCCGCTCGCAGACTGCAATCGTTAATAAACTCTGCTTTTTTGTAAGCAAAACAGGAGCTTCGCTCCGATTTAATGCTGTTTTAACAAAACAAGGGAGACCTCTTTTTGCAAGAAGTCTCCCGATTTTTATCTGTTCGTTTTGTTTTAAACAACAGGCTTTACGCGTTGTTAAAACGCCGGCTTTGCTACCGTGAAGTTTATATCTTCACGAAATGCTCTACATGTGTAATTATAGCACAAACATTCAGT
>CAYUWC010000032.1:0-12126 GCA_964448355.1 uncultured Oscillospiraceae bacterium | reverse complement strand
GATTTTACATGAGCTGTAGTTTACACTTACCCATGGTACTGAAATACGTTCTTGGATCGGAAATATCATACCCAGCATTTCCACTCCAATCTACATTTGCATAATTCGGATAGAGTCTGAGAGAAGTAGATTTGAGGGCTAACTTAAAAAGGTCATAATTGGGATCACCAGGTTCACGGTTGATACCTTTCATGCACTGGAAGATACCGCAGGGGAAAATGGAAGTTTTGTGAAGTTTACCAACACCCTTGATTGAAGCATCAAGCAGCGCCTTGGTCACCATGCGACCCTCTGGAATAGTACAGGTGCCGTAGTTAATTGAGCTGAACGGAAGTTGATTTCCGGACCGACTTTGTAGTGAATTGAGGTTATGATACATTCCTTCAACCGCTTGTTTACACTCGTTGATTGTCATGTCCATAGCATACTTATAGGCCTTTCCATTATGTTGAGTATACTGATAAGCATCAATCGGCAGGTCGTCACTAAAACGAGTGCTGATGTATTCGTTACTTCCGTCAACATACTTAAGACCGTCTTTAAAATGCTTATAGAAGCTCTTTCTTACATACGGAACCATAGTCCAGTCAAGATGAGTTGCTGAAACGCCTCCGAATTGCTGTAAGGACTGAATCTGGAATATCACAGCTACCAATTGGAATGCTGTATTAAGAGATTGTGCAGGTCTGATGTCAACTTGACGAGTATTAAACCCATTAGCCAGAAGATCGTCAAATGGGATAGACAAACAGTTATGACTACCAACCGCATAGGCGTTCAAATCATGAATATAAATCTCGTTATTCTCATGATTTGCTCTAGCCATCGGAGATACCAGATACTCAAGAGCGTATTTCTTAGCAACCAAGTCAGCCATCTCACCGACTCTACCGCCAAAAGAAGCCTCATCCACATTTGCATTCTGATTCTGAACATTACTGGCAGACAACTTCTCAGCAACAGAGTCCATCAGGTCCTTGTATTGATCTCGGGCCATCTTGTGCAAATATCTATAATTAACATAAGCCTTGGCGACCGTCTTATACTTCGTGTTCATGAGTTTCCGCTCCACTATATCCTGGATCTCTTCGACATGAAGATTCTTGGACTTCGCCGCTGTTTCAATCTCATCCGTAATCTTCTCGATACAGCTCAGCATATTCACATCCATAGACTCGTATTGGTCTAGAAAAGCTTTTCCGATTGCTGCCTTAATCTTTAATTTGTCAAACTCGACTTCCGAACCGTTCCTTTTAATTACTCTCATCTAAATATCAATCCTCCTTAGTTTCCTTCTCGGCCTTCTTAGCCTTAATGCGCTTCACCGCATACTTGACACCGCAATACACGATAATACCACAAGCGCATCCAGCAGCCGCATAACCAAACACCTTACGATAGTCAACGTTGCTGATATAGTTATTTACAATCGTAGGCTCTGCTTTCACCGGAATAAGGTCTCCGGTAGGCTCCTTATAAGAAATATCAATCTTATCGGCAATGAGCTTCTGCACATCCGTGTTGGTCAACTTAAGAGCTTCATAGGATTCCAGACCCACAACCTTTCGCAGGTCGACCAAAGAGTGACTAATCCAGTCAACAAACTTCCGAGCCTCCAATCTAGTGCTTCTGCTAAGTGCCTGATAGATACCGGCTTCATCGACACAGAGCATATTGAATGTACGTTGCACGTTTTGAGTGTCGATTTTAATAGGTGGTTGAGACCCACATGTTAAATTTTTAGCTACGTCATAGCTAACAGGACGATTCCAATCGCCAACTACAGCCGTCTTGATTAAATGCTCGCACTCAATTCTGTCTTTAACGTCTCTCGTCTGAAGCTTCAACGCGTCACAAATATCTTTTAATACCGCATACCAAGATCCTTCATGCTCAACAAAGCGAATATCGTAACCACACCAATTTTCAACTCTAATGTTTTCGTTCATGAATAATTTCTCCTTTCAAATTAACATAAACCCACTCTCATCGGGGTCATGTCCAAAATATCACTCCTTACCCGTACTCCCAAATCCGCCACGGTTGACGTCGATCAATCTATCAACCTCATTGAACATAAGCGTCGGCTGCTTCTCCATAATTCTAAACTGGCAAATCCGCTCATTCTTACAAATGTGAGTATCTCTAATGGCAATGGCCGGGAAATACCAAATATCATTATCGCCACTATAAAGATTGTCGATCACACCCATATGGTTCGCCTGAATGATACCCCAGTTCTTATATGTGGACGATCGAGGAACCACATGAGCTTCATAATCTGCGGGCAACTTCATGGAAATGCCAAGAGATATCAGCTTGAAGTCACCTGCCTTCATATCGACATCTTCAGCAGCTCGAAGATCCACCCAATCACCAAGCGGATTTACTTCGATATGTGAAATATCAGTATGGTACTTAATAGGAATTACTTTAATCATTAAACGTCCTCACTCTCTTCCAATTCTTCAGCGAGCGCCTCGTTTCTGAGACAGTCCTCGCACTGACATTTCGCTTCCTTGAAGTTTGCCCCTCGCTTCTCGTAATCAGAGCATTTCATAGGCATGGAATGTCCGTACGAAGTGAATCGAATTGCCTGCTTCAGACATCTGTACTCACCCCAGGTATAGCATCGTACACAATTCGCACAGGTAGTACATAGTTGATTAGCCATAAAATATCAATCTTCCTCTCTACTGATCATCTCCGCAATTTCAGGCGCGATGAGCTTCCCACGACTTTCGTTGTTTTCGATCTCATCCCACTCGATGTAAAGACGGACCATCTTATCTCCCAAGACCTTGCCGATAGTATTCAGAGCCTTATCTGCTCTGCAGGTAAACAAAAAACTACCTGATCTGGGATCTGCATAATTGTTTTCCATAAATATCAATTTCCTTTCATTATTCCTTCCAGGTCAGAGCGTCCCGGTAAGCCAATACGGTTTTGGCATAAGAACTAACTATGCCGTTATTATAGTTCTTCTTTGCGTATTCACCACCGCCGTTATAAGCCATTAATGCATAAGCATCTCCCTTACCCACACTCAAGTGACCAGAGATAATATAGATACCAACAGTAACATTCTGATAAGGATCCATTAAATCAGGACAATTGAGATGATTCGCTGTGGCCTGGTGCCATTTAGGCTGAATCTGCATTAGACCCAAAGAGTCACCGTTATCACCAACCGAGTTAGCATTGTAGTTAGACTCCATGCGAATCATAGCAATAACTAGAGCTGGATCGACATTATATTTCTCACACTCTGCAAAAATATGGTCCTGCAAGTCTTCACTCAAGGGAACATCATAATATTTTCTTGCAGGTTCGGTCTCGGGCTCACTGGGGGTTTCTGAAGGCGCCTCTATAGGTTCAGTTTCAGTTGGCTCGGGGATTGTTTCAGTAGGGGTAGTTGTGGACTCTTCTGTAGGTTCGGTCGGGGCTGTTGTAGAGGTTGAATCAATGGTTCTGACATACTCGATAATCCGATAGCTATTCCAAAATATAACTGCAAGGAATGCGGCAACTACAATCGCAGTATACGCCTTGAGCAGTTTAGATCGATCAGGCTTCGGGTACTCCGCATGAAGAATCAACTCATAATATTCCTCGTCGATATATGTAAACTCAAACGTTCCACTTCCATCGCGAAGATTCATCTTGATACTGTTTTCTTCAAACGGAGCCCAGTCGCTGACCTTATCTTGAAATTCGGGGTATAGTTCTAGGAACTTTGCAAAAATGTCTATACTTGGCATTTTACCTCCTATATATGTTTACTTCTTATTGTTTTCCCTTCTTGTTTATTTCGATCACTGCACATTCATCATCAAGCAACCAGTTCAAACTGACATGGGAGGGTTCTCTTCGACCATTCCATTCCTTCCAAATAACGTTCTCACCGAAATAGTATTCGGCGGTCGTCTTCTGATTGTCGAACTGGAAATGCTGCCACTTTCGTACATGCAGCTTTCTACGGATCAGGAACAAGATCAACTTTCGCAATATTTGTCCTCCTTAACATTCTGTCTGTTCAAATATCTCACTAGACTGGCACAACGATTAGCATTCTTGCAATGAATGATAGTATCGCCAAAGGTGCCATATACCGGAACATCATGAGAATATAAATTCACTCTTTCTGGTTTAGTCACGTCTGGTTCGAAATCGAGACAGTTTGAGCAATATTGCTGAACTTCAAGTCTAATCGCCATCTTTCGCCTCCTTAGTGTTACCGTCGAAGAACGAGTCTACCATGATCGACATGAGTGCTTTAGTGTGCTTAATAGCATCATCATCGTTCATACCTTGACGTTTAAAACCCTGATATGTGATGGTCCAAAGTTCTGAAAGCACACCAATCCCGGCTATGATCTGCTTTACTTGATCGTTATTCATTAGCTTTCATTTCCTCCTAAAATATCAATTGAACCCACCATGAGCTCCGCAGAAATTTGTGCCACCAATCGGAGTGGATACGCAACCGGGATAATGGCAACTATGAAATTCACAAAATTGCCCCCAAGTACAATTGACATGTTTTGCTTGATAAGAACAACCACCCATGGCACAACCGTGAGTTGAGCAGTAAAGAATCTGTGAGTCTTCTAATATCTCACCGCAAATAGCACAGGTTCTAGTAGTAGGTCTAGTCAATGCTGATCCCTCAGTCGTCCCACAAACAGTACAAGTCTTCGGAGCCTCATACGTGGCATCTTTCCAACTATGGCCAAGAGGTTCTCCTTCAGTTGCTCCGCAAATATCACAAGTCTTTGGGGTAGTACAATTAGCATCTACCCAATGATGCCCGAGAGGATTACCAGCAGTTTCACCACAAAGAATACATGTTACTGGATCCTTACAGGATGCATCTCGCCATTGATGATCGCAAGCAGCACTACCACAACCTGAAAAAGTAAAACATAGAGCAAACGCCGCAATGATAGTTATAATCTTTTTCATATTTAACTCCTTTCAAAATATCAATTTAGATTTCTTCGATCCATCCGAAACTAGCATCTTCGGAACGAGCGAGTAGTGTAGTGGTTTTCTCTTTCTCACCCTCGCTTGAATAATAGTCACCTACGAAATACGTAATCTTGAACTTCTTGAGTCTATCGCGTTTCTTATTACTAGCCATTGTTAATTTCCTTTCTTATTAGTCAACGTTTACTTTGAGTTTCTCTGCAATACGCTTTAAAGTATCGAAAGACCCCGCAGAGTATACTAAATTATCATTGTCTTTATCCTTATTAGTTTTGAGATTCCTATAAAACTCTACGCACACATCGCTAAGTACATCCAAAACGTAACAGCGATAAACGAAGATTCCAAAAACGAAACTTAGTAAAATAGCTAAACAAAACAAGATAATCTTCATAAAATATCAAATCCTTTCGTATTCAAACGGTACTTGGTCGACATCTCCGCCCTGAATTGTAATGGACCCGGTCCAAATGTTTCATTTATTCTCCTTAGTAATAACCTTGACTTTGTAGCCAAGTTTCTTTTCGATCTCATCGATAGTCATCTCATGAATAGCGGGTTCAACAATGACGTCCACCGCATATTCATAAGCATCACCGACGTGTCCCTTGAGTAGCGGTATTACATGATCGTTCGCAAGAATATAAGGGGCTCCATTAGCTTCCTTACGATAAAATACTGGATACTTATCTTGCTTGAACGGGAAATCGACTTTCGGAATAGTCAATTCATGAATACCATCACTGTCCTCATATCGATATTCAAGCATAATATAAAACTTGTCATCTACTGAATAAACACTAGCGTTCTCCAATTTACACCAATTAATCATTGTTTAATCCTCCTAAATATCAATGCCAACGATTAGCTGTCATCTGAATCATTGGACGACAATAATAATCCAATACTGCTCTGGGATCTCTGTCAGGATGCTCTTCGATCTGACGAGCAAGTTCTTCTTTCATTTCTTTATCGTTCTTATCGCAGATTCCGAAATCATCCAAAACCTGCATCTTGTCTTTAATGATTTCCTTAATGCTAGTTTTCATAAATATATCTCCCTAGTTGTAAATAAGAAGAGAAGCCAGTGTTTTAAACCAGCTTCTCCCAGTTGAGAATATAAATTGATAATTACCGTTTAAATTTCGATTCCAGTGACTTCACCTTGCGTCTCGGCGCATAGACTGTGAATTCTCGCACGGGTTTCTGTCTGCCTGAGTTGTCCGTGTAACCACGGAGTCCACTCATACTAAACTTGAGACCCTCTTTGCAAAGACCTTCACAGAAGTCCAATGCGTCCGCTTCCTCAACATAATAAGTCATTTTCTTCTTGAACATAAACATGCTCCTTTCAAAGTTTTATTCTCTCATAATAGGAACTGTTTATTTCGCGAGGTTGGTCCTCTCCTTCAACCACTCTTCATAAGTAGCCAGATTAGTATTCTCTTCATCTACGAATTTAATCTTATAAGGTTCAACCCTCTCAACTCCATCAGAGAATTCCACGATACCAAAGACCCGGGCGATTACTCCTGCGGGTTCACCACCAATCAATAGACTAGCCGCCACAGGTTGAGAATACTGCTCCCAAAGGTGAAAATATCCAGGACGACCGTTGACAGTACAGCCTCTGGTTGGCTGAGTGACTGGGATTTCAAAACTGGCCATCGGTTACCTCCATGCTCAGAATGCGTTCAATCTCTTCCCTTGGGATTAAATACTCATGAGGACAAGCGTTGAATCTATCCGCAACAGATTTGTCAAGTGAAGGAGCCTCCACATAAGTCTGCTCGAAAATATCAGGCTTGCAGGGATAGAACTCGCCCTTAACTCCGCGGATGATGCATGCACAGAGCCAGACCAGTTTCTTTGGAATATGTATCGCCGTCCTGACACTTCACAATGGTCTTAGTGCCATCATCCCAGAGGACGACAGTTGCAGGAGGATTGAAGTAGACGTTCTTGATAGAGGGGAGACCGGGGCGGGAGTTGAACATCGATTTGACCTGCTCCAATCCCTTAAGACTCGTGGAGTTGATGATTTTCTGGATATCGCGCAATTCTTTCGTGCTATCGGGCCGGATTTCCAACTCTGCAGTAATAGTCGGCATGACGAATGGGTCTAGTTGTTCATAACCGACACTATTAAAAATATAATTCATATGCAATTTCTCCTTTACAGTTTGTCAATGTGCATAGCAAGCTTGCCTCTGTAGCTGATGGGCAGCTCGCATTTGGTATAGCCGTTGAAACCTTCCATGTGATCCATTAGCTGCTTAAAACCGGACTGATTGATTGAAATATCTGTTTGACTACGGCACCCGCAAATCACGAGTTTACAGTTATCATAGCAGCGGGAAATAATTTTCTTGAGAACCGGAACACTCATGTTCTGAGCCTCATCGATGATGACTACTTGTCGTTCGTAATTAACCCCTCGACAGAATGTGGCCGAGTGAGCATCCAGCCACGCAGTTCCGTTCTTTTCGGAAATATCAGAGAAGATTGCTTGATTGGGGATAATGTTACATTTAACGAGGGCTTGATAGAGGGGTTCGAGGTAATCTGCTTCCTTACTTTTTGTGTCGCCGGGACGGTAGCCGAGCGTTTGCTCTTCTATGACTGGAAATATAAATTCCGCCGACTCATATCTATGATCCCGGTTAATTAGAAGATTCGCACAAGCTACCGCAAGAAGAGTTTTACCAGAACCTGCGGTTGCATCGACCAGGACTACGTTATGTTCCTCATCCATGATTGCCTCTCGAAGTTTCTCCTGATCTTCGTTCAGAACAAACCCATAGAAAATATCATTATCATTCTTCCTCTTCGCCATTGTTATCCTCCTCATCGTCATACTCAACAATTCCCTGGGCTGCCATCATGTCCAGCATAGCATCCTGGTTGATAATACCAGAGATCAGGATCTTGTCGGTCATCATACATTCGTAATAGTTGCCGTAGACACCACCGTCTTCGAGTACACCTACCAGAGCGATACTCTTGACGGGTAGATCTGAAATATCATGGAGAGTCTGCTCCAACCACTCCGCATAGGGCATATCTATAATGTTTTTTTTGTTGTTACTCATCGTACTCCTCCATCAGGTCCTCAAGTTGCTTATCGCCTTCATGTGCTGCACTACATAATGCCGCTGCGAATAGTCCAAGCGTGCCTCCAACAATTAAGCCAATAACAAAACCTAACATACTACTCATTCTCCTTATTTTAAAATATAAAGATGATAACCGTTTACAGTGCTGGTCTTACCACAGAGATGCGAGGTGATATTCGCGGGAATGACGCCCAAATCTTTAGCACACTCGTTGACAGTGTCATACAGAGCCCCAGATTCATATACGTATATACCAACAGGTTTTCTGCCAAATCTTCGTTCAAAATCAATCTGGAACCGTTTCACAACCAGAACATCATTAACGAGCGGAACGTTGTACGACTCGAATATACCGGAATCATCAAACCGAACTGTATAATAGTGATGCGGCTTATTAACGTATACCACTACACAGGGCTCAGGTCTGTTATTTAAATTATTGAAGCTACTTCCGGTCATAACTCGCATTAGGTGTTCACCAACCTTAGGCATCCTTGTCTCGTTATTCTTAATCATATATATCCTCCCTTAAAAATATCAATAAAGTGATAACCACCACAGTGGCTGTGACCTGGTTTGCCGTTTACGTGATTATGTAGACTAGTACGACTCAAACCCATAACAGTAGCGCAATCGGTTGCCGTTCTAAAAATTTCACCAGTTTCAAGACACACTAGAGGCTTGGACCTACATGTAAAGTCTTTGAGAATATAATGATCGAACACCGGCAAGTTGTAGCATTCTCTAAGGCTAGTTAATAGGAACTTTACTTCATACCATCGATGCGCTTTGTTAACATATATAACAACACAGGGTTCGGGCTTATATGACAAATCTGGATCTACGTTATCTGCTGTGGGGATTCGCCAGAGTAGATCACCTACTTCAGGAAGGTCTGTGGTTAATCTCGTTTTCGTCATAAAATATTGATCTCCTTATTTGAATTTGGGGCTACAGATAGCACCTAGCATGAGTAAGAGGAGCCATATTCCAGTCGCTACTTTCCACGTAAATACCCAGCTGAAACAAAGCGTGATCAAATAAAATATGCCGCAAGTTGTAATCCATGAAAACGCCAATGCAGCGGTATAGATAAACATCACTAAAAGACAACTCATAAAAATATCATTCTCCTTTCGTTTTACTTCTTAGTTTCTTATAGACTTCATTAACTGCTTCATCGTAACTGTCAGCAGTACAGAAGAATTCTCCGTTGATATAGACCTCCCAGTGTCCTCGTACTTGCTTGATTTGAATATCATGGGCGCCAGTAACCATAGTTTCTCCTTTCATTCTTCAATCTCAATGCGAAGTGAGCGTCCCTAGCTACATTGTCGAATAACTTGCGATTGCTTCTTAAACGTCCTGTCAAGTCAAAACCAGTGCCACTCTCGAAGTTGTCGAAATATTTGCGGTATCGGCTCTTTTGATAGGCTTCTGGGTTAGATTTCTTTAATTCGAGTAGTTGTCGGGTGTTTCTATCGTATTGATAGTCTTGGAGTATGTTTTCGTTGAGTTCGTAATAAGCGTAGGAATTTACGAGGATGCTGCGTTGGAGGAGTTGAATCTTTTCTTTATCGGTGAATGGTTTTGAGAAGTTCATAGGCGAAATATCAATTGGTAGGTTCAGATTCAATGCCTGTGTATTTGGAGTCACCATAAAGAATCTCTTTTACACCGACATCGCGTCTAGAGAAATAAACCTGATCGGCAATGTCTTGACCGTCAGCAGCACCATTGAGGCAAAAAACTTCACGTTCCTGTTCAGAGTTGGATTCGAGGATACCAGCAGTTCGAATCTTTCGGAAACCGTAGATTTGATTCACATCATCCTCATCTACAACAGGAATTACAATAAGCATATCATCTGGGAGTTTGCTGAGGATTTCCTTGAGGTCTTTTACTTGCATATCGTTGAATTTAGTCATTTAGTTCTCCTTTCAAATTTTGCATCTAGGATAGACCAGGTCTTCATAACTGAACCATTTTTCCTTATAGTAATAGTCCGTTTCATAACCAACCAGTGCTCGGAAATTTTGTGGATCCAATAGTAGTATTTTACCAGGCCATCTGCCATCTACTTCTTGCTCGACCACTGCTGGTTCATTGTCAATAACAAATACCTCATCATTAATTTTGAACATATGCGCTCTCCTTTCAAAATGCTGTCAGACAAAATATAAAAGAAGAAGACCCAGCGTTTCCACTGAGTCTCCTCGAAAGTTAAGAGAGGTACATAGTACTTCCTCTCCATAATATAGTGTGTAATTTTCGCGAATCTGAAAATATCATTTCAACCTATCAATATACTTTCTCTCATTAAACACTTTTTTCTCTTTAAGGGCTTTGCTGATTGCGAGGTCGATGCCGGAGCGTGATTTGAGGTGATAGTAGTAGAGATCGATGAATTTGGTATTGAGCCTATCAATTCTCCCCGCTGCTTGAGTCATAACTTTATAACTGTAGTTCTGGCTGTAAAATATAATGCAGTCGGTCGTTATGCAATTCCAGCCCTCACAGCCTGAAGTATATTGAGTGAGATAGACCCATTTACTACCTGTTGGAACGGGTTGGTGAGCATGACCAGACCACTCTGCGACTTTCGTTCCTTCTGGATAACCGAGGCTTAGAAGAATCTCTCGCTCATAGTCAAAGTTGTAAAATATAATTGCTTTAGGATGATCCTCTAATAGTTCGAGCAGAGCTACTTGCCTAGATTCGTCCGTGTTAACAATCCTTCGCAAAATATAACAGAGACCAGAAGCCTGCTTAATGGGTGCATTGGTAAACCGTACATAATCCCCTTCCTCAGGTTCATAAGACCAGTCTGGGAGAATAGGAGATACGTCGCAAATAGCAATGTCTCTACCAATTAATAAAGCTCCGTTATCCATTTCTCTACACGGTATATAACCTTGTATATAGGGGTTCGTTTTTGTTCGAATGGTGTCTTTGTATAGGGGAATATCATAGTTGCAGTAAACATCTTCATGATGTGGTTTGGTATGACGCTGAACAGTCATGTCGATGAGGATTCTATCACGAAGTCGCTCGAGGCGTTGAGTATTGAGGTATCGTTCGATTTGAGGGAATTTTGCATATCGGGAGTAGACGACATGCTCTCTTTGGAATTCTGTTTTGTTTTTGTAGAAGCCGTTGGCTACAAATACAGCCCAAAAATCCATCCACGTATCACCGGGGGTTGCGGATAAGATGATCCAGTCATTGTTTTTGGCTACCTTAAGAAATGTTTTAACCCAAGCACCCGAACCTGTCAAACGATCCTCATCTAGGAGAAAGAATCCCCCTTTGACATCGACATACTTTTTAATATTATTCCAACTGTCGATAACCACTTTGTTATCGTAATAGTTTAACTCGGGATTATCAGATAATCGAAAAGGAGCTAATTCACCGGACCATTCGAGCGAGTCTCTTTTTTTAGCAGTTGTGATAATGTAGAGATCTTTTGGGTTCTTCATTGGAGTATAATTAGAGCCCTCAATCCATCCATTCTGTTCTTTAAAATAATAGAATAAACCGGTCCGAGACTTACCAGACCCAACACTTCCGTTCAGTATGGAGCCATTTCGACAGTTTCGCACAGCCCTCATTTGGAAGTCGTATAGAAACCCATTAGACTTCGAAATATCATTCATCCATCTTCACCGGCCATTCATAACCGAAATCGGTTCGCTTAATCTTGCAGACAGGCTCGCCATTCAACCAGAAGACAAGACCTTCTTCGGGATGTTCGTTAAGCCAGTCAGAGATAGACTCAAAGTCTCGTTCGACTTCAACAACCACATTACCATGTCTGGCCAAAAAATCTTTCTTGCAGCCATAGGGATTTCCTTGGAAGTGAGGACCGATGGCTTCGTATGTTCCTTCCGCCGGTCTAATTCCCAAGTGTCTACTATTTCGCAGAGCCTCTACAAACCATCTGTCAGCAGGATTATTCTCATCAACTTTAACCCAATGCGGCCAGTGTCCAGTTACAGGATCAGGTTCACTACAGGGA
>CAYUWC010000031.1:0-12840 GCA_964448355.1 uncultured Oscillospiraceae bacterium | reverse complement strand
CAAAAAAGGGAAACCTCTTGTTTATTAAGAAGTTTCCCTGATTTTTTTATTTAACAATGCACAACCTCCGCTTCACAACCTCTGCTATCGCAGAGCTTAAACTTTGCGTTGCAAAGTTTTACTCGGTCTCTATGGTTGTGTCCCCGACTTTGTGGAGCTTAAACTTCGCTATCGCGAAGTTTCTACTTAATCATACGCTGCTCTTTTCTAACACAATCTCCGCTATCGCGAAGTTTCTGCACGATCTTCTCAGTCGTGTGTTATGCCGAGAAAACAATCTCCGCGTTGTATGGTTTAAAATCAAGTGCTTTGCAGTCGTGTGCTTCTTCGCCCATATCCTATGTTGCGGAACAAATTCTGAAAATCCAAAGCGGCTTTTTTTAGACACAAGCTCATCGCAAAGAAGCTTAAACTTCGCAAATATAAGCGACTTTCTCTGCCGCTGAGTTTATAACTTCACGAAACGGAATATTATCACCAAATGCGATATATCTTCGCAAGTTCACGATTCTACGTGCTTATTATAGCACAATCATCTGTTTAACACAAGTATTCTCGTCAAAAATTCCGACTTTTGTCAAATTTTCCGTACTTGAACTCTGCTGAAGAACCGAAAAATGACTTCAAATCTCCGGAAAAATGCTTTTTAACCGTTCTTACGCCGTCAATTACGCCGTCAGATTTTCTGACGGCGTAATTGACGGCAATGCTTGTTATACAGTGAAAAATTTAAATGCTTAAAATTTTGTTTTTCGTATAAGTTTTGTCGTCCCGTTCGCCGTCAAAATTTCTGTAATGCTTTGTTTTACCGGTTTTTTTTCATTACTTCGTGAAGTTATAAACTCTGCGATTTGAAAAAGTCGCATATATTAGCGAAGTTTAAGTTCATCTGCAAGGATAAGCTTCTCTGCAAACAGTGCATGATTAAGTGGAAACTTTGCAACGCAAAGTTTAAGCTCTGCGTAGCAGAGGTTGTACACAGCAGTAAGTCTACTCCGAAAAGCGCATATCTATAAGCGCACACCTATAAGCGCATGCTCTTATAATCGCACGCTTATAAATCAATTATTTAACTTGGGTATTGTTTTTTTACATACTTGTTTTCGACAAACAGCGACGGATACTAAAACATCGTTGTCTCAACATCATTGTTTCAACATAGCAAGGGTTGGCGTCACCGACTAAAAGACGGGGACATCATTCTTAAGTTGCAAACATCTTTTTTGTTGTTTTTTGTTTGTAAACGATCACTGTTGAACAATGTGCCGAACAGTTTACCGAACAATATATTGAACAATATATTTAATTATATTGTTGGGATCAGATGTTTTACGTTGAAAGTCTTTGTTTGCCGAAAATAAAAATTTATAACAAAGGAGGAAAACAATACAATGAAAAAGCAAAGAATCAGAAAGGCACTGGTGTCGAGCACGCTTGCTTTGATACTCTGCGTTTCGATGTTCATCGGTAACACATTCGCTTGGTTTACCGACACCGCTTCCACAAGCGTTAACAGGATCCAAGCAGGTAATCTCGATATTGAGGTCTATTATGCCACACCTGCAGATCTCGTAGACGGCAAAGTCCCCGATGACGCTTGGAAAAAGATAAGCGCTGATGAGTCTGTTTTCGACGAAGATGCTCTTTGGGAGCCGGGATACACGCAGATCGTGTACTTTAAGCTTGTCAATGAAGGCTCTCTTGCTCTCAAATATCAGCTTAGAATCAACATTGTTAACGAAGTTCTCGGTAAAAACAAGAGCGGAGAAGACATTCAGCTTTCAAACTACATTCAAGCGTATGTTGTAAATTCTCCCGACCAGAATTATTTGTTTGCAACCAGAGATGCCGCTTTGCATCCTCAAGGAGCACCCGATAAGTTCTCCGACACGCTTTACAATGCCGCAAATCTTGGTATTGATACCGCAAGCAACGGCAAAGATACAGAATTAAGCCTCAGCAGCGAGCACGTTCTTGTCTCTAAGGATGATGTATTCTATGCGACACTCGTTCTTTGGATGCCCGACACAGTCGGAAACGAAGCAAACCACGACGGAGTACATATTCCCTCCATCGATCTGGGTATAAACGTATATGCAACTCAGCATACTTATGAATACGACAGCAACGATAATCAGTACGACGCAGGTGCAACTTATGATATGCCTTGGGACGGCGTAACAACAACTGCTCCGACAGCTGATGAAAGCGGCGTTTACCATATCAAATCTGCGGCTGAATTAGTCTGGGTTATGAATATAACACAGAGTTCAAATGAATATTATACTAAATCCTATGTCCTTGATTGTGATATAGACCTCGGCGGCGCAACTGTTACCGGTTTTGGTAACGCTTCCGCAGCTTTCGCCGGAAATTTTGACGGCAATGGATTTACGATCACTAACTTTGTGATCAATGCTACAGACAGAACTTATTATGCCGGTTTGTTCAATTATGTCGGTGTTGGTAACGTCACGATTAAAAATCTGACTGTTACAAATGCTACCGTCAGTGGCTCCGGAATGGTGGGCGCAATTGTCGGCGGTGCTTATAGTAATGTTACCGTTACCAACTGCAAAGTTTATGACAGTACACTGAGCGGCGTTAAGAAAGTCGGTGCTGTTGTTGGTTATGCACAGGGAGCAACCGTTACCGATAACTACGCAGAAAATTGCACCATATACTACTCCGAAAAAGAAGCAAACAAGATCCTCGGTTACGAAGGTACCGATTCCACTGTTTCCGGTAATAAATATACAAATGTTGAAATAGTTGCAAGAGCTCTTGTTTCTACACTTGATGAATTTACCGCAGCGGTCAACAATACTTCTTGCACCAGTATCGTCCTTACCGATGAGATTACGAATAACAAATAAACGCTCCAGAATGAATTTTGCTATACCCTTTCCGACGGCAGGAATTTGACAATTGATTTGAACGGACACGTTCTTAACACGACCGTAAAATTATTTAAAGTCGAGTCCGGTGCAACGTTAACATTAACGAGCAGCAAAGCAGGCGGTAAGGTCTATTGCAACGATAATAATGGCGGAAACCGTTTCATTTTACTTGTTGAAGATGGCGGAACACTGAATATCGAGAATAATGTTACTATCGAAGCTAAAAAATTCGGAGAGTTCGGAAAAACTGATCCTATCGCCGGCGCTATTTATTCTTCAGGCACGGTCAATATGAACGGCGGAGAAATTATTGTTCACGATACTGTTGCAATAAATTTGTGGGCATCTTCCGGCGGCGCAAAATTTAATATGAACGGCGGTAAGATCTCAATTGCTTCCGATACCGACGATATTGCTTCTCTCGGTATCGGTGTAACCGAATGGGGTAAAAATGTAAGTTACAGTATTAATTTAACAGCAGGTGAGATCAGAGGCAAAGGATGGGCTTTGATGGATGCATTCGATGCCACAGCAACTGTCACTCATACCAAGTCGGATGCATTTGTAATTAATGTTACAGCTGTTGATTTTTCTTCTATAACTGGTGGTTGAATCAAAGCCATGCATATGCTTACTTTTAGTTAGCAGAAAACAAACAAATTAACTATACCCCAACCCCGCCGCTAAAAGCGGCGGGGTTGGGGTATAGTTTTACAGTATGTTATAATGGCGTACTTATAGTATGCTATGGTGGTGCAATATGCACGGTATCTGTGTTATGGTGCGCTATAATGGCGTGTATGACGAGATCTGTGTTATGGTGCGTTATAATGGCGCAATATGCACGGTATTTGTGTTGTCGTGGCGTGATATAAATAAGGTCGGGGTTACAGTACTCTACGGTGGCGTACTATGACGGTATCTGTGTTATGGTGCGCTATAATGGCGTAATATGCACGGTATCTGTGCTATGGTGCGTTATAATGGCGTGCTATGACGAGATATGTGTTATGATGCGTTAATATTACAAAGATTTTTGCATTGTAATGCAAAAATTGCCATGAGAGCTTGCTTAAACAGCTTGATTTTTCAGTCCGAGAAGTTTTTCGGCGTTACGGAAGAGTATATTTTCTTTTTCCGTGTTCGATAACGGGAGCGAGAGCAATATTTCGTGTTCTTTTTTGCCGTCGCTCCACGGAGAATCGGTGCCGAACAGGATTTTGTCGGAGCCGTGATTTTTTACTATGCGCAAAAACTGATCCGTGGGGTAGCGTTCAAAGCCCATAGAAGTGTCGATATAAATATTTGTGCCGACAATATAATTTTCTACATCGTCCCATTGCGATTGACCGCCGAGATGTGCGGCTATCATCGTGCCGCCGCCGAGTTGTTTGATAACGTTTGCAAACATTTTCGGGCTTGATCTGAACGGTGCTTTAAACGCGGGGTCGAAGCCTGCATGCTGCATGATGATAAGACCTTTCGAGAATGCGTAATCGTATATTCTCAGCATTTTCGGTTCGTCAACAACAAAATTTTGATACTCCGCATGCAGTTTTATGCCCGGTAAGCCGAGCGAGACGATAAAATCTATATCCTTTTTATATTCGTCTTCGGTCGGAAAAAGTCCTCCGAACGCACGTATCCCGTCGCCGATCGCGGCTGCCGAAAATTCGTTTGTTTTAACGGTTTGCGTGTGTTTTGTCAAAACAGGCATTATTACGGAGATATCTATGCCCGCATCGTTCATCGATTTGAGAAGACCTTGTTTTGTACCGTCCGTGTGCGGAGTATACAGATTTTTTGCGCTCTCCGTCAGTGACGCTATGGCTTTGGGCGCCAATGTATCGGGGAAAATATGTGTGTGAAAATCAATGCATTCGATTTTTTTCATGTGTATAAATTGCCTTTCTGCGATGTTGCCTGTTTATATATTTTGACCGTATTTTACCGATTTTTGTTTAACATTCATAAAAGCGATGATATCGAGATCGGTCTGACAGCCGAGATGTTAAATGACATATATTTTTGTGTTTGTTTTGATTATTATACAACCAAAATGCTGTTTCGTCAAGCGAAAAAACGCCCGATACGGATATCGGACGTTGATTTCGTTTTTTTGCTCAAGCAAGATGTCTCCATTTTTAGAATGCGGGGACATACAAGTATTCTGTGATGAGATTTTTCTCCTGCCGAATACGTGCGGTCGGTTATGCCGACCCTTTTTACATCGAACATCGTGCCAAGGCTCGCATAATAACGTGATAAGCCTGTTGTAATAACGAGGTAAGATTCTTATTGCAAGCTTAACGCAAATATTGTTTTAACAGGATACGGTGTTACTTTACAAAAAGTTTAATCTTCTGTTGTGTGTATAATATTGCCCTCGACCGTTTCAACGCAAATGCTGCCTTTGCATTCGACATTTCCTTGTATAGTATCGCATTGTATTTTCATTCCGCAAGAAACGTCGCCTTCTATGGTATCGCAGTTTATGTTGCAGCCGCAGCTGACGTCACCGTCTATCGTGTCGCAATTTATACTGTTGCCGCAGGAGACGGTTCCGTTGATCGTATCGCACGAGACAGTATTTCCGCAGGCGACATTTCCACTGTGGAGATCTCCGTCGCAGGTGATGCTGCCGCCGCAGGTTATATTATTTGCGTTTAGTATGTCGTTACAATATATGTCTCCGCAACAACTTGCGATATCGTTAATATCCCAATCATCAATGTGGACGGAGAATTTGTATTCTCTGTACGCCTCGTTGTCGTCGAGAAGTTTATGACCTCTGAATGCTGCGATACGGAGTGCGTCATCGTCGTCCCAAGGAAGATAGTTGCGTATCACTGTCGTTTGCTTGTCTTCCTGTTCGGTTTCCGTTTCGGCTCCGTACATCGCTTCGAGTATATCTGCGGCTTCCGCTTCGTCGGTCAAGCCGGATTTAACCATTGAAAGTATTTTTAAAATTTCTTCTCTCATTTCTTTTCTCCTTGATTATTTGGTTTTGTTCTTTTTGATAAGTTCTATTGCCTGTTTTGCCGTAAGATCGCCGGATTCGATCTTTAAAAGAATGTCCATGTTTTCGTTTGACTTTTCCGGGCTTTTCGTGTAGCCGAGTGCTTCAAGTACGTCATCAAGCTGTTTTTTTACGGTCGGATACGATATCCCCAATTCGGATTGAACATCCTTTAAGCTGCCCTGACAGCGCAGGAATGTTTCAACAAATACGAGCTGCTCTTTTTTGAGGTACGTGAATTTGTTTAACTCGAACGTCCCCGTTATGTCGATATTGCAATTGTCGCATGACAGCCTCGACACGGTGAGTTTTTGACCGCAAACCGGGCAAATGCCGAACACTTGTTTTGCCATTGATCGTATTGTCTCCTTTCAATTTTAAACTAAAAAACGATCGTTGTAATGACAGTATAACACATAAAATCAGTTTTGTCAATAGTAAAATTAAAAAAATAAATAAAAAAATTGAAAAAATTAAGTTTGAGGTTAATAAAATGAATCTGAGGGCGTATTTTGTGTGTAGGGTCGGTTTTGTCGAAAAAAGTATTAAATTTTACCGAAACTATTGACAAAAACAGAATTTATGCTATTATAGTATTGAGTATTTTTTTTGATTTCGCATGGCGCGAAATAAAACGTAAAATACAGAGTCGGAATTGGCTCTGAAGGGAGATAGATAGATGTCTGAAAGCATCGTTCGGCTTGAGAACGTCTCGGTCGTACTTGGTGGAGAACAAATTTTAAAGGATCTTAATCTTAACATAAACGATAAGGAGTTTGTAACATTGCTCGGTCCGAGCGGATGCGGTAAGACCACTACATTACGTATCATCGGCGGATTTCAGCGCCAAGACAGCGGCGATGTTTTTTTTGCGGATGAGCTGATAAACGATCTTCCGCCGTACAAACGCAATGTTAACACGGTATTCCAAAAATACGCACTGTTTCCGCATCTTGACGTTTATGATAATATAGCATACGGGCTTAACATAAAGAAAGTTCCCAAAAAGGAGATAAAACCTCGTGTAGAGGAAATGTTGGCTCTTGTAAACCTTCGCGGCTTTGAACACAGAGACGTGACTTCTCTTTCAGGCGGTCAGCAGCAACGTGTTGCGATCGCACGTGCGCTTATAAATAAACCTCATGTATTGCTTTTGGACGAGCCTCTCGGTGCTCTCGATTTGAAACTTCGAAAAGAAATGCAGATCGAGCTTAAAAATATTCAGATAAAAACCGGTATCACTTTTATATATGTAACACACGACCAAGAAGAAGCTCTTACGATGTCGGACACGGTAGTTGTTATGCGCGGCGGCGAGATACAGCAGATAGGCACGCCGCAGGATATTTACAATGAACCGAAAAATGCGTTTGTTGCCGATTTTATAGGCGAAAGCAATATCATGCCCGGCGTAATGCTTGAAGATTACAGGGTCGAGATCTGCGGAAGAATGTTCGAATGCGTCGACAAGGGCTTTGCCGACGACGAAAAAGTCGGTGTTGTCGTCCGTCCCGAAGATATCGAGATAAAGTCCGAAAAAGAGGGCTTTTTGCGCGGCACGGTCAAATCGTGCGTGTTTAAAGGCGTTCATTACGAAATGACTGTCGAACAGCTGAATTATCCGTATACGTGGCTTGTTCATTCAACAGATGCCGCAGAGGTCGGAGACATCGTAGGAATGTGCTTTTATCCGAACGATATTCACGTTATGAAAGGCGAGGATATCGATTACGGTGCGTTCGGCATCGTTTCGGAGGAGGTAGGGGAGGAATGAAAAGTTTTCCCCGATTAAGGGTTACAAGATCCGTATTTGCGTATCCGTACGTTGTGTTCGCCATAATTTTTCTTGTGGCACCGCTGATACTTGTTATTTTCTATTCTTTAACAAGACCGATCGACAATTATTCGATATATATTTCTGCGGAAAATTCGCCGGAAGTTATTATCGACAACCTTGATTTTATCGGGTATGAACAGGACCCGGAGCTTTCCGAGATCGGCACGTATTATTACGACGGGCAGACGCTGTCCGTTGTTAACTACAGAAAAAGAAATGCCGAAATTTTCAAAGTATATTTTTCCGACGGAAAAATAAGTCTTATCGAAGAATATGACAGTGAAGGCGTGCTTTTCGACGATACGCTCGATTCCGCTAAGTTTTTAAACAGACTTACCGGTTTTTATTTTACGTTGGACAACTTCGAGAGATTTTTCAGCAATCCCGACTCGATGAAAGTATTCCTGCGCTCTCTCTATATCGCTTTCATATCCACGGTCTGCTGTTTGCTTTTGGGCTTCCCGACCGCATATGTTTTGTCCAAAATGAAAGAACGTGTGCGGAATTTTGTATCGGTAATGTTTTTGCTGCCGATGTGGATGAATTTTCTTTTACGTACATACGCATGGAGGACATTGATAGAAAAAACGGGTATAATCAATTCTATCCTTTCCGCCGTGGGGCTTCCCGGACAAAATCTTATGTACACACAGGGTGCCGTTATTCTCGTTATGGTGTACGACTTTTTGCCGTTTATGATCTTGCCGATCTATAACACGCTCATAAAGCTCGACCGTACCGTGCTCGAAGCGTCGTACGATCTCGGCGCAAACCATTATCAGACGCTTTTTAAAGTCGTTTTGCCGCTTTCCGTTCCCGGTATAGCAAGCGGTGTTACAATGACTTTCGTTCCGTCGATAACCGCTTTTGCGATCTCGAAGATCATGGGCGGTACACAAAGCGCCACAATAGGCGAGGAGATCGAACGTGTGTTCAACAACGATATGTGGTTCGGCTCGGCAATGTCCGTTATCATAATGGTCTTGATGCTCGTTTCGATGTTCTTTTTGTCGGGTAAAGACAGAGAGGGCGAAAATGTCGGAGGTGGCTTGATATGACGGATATAATTTATCTTGCTGTTATTGTGATCCCGGTCATCATTTCTCTCGTACTTGTCTTCGGAAATCCCGACAGGAAGAGAACAAAAGTTTCTCGGGTGATATATCTTACGGCTGTCTTTGTTTTTACATATCTTCCGATATTTGTCCTTATTGTTTTTTCGTTTAACTCGGGCCGTTCTACCGGAGTGTGGGAGGGCTTTTCGCTTAAATGGTATAAGGAGCTTTTTGCCGACGAGCGTATCATACGCGCTGTTTTAACGACCGTTATCGTTGCGTTCTCCTCTGCAATTATCTCCACCGTTTTCGGCACCGTTTCCGCCATAGGCATATTTTATATGAAAAAGCTGCCGAAAAGCATTTTACTGAATATAACAAATCTTCCTATTTTGAATGCCGATATCATAACGGGCGTTTCGTTGCTGTTGTTGTATAATATAATCGGTATTCCCCTCGGTTATGTCTCGCTTATCCTTGCGCATATCTCGTTTAACATTCCGTATGTTATTCTTTCGGTTATGCCAAAGCTTAAGCAAATGGATAACAATATCTACGAGGCAGCTCTCGATCTCGGCACAACGCCGACTCGCGCACTCGTCAACGTCGTTATTCCGCAGATAATGCCGGGTATAGTTTCGGGTTTTTTGTTGTCTCTTACAATGTCAATGGATGATTTTGTCATAAGTCTTTTTACAAGCGGTGCGGTCGTATCCACATTGTCGCTTGAGATCTATTCTATGACAAAGCGCGGCATTACACCCGAAATAAACGCGCTTTCGACTATAATTTTCCTTATTGTGCTTACTGTTCTCATTATTACAAACCTCAGAAAACCCAAGGTCGAGGACGGCGTGCACAGAGTTTGATCGGCTGTTTCTTTGGTCATTATGTACAAAAAAAAGTTGAGTTCAAAAAACAAATTGAATGCTTGAGAAAAAATAATTTTTTTTTCGTTTCGGGTATTGCAATATCAAAAAAATCGTGATATAATTCACGTTAATCTCAACTCGAAATACTGAAGCCTGAGGTGTTTGTTATGGCTGAAGAAACAAAAAAACCGACCTTTGATCAACTCATGGAAAAGCTTCCCTGCAAAAACAAGGAAGTTCCGCCAAAATTTGCCGACCTTCTAAGCTCCGTCTTGTCGGAAGGCGAAACGATCTATTTTTACGTAATTTCGGATGTCGTTCTCGGCAGCCGCTACGGCGAAAGTTTTGCCGCCGTTACGAGCGAACGTCTTGTTTCGTACGACGAAATGCGTGAAAATAAGCTTTTAACGTTTAAAATAAGCGATATCGAAAAAGCGGAAGTCAAAAGGATGTACGGCAACGCTCTGTTCCGCATAAAAACGGACGGAAAAATTGTCGAGCTTAACAAATGTTCTTATGCCGCAACCGAGAATTTCGACAATATTTCGCAATATATAAACGATGTAAATTCGGGCAAAGATAGGCAGACGCTTATCGAGGGCGTATGCGAAGCGTACGAAAAACGTCAGCTTTATTGCCCCAAATGCGGAGCGAGACTTCCGTATAAAAACGCACCGTGCATAAAATGCGCCGATAAGAAAAAACTGCTCGGCAGGATTCTCGTTTACGTTAAACCGCATATACTGCTTTTGATAGCTGCGCTTGTAATGGCTGTGATCACGACGATCACAAACCTTATTCCTCCGCTGCTTACGGCACAGCTCGTCGATAAAACTCTTGTTAACGTATCCGAGCTTGTCAACGGTTCCCCGGAGCTTGACAGCAAATTGAACGAGCTTTTTTCGATCGTCCTTTTTCTGTTTATAATCAACACTTTTCAAAATATCGTCGGCGCATTCAGAGGTTATATCCTCAGGATCGCTTCCGAACGTATCACAAATACGCTTAAGACCGAGCTTTACACAAAAGCGCAGTATTTACCGATAAAATATTACGATAAAACTTCCACAGGCTCGGTCATCTCCAGAATAAACGGCGATACGTCAAATCTCAACAGCTTCATTATGCGTATATCGCAGGAAGTTCTCACGCAGGCAATACAGCTCGTCGGTATCGTGGTCGTAATGGTGTCCATGAACCCCGTTCTTTCATTGCTTTCGCTGCTGCCGATACCGATCGTTGTTATCAGCGCAAAGATATTTTCCAAATTTATACACCCGTATTATTATCGTATCTGGAAACGCGGCGCAAAAATAAACTCTATCCTTGCGGATACTCTCCCCGGCATAAAAGTCGTCAAAGCTTTTACGTCGGAAGAAAAATCCATTAATAATTTTACACAAACAAATCAAGACCTTATCCGCGAAAATCTCAAGACCGCAAAGATCTCGTCTGTATACAACAGTGCCACAGGTCTTGTTATGATGATGGGCAGCCTTGTTATTTGGGGCCTCGGCGGCTATATGGTAATAACGGGCACAACGTTTTTCGGTTCCGGCACTCTTACCGCAGGCGGTCTTGTCGCATTCATAAATTATATGTGGATGTTTTACAACCCCGTCCAATTTTTTGTCAGTCTCAACGAAACGTTTATCAGCGCTTTTACGTCTGCCGAACGTGTTTTCGAAGTGCTTGACACCGAGCCGGAAGAAGACTTCGGCCGCGGTAACATTCCCGATGGCGGCATAAAAGGTAAGATAGAGTTCCGCAACGTTTCATTCAGCTACGAAAAGGGTAAAAAGATCCTTTCCAATGTCAGTTTTACAATTGAACCCGGCGAGATCGTCGGCATTGTCGGCACAACAGGTTCCGGCAAGTCAACGGTTGTTAATCTTATGATGCGATATTACGACAATTACGAGGGCGATATTTTTATCGACGATCAAAATATCAAGCAGATCGATCTGCAATATTATCGTTCTTCTGTCGGATACGTTCTTCAGGAACCGCTTCTTTTTAAAGATACCGTGTTCAGAAATATAGCTCATTCAAATCCCGATACGCCTGTCGAAGACGTTATCTATGCGGCTCAGGTCGCAAATGCCCATAAGTTTATAACAAAACTTCCCGACAGCTACGATACGATGCTCGGCGAACGCGGCGTCGGCCTTTCCGGCGGCGAACGTCAACGTATATCGATAGCTCGCGCCGTTTTAAAAGACCCGTCTATTCTCATTCTCGACGAAGCAACCGCTTCTGTTGACTCCGAAACGGAAAGCATTATTCAGGAAGCGATCGAACGTATCATCAACGGCAGAACGACAATTATGATCGCCCATCGTCTTTCAACATTGAAAAAAGCCGATAAAATCATCGTCGTCGAGGACGGTAAGATTTCCGAAATGGGTTCGCATAACGAGTTGATGGAAAAGCAGGGCAGATACTACAAACTTGTTAAAATACAGTCCCTCGCACGCGAATTGTCGGACGAAGACGGTATTTTCGAAGGCGACGCGCGTTAAGTGCAATGCCTTTACAGTTACGAACGGATCGAGGTTTGATGTGTTATGGAAAATTCAGTCAGATTTTTCAGCGGTAAAAATATAAAAATAGAATCGGGATCTATGGGTGTTTTTCTTAAAGTAGCAATGCCCGACGGCACGGTTTACGACGATGTTGAACCGAGACGTTACTTTCCCATATCCGATGTTTCGAGAAATATAAGTATCGTTCGCGCCGAAACGGACGAAAGAGGCCGAGACAAAATAACCGAGTTCTTTATCATAAAGGATATCGAAAATCTCGATGAGCCTTCTCGCAAAGCTCTTTCTTCTTCGCTCGATCGTTATTACATGATACCGAAAATTCTCGATATCTATGACCAGAAAAATGTTTACGGCATCCTTCAATGGAAGGTTCTTACGGACAGGGGCGTTTTTGCTTTCGATATTCGGGATGTATATTCGAGCATAAAACAGCTTGCCGACGGTAAGATCCTCGTGATCGACGCTTACGATAACCGATACGAGATAGACGATGTTTCAAAGCTCTCCAAAAGAGGTAAAAAACTTCTCCTCGGTTATCTGTAAACGATTACTCCGAAACCGACGCATAAGCGGTTAATATATATTCAAAGGAGACAAGAAAGAAATTGAAA
>CAYUWC010000030.1:8235-13568 GCA_964448355.1 uncultured Oscillospiraceae bacterium | reverse complement strand
TATGTTTGATATGCTCTACCACATTAGTTCTGGAGGTCTGAAACAAATCCGCCATTTGTTGCTGTGTCAACCACACTGTTTCATCTTGTATTTTAACTTCAACATTAGTCAATCCGTCATCAGATTGATAAATCAATATTTCGCCGTAATTTTCCATTGTACTCATGTCCTTTTCACTCTTTCGTCATCAACACCACACACTCCACATGCTGTGTTCTCGGAAACATATCAAAAGGCTTGATATCTCCCATTTTGTAGCCGGCGGCGGAAAGGATATTCATGTCTCTTGCCTGTGTTTCCGGATTGCAGCTTATATAAACTATTTTTTTCGGACCGAGGCGCAGTATGGCGTCGATAGTCTCCGTTCCGAGGCCTTTTCGTGGTGGGTCAACGATGATCGTGTCGGGCGTTCCGCCGCATTTTTCCGTGATTTTTAACGTTTCCGCAGCGTCCGCGGCGAAAAATTCGGCATTTGTTATGTTGTTAAGCTCTGCGTTCCTTTTTGCGTCGTTTATCGCATCTTCTATTATTTCTATTCCGACAACACGTTTCGCACCCGCTTTTGCCGCAAGCAAAGTGATCGTGCCTATTCCGCAAAACAGATCAAGAACCGTGTCTTCGGGGCTTATATTCGCAAGAGAAAGCGCGTATGAGTAAAGCTTTTCTGTTTGCAGACGGTTTATTTGATAAAATGCGCGCGGACTTATTTCGTATTTAACACCGCACAGCTCGTCCGTGATCTTCTCTTTGCCGTAAATGAGACGGAAATTTTTGCCGAGCAAGGTGTTTGCGCGAGATGTGTTTTCGTTAACAAAAACACTTGTCGCACCGGCGTTTGCCATTTCGTCCGCAAACTTTTTTTCGTTCGGAAGCTTTTTCCCGTTTATAACGGCGCAAACGCATATCTCGCCCGTATATCCCGCCTCTCGAAGGTACAATTGACGGAACAGACCTTTTCCCGTCATTTCGTTGTACGGAGCGATATTATTTTCTTTTATGTGCTTTTCCGCAGCGATAAGCAGCTTTCGGAAAGATTCGCTTTGCATAAAACAGGAGTTGTTCTCTATGTTTCGGTGGCTTGCACGCGCGTAAAATCCGAATTTCCCGTTCAAAGACAGCGGACAGATGACTTTGTTTCTGTAAAACAACAACTTCGGCGACGGTTCTGTCGGGAGCGGGTCGGGAAAGGACGGCATATTTCGTTTATATGCGTTTACGACAAATTTTCGTTTCGCTTCCAATTCCGCATCGTATGTCATGTTGAGAAAAACACAGCCGCCGCATTTGTCGAACGTCTGGCATTGAGGCTCGGTGCGTCGATCGGAGCGTTCGAGCAACGTTTCTATTATTCCGTAGGCAAACGATTTTTCCTGTTTTACAATGCGGCACAGGATCTTGTCGCCCGGAACTGCATTGTGTACAAAAATTATAAAATTATCGAGATCTTCGTCCGAATATCGAGCCACGCCGAGGCCGGCAAAACTCAGATCGGTTATATTAACATTTAAAATATCGTTCTTTTTTATCATTTCGGCATTTTCCCGTTTTTTTCTGTTTCTATAATTATAATACCGTTTTGTTTTGATGTCAAGCTTTTGCTGAAAAATGTCATATGCGGACGCCCCGGAATATAATGTTAACAGATATCGGTTTCTTCCGTATCGAGAAAATTTAAAGAAAAAAGGATTGAAAAATAAATGAATGATATGATAATGAGTTCGACGGATGAATATCTTCCTGTAATGAAAAATCTGTCAGACGAATGTTCTTGTCAGCTCAAGCAACCCGTCGAATGCGGAACGTGCGATTTTTCCGCAGTCAACAAATTCCCGCTTGCAATGGCATATGTTCCGATGCAAAAATTCGAAAATTTGTATCGTGAAGACAAAGCATTGTGCGTGGGTACTCTTTTTAAAGACCTTGATTTTTCGTTCAAGGGCGAAAGGGCGGGTGGCTCCAGATGACAGAACAACAGCAACTTTTGAAAAATATCTGCGAACAGCAGTTTGCGGCGGTCGACGTCAATTTGTTCCTTGATACGCATCCGAGCGATAAAAACGCTCTTGAAGCCATGAAACGTTATACTCAAAAATATAACGAGCTTAAAAAACTTTATGAGCAAAAATATGGTCCCCTCGACATTTTCGCACCCATAAACGGCGATCGTTGGCAATGGGTCGACGGTCCGTGGCCGTGGGAAAAATGAAAGGAGACTGAAATAAATGTTTGTGTACGAAAAAAAATTACAATATCCCATTAACATTAAAAATCCGAACCTTAAGCTCGCAAAGATCATCGCAAGCCAATACGGAGGCCCCAACGGCGAGCTCGGCGCGTCCGTTCGCTATCTCAGCCAACGCTTCGCAATGCCTTACGACGAGCTTAAAGCAGCGCTTACCGATATCGGCAACGAGGAGCTTTCTCATCTTGAAATGGTCGGAACGATAATTTATCAATTGACCAAAGGCGTTAGCGCCGAAGAAGTGGAAAAATGCGGTTTTGCCGATTATTTTGTCGATCATACGACCGGCGTTTATCCGCAAAGCGCTGCAGGTGTGCCGTTTACGGCAGCGGCGATCGCGTCTTCCGGAGATGTTATAGCCGACTTAAACGAGAACCTCGCTGCCGAACAGAAAGCACGTCTCGTGTATGACAACATACTTCGCTTTGCAGACGATGCCGACGTGCGAGACCCCATACGCTTTTTGCGCGAACGCGAGCTTGTACATTATCAAAGATTCGGTGAATGTTTGAGAATTGCGCAGGATAGGCTTGATTGCAAAAACTTTTATGCGTTTAATCCGTCGTTTGATCGTAAATAAGGGGCAGTCGCTGCGCTGTTTTAAATAAAATACGAGAGCCGTCAATGATGCTTCGTTGGCGGTTCTCGCTGTCGATATGGATGGATGAAGTGTCGTTTGTTAAAAGCATGAGCGAAAATTTCGGGAGATCTAATGCTTTACGGTTCATTTTTTCAACATCTGTTCTATACGGATAAGGCGGTTGTATTTGCAAGTTCGCTCTCCTCTTGCGGGCGCGCCTATTTTTATCTGGCCGGCGTTTAGACCCACGGCGATGTCGCAAACGGACGTATCTTCCGTTTCGCCGCTTCGGTGCGAAAGGATCGTTTTAAGGCCGCCTGCTTTGGCGGTAACAACTGCGTCTATCGTTTGCGAAAGAGTGCCTATTTGATTCGGTTTTATCAATACCGCCGAAGCGCAGCCGCATTCTATGCCTTTTCGTATTCGTTCCGTGTTTGTAACAAACAGATCGTCTCCGACTATCTGTACGCTGCGCAAACGCTTTGTTATTTCCGAAAATCCGATATAATCGTCTTCTCCGAACGGGTCTTCTATCGATATTATCGGAAAAGAAGAGACAAGCTTCATATAATGATCGAGAAGCTGTATCCTCGTCATTTTTACGTTCGTTTTCGGCAGTTTGTATTCCGAACCGTCATACCATTCGCTTGCCGCCGCATCAAGCGCTATGCAGACGTCTTTTTGCGTCTGATACCCGGCTTGCGTGATGGCGGAACATATCAGCTCGAGAGCTTGTTGCGCACTGTCTATCATCGGTGCGAACCCACCTTCGTCTCCGACGGAAGTTTCATATCCCTTGTCATGCAATATTTTACCCAATGCCGTATAAACTTCCGCACCGACCTTTATTGCGTCGAAAACACTCGCAGCCGATACTGGAATTATCATAAATTCCTGTATGTCGAGACCGTTTTGCGCATGCTTTCCGCCGTTTAAAATATTCATCATCGGTCTTGGTGTTATGCCTGCGGAAACACCTCCGATATACCTGAAAAGCGGCATACGATACGAATATGCCGCAGCTTTTGCGACAGCGAGCGAAACAGACAAAATAGCGTTCGCTCCGAGATTTGATTTGTCTTTTGTACCGTCGAGCTGACACATAATGCCGTCTATCTTCCTTTGTTGATCGGCGCAAATGCCTTTTAACGCTTTCTGTATCGGCCCTTCCGCATTTTTGACTGCGTTTTTTACACCTTGTCCGTTAAATTCGCTGCCTCCGTCTCGAAGCTCGCAGGCTTCATGCGTTCCCGTTGACGCTCCCGAAGGTACGGAAGCAGTGCCGGCGGCTCCGTTTTTGAGTATAACAGTCGTTTCGATCGTCGGTTTTGCGCGAGAATCGAGGATTTGACGCGATCTTATTTCGTGTATTCTCAGATTCATTGTTATTTCCCTTTCTTGCTTAACACGGATGTTTATAGGTCGTTGATCCGTTTTTAAAATATTTTGTCCCGAATAAATCGAAAAATAACGGAAATAATAGGTTAAAATATTGATGTTAGGAGATTTTTTCCATTGAAAGCCGTTATTATGGCGGGCGGAAAAGGTACACGTCTTCGTCCTTTGACTTACGAAAGACCGAAGCCGCTCGTGCCGCTTGTCGGTAAAAGCTGTATTCTTTATATTTTGGATCTTCTTAAGGCGAACGGAATTACCGATGTTTGCATAACATTGATGTATCTCGGCGATAAGATAAAGCAGTCGCTTTCGTCCGTTTCCGATATGAATATAACATATATGACGGAATCTCGTCCTTTGGGCACGGCAGGCTCGGTGAAAAACTGCCGCGAGTTCCTTGCGGGAGAAGACGATTTTCTTGTTATAAGCGGCGATTGCGTTTGCGATTTTAACCTTAAACGTGCCGTTTGTTATCACAAAGAAAAAGGCGGAAAGGCGACTATTGTTTTAACACGCACCGACGATCCTGTCGAGTACGGCACGGTCGTAACGGCTTGCGACGGTTCGGTCGCAAAATTTGTTGAAAAACCGTCATGGTCAAAGGTCTATACAGATACCGTAAATACCGGGATATATATCCTTTCCGCCGATATATTCCGTTTTTTTAACGATGATGTCTGTGATTTTTCAAAAGATGTTTTTCCGTCTCTGATGGCACAGGGCGAAAAAATATATGCTTACAGAGCGCAGGGATACTGGTGCGATATCGGCAATGTTGCGGCGTATAAACGCTGTACGCGCGATATCCTGTCGGGAAAAGTTCGTGTGCGAAAAGTGCTTGATGTTATGCGGGATCGAAATGTGTTCGTCCCGGAAAATTGCAAAGTTATAGAGCCGTCGTACATCGGCAGCGATGTTTTTCTCGAAAACGCAACGATCGGACCGTATTCCGTTATAGAGGACGGCTGCCGTGTTATCGGCGCGAGTGTTGAAAGTTCGGTTTTGTTTTCGGGAACGTCCGTAAATAAAGGCGCCTGTGTTCGCAACAGTATCGTTTGCGAAAACTCGGATATAGCCGAGCGCGTATCGATAGGGGAGTACAGCGTGATAGGC
>CAYUWC010000030.1:0-8135 GCA_964448355.1 uncultured Oscillospiraceae bacterium | reverse complement strand
GGAAAAGACGTTTACGACTGCGGAAGCTGTGATCTTAACATCTTCAGATTTACCGTTCGGCATTTCGGCTTCGACTGCGGTGTGTATATCGCAAACGACGAAAGAGGGCTGTACGTTTTGTTTCTTGAATCGGACGGGCTGTACGTTCGCCGTGAAAAAGAACGTAAGATATCTCAAGCACTCGCGTTGCCGTGCAAAGATCGGTGCGATCTTGCAAACGTGGGCAAAGTCCGTAAAATTTCGGGACATACGCAGTTGTATGTTAAAAAGATCGGAGACCTGCTTAAAGGTGTTAAAACATCGTGCGCGGTCTTCGGTATAAAGTATTTTGCCGATGCCGCCGAAAAAACGGAAGATCCGAAAGAGTTTTTGCATATTCTGCCCGACGGAATGGTGTTTCAAAACGTATTGCGCGAAGCGTATTCGGACGATACGGTGCGGTGCGTAGCCGCTTTTTGCGTCGGTCGTCTTTCAAAAAAAGTCTGTATCCCGTTCGATTATCCGTTGGTCATAGACGAGGCTGCCGAGAGCTTCGGTTTTTCCGTTGTCAGAACAACGTTGGACGACGCCGAACGCTCCGATCTGTATACGCTTTGCGATCCGTGCCTTGCCGCTGCGGCGATACTTCGGTATATGTACGATAATAATTGCACGTTTTTCGACATAGTTTCTTTGCTGCCTAAGTTTGCGTCTCGAAAACGCGAGGTTGCCGTCTCCTGCGGCAGGGCTGCCGTGATGAGCGAGCTTTCCGCAGAAAAAAACCGGGAGCTTTCCGACGGTATACGTGTTCGCGGAAAACTCGGCTCCGTCCTTATTGTTCCGAAGAAAAACTCCGATACTTTACGCATTTTTGCCGAAGCCGCAGACGCTGAAACGGCAGCGGAAATTTGTGATTTTTACGTGAAGAAGCTCAAAAGCCGTTGACAAAAAACTTATTTATGATATAATTTATAGTGAAACGACGTTTCCGCAAAAAGTATTGCGCGGGAACGTTAAGGCATAAAGTCAAGACATGGCGGTCGGCGGCAGTGCTCAGGATCTGTTGCCGATTTGTTTGCGGTGTATTTTCTTTTTCAATAAATGATCTCGCTTATGTTTTAACATTGCGGGACGATATTTTCTCGGTACGGAAAAGTGAGTGCGGATATTTACCTTACAAAACGAAAATTCGCTTTTCGACTCCGTTTTTTATTGTAAACCGAAAATCAAACTCTCCTCAAAAATTGACCCGGATACGAAGAAGGACGGTTCGTTTCCGGGGAAATGATTGCGGTGCTTTTGTTATGACTTTAACGGCGAATGACCATATACATATTTGTTTTTATGCTTATTACAAGGAGGTAATTATTTGAAAAAAATCGATAAGATCAGGATAATCCCGTTAGGCGGGCTTAATGAAATAGGTAAAAATCTTACGCTTATAGAGTGCGGAAAAGATATCATAGCGGTCGATTGCGGTCTTGCGTTCCCGGACGAAGAAATGCCGGGCGTTGATTACGTTATTCCCGATATGCAATATATAGTCAAGAACAAGGATAGGTTCAGGGCTATTTTTATAACGCACGGGCACGAAGACCATATAGGCGCGATCCCGTATCTGCTGCGAGATGTCAATGTTCCCATCTACGGTACAAGACTTACTCTCGGCATAATTCAGAACAAGCTTCGCGAATTTAAACTCGACAGTATTGCGGATCTCGTTGAAGTCAGAGCGGGAGACACCGTCGAGCTTGACACGCTGAGTGTTGAATTTATTCATGTCAACCATTCCATTGCGGACGCCGCAGCGCTCGCTATCCATACTCCGTGCGGTACTATCCTGCACATGGGCGACTTTAAGATAGACGTTACTCCCGTTGACGGCGACATGATAGACCTTACACGTATCGGTCAACTCGGAAAAGAAGGCGTCTTGCTTTTGATGATGGAGTCGACAAACGTCGAACGTCCCGGCTTTGCGATGAGCGAGCTTAAGGTCCGTGATTCTCTGAAAAATATTTTTTCGCGCGCTTTACAGCAGCGTATCATAATCGCGACCTTTGCTTCAAACGTCCATCGTGTTCAAACAATAATAGATCTTGCGGCGGAGTTTGACAGGAAAGTCGCCGTAAGCGGCAGAAGCATGGTCACGGTAATCGAGGTCGCACGTCAGCTCGGTTATATGTCCATTCCCGATAACGTTCTTATAAATATAGAAGACGTAAATAAGTATCCGTCCGAACGTGTCGTTGTTATAACGACCGGCAGCCAGGGCGAGCCGATGTCGGCATTGTACAGAATGGCGTATTCCGACCATAAAGTCGTGGAAATAAACAATCACGATCTTGTTGTTATCTCCGCAACGGCGATCCCCGGTAACGAAAAACTTGTCAACCGTGTCGTTAACGAACTTTTCAGATCGGGCGCCGAAGTCGTTTACGATAATCTTGCTGAGGTCCATGTTTCGGGTCACGCTTGTCAGGAAGAGCTTAAGCTTATTTTCGGTCTTGTACGTCCCAAATATTTTATTCCCGTTCACGGCGAATATCGGCATCTTAAACGTCACGAAGCTCTTGCCTGTTCTCTCGGTATTGCCGCGGAAAATGTTGTTGTCGCGGATATCGGAAATATTATCGAGGTCGATGCGGACGAGATCAACGTCGTCGGTACCGTGCCGTCCGGAAAAGTACTTGTTGACGGTCTGGGCGTCGGCGATGTCGGAAACGTTGTATTGCGTGACAGAAAGCACCTGTCACAGGACGGCTTGATCCTGATAGTTGCCGTTGTCGATGAATATACGTCGACCGTTATGCCGGAACCGGAAGTTATTTCGAGAGGTTTCGTGTACGCTAAAGAAAATGAAAATATTGTTGAAAGAATAAAGGATATTACCGTAAAAGTCATAGGACGGTGCGCTTCGGAGGGCTACGACGAATGGGAGTTTAACGCAAAAACGCGGCTGAAAGACGAAGTTGCGAAATACGTTTCCGAACAAACAAAGCGTAAGCCTATGATAATTCCGGTCATAAGGGTGATATAAATGAACTATTCCGTGATCCCATCCGTTAAATCGATAGAAACGACGGGAGCAGAACTTCGGTTCTCCGATTTTGCGCCCGCCATGTCGCTTCAGGCTCATTGCAGAACGGAGGACGTCCTTTCCGATTTTGCCATGACACTCGGCGGCGAAAAGCTTATAAAAGCCGAGACAGACGGCTCTTTTGCCGAGGATGAATATTTTGTTTCGGTGTCCGAAAACGAGATCGTTATAAAAGGCGCAACGGACAGAGCCATACATTACGGTTTTTGTACCGTTGTGCAGCTCGCCGCATTAAACGACGGACGTATCCCCGTATGTACGATAAACGACAGACCGGATATATCGTTCCGTGCGGTGTCGGACGATATTTCCAGAGGACAGATCTCGACCGTTGACGGCTTTAAGTCCATAATTCGACGTATTTCATATTTTAAGTATAACGTTTATATGCCGTATATCGAAGATACGTTCAGGTTCTCGTTTTGCCCGGATTTCGGCAAATATTCGGATCCTGTACCTGCATCCGAATGGAAAGAGATATGCGAATATGCGCTCGGTTTCGGCGTTAACGTCCGTCCGATAATAAATCTGATAGGGCATTGGGATAAAAACAGATGTCTTTACGATTTCAGAGAAATGATGCTTTCCGACGGCGGCAGACCGACATCTGTGCTTAACGTTACGGATAAAAACGTGCGTAAGTTCGTTTGCCAAATGCTCGACGAGATAGTTGCGGCATTCGGACCCGGTATTGTTCATGCGGGCGGCGACGAGGTCTCCGAGCTGAAAAAAGCTTTCGGCAAGGAAAAGGGTGCGCAGATATATGTCGAATATTTCAATTGGCTTTCTTCCGAGCTGAAAAAGCGCGGTTGCACGCTGATGATGTACGGCGATATGTTTATTCAGCCTTACGGTGATTACGGCTTCGATTTCGATTCGGTATTTGATCTTGATGACGATATCAAGCTTATCGCATGGGAATATGCGCCTTTGGAAAAATATCCGTCCGAAAGATTCAAAGACAGTAAACACGAGTTCGGCGTGTCGTCCGGTTCGTGGGCATGGAGCCGCTTTATTCCACAGTTTGAAGTGTCGTTTATCAACAGTAAAAACTTTATCCGTCAAACTCGCGGAAACAGCGATATGTTCGTTCTTTCGTCGTGGAACGACGGCGGTTGTTGTTTGCGCGAAGAAATGATGCCCGGAATAGCTGCGGGCGGACAGTTTGCGTGGACATATGACGATAATATTACGTTCGACGAGCTTAGACGTTCGTTCCACAAAATATATTACGGCTACGGCGACGATGTCGACGCTGCGTTCAAGACCGTGTATGAGTACGATAAGGTGTTTGAATGCAAGGATATTCACGAATACGCCGCAATGGGCAACGTTCTTTTTAACGAATTTTGGAAAGATGCGAGAAAACCGACTTCCGAAAAATACGATCTTTCCGAAAAATGCTCCGAGCTGTTATCGGTTATCGGCGAAGCGGAAGACGTTCTTAAGGCAAATAAACCGCTTCGTTTTAAGAGTACATACGATGCGTTTATGTTCGACCTTCGCCGCTTGATGTGGACGCTTATGCGCATTTGCATAATCCCGTCCGTGGCGTTTGAAAGCCGCGAGGAGGCAAAGAGCATCGTTGACGATCTGACGGCTCTTTCCGAAGAGTTTGAACTTATCAAAAAAGAGAACAGACGGCTTTGGATGCGTCTTAACAGACAAAGCGAATGGAATCTTTTGGAATCACGTTATATCGATACCGAGCAGTCGTTGTACTCTTTGATAAGATATTGCAAATTCGCGAAAAATCTCGATGTTGAAAAATATATAATCTGACGCAGCCGTACATTTTCTAAGGCGGCAGGCGGCTCTCTGAGGTTTTATCGCAAAAGCCCCGAGGAGAAAACGTGATATGCGTGGGCCACAACCGTTTGTGCATGTCGCTTTGATTAATATTTAACGCAAATGTTCCCCGTTTTAAAGTCGGGGAACATTTATGTTTTCCGTGCAAACCGCGAGCTTAAAAATCGATTAAAAGCAACGGACAGTCGTGTCTTGAGTTGTTGTTAGACGTGTATCGTCTTTTTGCCGAGATAATTCTTTTGCCGTTTCGTAGACGACGGTCTCGATAAATTCCCTGTTCGTCGGTTTGCGTCTCTTTTTCGGATCGCCGAACAGCTCGATATAGTGGTCCGTCACCGATCCTTTGTAAAGCTCGCTTATAGTGTAACGTATGCTGCGTTCCGCATTTGCGGCTGTGGTCCTGAATCGTTTTGCAACGGCAGGGTATATATCTTCCGTCATTTTTACGTATTCGCCGCCCGACTTTACACATATTTCGACAGCCTCGATCAGAAAGAAAAATCCTTTCGTGCGCCCGTATATCCCGAGCTTGGTCATTATGTTTCGTATACTTTGTTCCATTGTGCCCTCCGATGATGTCTTTTGATAAGATTATAACATTGTTTCCGCAATTGCGCAATGTCGTATATTAACGAAAATCGACGGATTTTCGACCCCGGATTTGTGTCTTTTTTCTTTGTGGTCCTCAAACGTGCAAAACGGTTTTGTAAAACACCCTGTTTTTGTTGAATATTACCAATATTTTTTGCCCGCTCTATGCCCGTAGGTCTGAATTTGTGGTGAAAAGTAACAAATTTCGATTTTTTAAAATGCAATCTTTGTTGAAATTGCCGATACGATTCGTGTAAAATCACGATTTTGGAAGTTCACAAAATGTTCAAAATGAAAAAGCGGAAAGGGTATTGCAATTTGCCTTGACTTATGGTATAATACTCAAGCATGGCAATTTATTAACAGCGTAGATCCCAAAGGTTGCCACTCGGCTTTGAATGTCGTTTGGGGAATTTTGGGGGAGCAAAAATCCGATTTGAAATTGGATGATGCCGAATTTTGTTGATGTAGTCTTGCCGGTCGCAAACCGTTAAAGGGTCGGTACGCCGATTACTAACGCAGGCCGTCGCAGCGTCTACCTCTCATCACCCCGAGTGTTTTCGGAACAGCTTGCCCTGTCCGAAATTTTTTGCGGTCAAATCCGGAAACACACGGCAAAGTGTTCGGTTTTTCATCGCCGCCAAATCATTCTGTAAATCCACTCGCGAAATATAATTCAGGAGGCGAAAATATGGCTAATCAAAACAAAATGAGAATCAGACTCAAATCTTACGATCACAAGCTTATCGACCGTGCAGCGGAGAAAATCGTTGAAACCGCTAAAAGATACGGTGCCGAAGTTTCAGGTCCCGTACCCCTTCCTACAGACAGAGAGCTTGTTACGATCCTTCGTGCCGTTCATAAATATAAGGACGCCCGCGAACAGTTTGAAATCAAAACTCACAAGCGCGTTATCGATGTTATCAAGCCCTCACAGAAAGCAGTCGATGCTCTCGTAGGTATAGAACTTCCCGCCGGCGTTGATATCGAGATCAAGCTTTAATTTAAAAGTACATTATTGTATTGCCGTGCAGGTCATGTTGGTACCAGACCAACCAATAACCGAAAGGAGATTCATTTGAAAATGGAAAAAGGCATTATCGGAAGAAAGATCGGTATGACTCAGCTTTTTATGGACAACGGCAACGTCATCCCGGTAACCGTTCTTGAAGTCGGTCCGTGTGCAGTCGTTCAAAAGAAAACCGTTGAAAACGACGGATACGACGCTGTTCAGCTCGGCTTCGAAGACATTCGTGAAAAACTTGTTGTAAAACCCCGCAAGGGTCACTTCGACAAAGCACAGGTAGCTTACAAAAGAGTTCTCAGAGAGTTCGCTCTTGACAACTGTGCAGACCTTAAAGTAGGCGATATCCTTAAAGCCGACGTTTTCGCCGATGGCGACAAAGTTGACGTTACGGGTATTTCAAAAGGTAAAGGATACCAGGGCACAATCAAGCGTTACGGATACCACACAGGTCCCATGGCGCACGGTTCCGGTTATCACAGACATCAGGGTTCCATGGGCGCGAACACCGACCCCTCCAGAGTTATGAAGGGTAAAGGAATGCCCGGTCATATGGGTAGCGAACAGGTCACCGTTCAGAACCTCAGTGTCGTAAAAGTCGATGTTGACAATAACCTTATTGCTATAAAGGGTGCCGTACCCGGCCCCAACGGCGGTCTCATAGTTGTTAAATCCGCCATCAAAAAACGTTCTTAAGGAAGGGGAGGATAAACAATGGCTAACGTTAAAGTTTACGATATGACCGGTAAAGAGACCGGTACGCTCGAATTGAACGATAAAATATTCGGCGTAGAAGTCAATGTCTCTCTTCTTCACGAAGCGGTCAAAAATTATCTTGCAAACCAACGTCAGGGAACACAGAGCACAAAAACAAGAACTGAAGTTCGCGGCGGCGGCAGAAAGCCTTTCAGACAGAAAGGTACGGGCAGAGCAAGACAGGGTTCCATCAGAGCGCCTCATTATTATCACGGCGGCGTAGCTCTCGGTCCCAAGCCCAGATCTTACAGATATTCCATGAACAAGAAGGCTAAGAGAGTTGCTATGAAGAGCGCATTCTCCTCCAAGGTTCAGGAAGGCAAATTTATCGTTCTTGATACTCTCAAATTCGAAGAAATCAAGACAAAGAACATGGTTGCTGTTCTTAAAGCACTCAATGTAACCGAAAAATCTCTTGTTGTTCTTCCCGCTCCCGATGTTAACGTCGTAAGAAGCGCAAAGAACATTCCCAATGTTAAAACACTTTATGTCAATACCCTTAACGTTTACGATATCATCAATCATGACAACTTCATCGTTACAAAAGAAGCTGTTCAGAAAATTGAGGAGGTGTACGTATAATGAAATTCGCTCAGGATATTATTTTGAAGCCGGTCGTTACCGAACACAGTATGGACATTATGCGTAGCCAACGTAAATATACGTTTGTTGTCGCTCAGGATGCCAACAAGATCGAGATCAAAAAGGCTGTTGAAGAGCTCTTCAAAGTCAAAGTCTCCTCTGTAAACACACTGCATCGTTCCGGCAAGAACAGAAGAAGAGGCCTTACTCACGGTCAAACCGCAAAATCCAAGAGGGCCATCGTCACACTTACCGAAGATTCCAAGACCATCGAGTTCTTCGACAGCTTGATGT
>CAYUWC010000029.1:0-14176 GCA_964448355.1 uncultured Oscillospiraceae bacterium | reverse complement strand
TTTTTACCGCTTTTTCCCTCTGTTGTCACCTTTTTCGACACTTTCTTCTCGCCTCTGCTCTTTTATTTTTGTTAATTACGTATACTTTGACGATTATATTCATGTCTCAATTGTGTATTCTGACATATGCTTCAGTCTGCTTTTACGGTAAGAAATATTTTTATGTAATTACACAAACCGAGCATGATAATTTTTTTATTTTTTCAGCCAGCCGTTATCTCTTGCTTCACAGATTTTTTTATGGATTATATCATAAAGAACAGTCGATCCGTCTTTTATCCTTGAAATTCTTTTTTCGACTTGCGAAAAATAAATTTCGTTCACTATCCAGCTTCGGCCTTGACGTTCGAGATTTAACAATAACGGCTGTATTCGATCCATTGCGACGGCAAATTTGGCTTCCGGAGTTTCGGCTGCCTCAAATTCCAACCATAAAGAATGAATTTCCGCCTTAAGAGGTTCGTCAAGCATTGAAAATAATTTTTCCGCAGCGGCAGTCTCACGCTCTTTTTTGTCTTCCCCCGCCTTAGCATCATAACAATACGTATCCCCCGCATATATTTCGACAAGATCGTGCGCAAGGCAAAGTTTTATTGTGTGTCCCTCATCTATAGGTGAATTTGAATATTTACTCAGAAGCGGCACCATCATAGCCATATGCCACGAATGCTCGGCATCCGTTTCACGCCTGTCCTCGTTTAATATATAAGTTTGACGATACACCGTCTTCATCTTATCGATCTCAACTATAAAATCGAAAATCTTGGAAATGCTTTCATCCATAAAAATCGCTCCCTTAAATTAAGTATACGTTAAGTATACCATAAAAGGGAGCAATAATCAAGAAGTTACGCCAAACGCGCAATAAGTTTTTTTATCGCGCCCACGATCCAAATATCTATCTTTACTTCGGGTGGAAATATCGACTTTGAGACAACATACTCTTTTTCAATCACATGCTCTTTGTCAATCGCATACTCTTTGTCAATCGTATGCTCTTTCTCAATCACATACTCTTTTTCAGTCATACAATTCTCAACGACCGTATCCTGCACTCCTGCTGCCAACCAAACGACGTTTTTGCAGTTCGAGCCGTGTCCGGAGCCTATTTTAATACGCAAATAATCGAATTTTTCCGCCGTGTTAACAATAGAAGACGGATATATCTCCTTGCAGCCGCTTTCGACCAATTCCACGGACACTGTGCTAAAACAGTTTTCATCTTGCATTTTCTTTAAACACAGCACTTCGATCGTGCTGATATTGTTTTTTAACAAATTTACAGCCGTGCTGTGATCCGAAACGCCGTAAGCCTCGAACATATTGTTCAGATAGCCGCAAACGGTATCCGCCACTTCATATTTGATGTACTGACTGTAATCGTTGTTACTGTCCGCTATTGTTTGAACAAAGATCAGTTTGTCACAAAGCTCCTGCTCTTTGTCGTCGAACGATTTTACATTGTTTAACGCAACTTTCGCACAAGCCGCCACGGCAAAATTCGAACCGACGATAATGAGAACCGATAAAATAAAAACAAAGATCCTTTTCACGGTAAATCACATCCTTTTCAGTATGATCTTTCCCATATAGGTTCTTTTTTATTCATTTAACATACTCTTCCGAAAAAATTTCGGAGAACCGAAGCGATTTGCGTGTAAAATCATTTAACGGTATAAATATAACCGGACTTGTTCCTGTCAACCCTATCCACGATACCTATATTATATAGTAAATTAAGCGTCAACTGCGCGAGCGATCTTTGGATACCCGAACACTTTGCAAGATCCGCAGACGTGAATCTTTCGGGAATGTCGTTCGGAACAAGACGGGCATAATCGTTTTTACAATAAAACTCTTCTTCACCCAGAATATTAAGCGGAATACGGTCAAAACGACGAACGGCACGTTTTTTTCCGTCGGATCCTCGGCGAAAATCCCTGAAATCTTCCGTTCGCAGTAAAACCGCAATAAAATGAAAATGCGGATGAGATACAAATTCTCGAAGCGAATACAGTTCGGCCATTGCACTGTAAACATTCCCCTTTTTTAAAGATCTGCGTCTTTTTAACACCTCACCCGTCTCCCGATCTCTCCATATAATGTATTTTTCGGCATCGACGGGATACACGACTGTCACGTCCGAAACTTCCAAGAACGCTTCGACCTTTGACTTCATTTTATATAACTGTCTCGTCTGTATCTCGATTATACCGTTTTGTCCGACAATATCGGCAACATAATTGCCGACTTTCAGTTCGTGACGATCCGTGTTCGGTTCGTAATACTTTTTTAACACCGCATGAAGCGTTCCCTCGGAATACGTTCCGATTCTGTTCCGTATATGTTCGGCTCCGACCGTCTCGGCAAGAGCAAGATCAAATTTTTCCACGTCCATTTTTTTGTTTAAATTCTCCGTAATTCTTAATATATTTTTGATTGACAACCGATATTGTTTGTGCTATAATTTTCTTGTACACAAACACATCCACCGAGAGGCATCATATGAACTCAAAACTTTTCAAATCAATACTTCTGATAATCGCATACAGTGTTTTGCTGGTCGCTCTCATTATTAATATAGACAGTGCAATCGGAACCGTAGCATGGATAATCGGATTGCTGTCACCGGTATTTATCGGATTTGCGACGGCTTTTGTTCTGAATAAACCGTATATGTTCTTTTTAAAGCTCTACTCCACTCCGATAAAAAGGAACAAAGTGCGTTCAAAGCCAAAGAAAGAGCGCTCTCAAAAATCGGAGCAACGTCTGCACAGCTTGCAAAAAGTGTTGGCATTGCTGACGGTGTACATTCTCTTCCTTGCCGTTATAGCGCTTTTGCTGTGGTTAATCATTCCGGAGATTACAAACAGCGTTATGCAAATATCGTCAAACATAGAAAGTTATATCTCAAACTTCACCAAATTACTGTCGGACTTCGAAGAATGGCTTCCGTTTAAAATTTCGTTCAACGAACCCGTCGTTACGCCCGAGCTGCTACCCGACGGCGTACAAAGCACCGTCGAAACAGAGAACGGAACGATACTGCAATTTATAACACAAAAAATAAAGGAACTTTCCGAACAGCTCCCGAATATACTGTCCGGTATTCTGCCGAATATCTTCCATATAACAAAATCTGTCGCATCGTCCGTTATGAATGCGCTGTTGGGTCTTGTTATGTCGGTTTATATGCTTGCAAGCAAAGAAACTCTGTTATGCCAGTGCAAAAAAGTTTTCGACGCATTTGCGCCAAAAAAGATGGCGGATAAAACTTACGAGATCCTTGCGGTAAGCAATGAGGTGTTTAACAATTTTGTCAGCGGACGAATGTACGACGCGCTCATAGTGGGCATGCTCTGCTTTATCGGGATGAGCATATTCGATTTTCAATATACACTGCTTATATCCGTCGTTGTGGCCGTAACAAACGTAATACCCATATTCGGCCCGTTTATAGGCGCTATCCCGTCCATATTTTTGCTTTTGCTTGTAGACCCGATGCAAGCCGTCTGGTTTACGATATTTATAATAGTTCTTCAACAAATCGACGGAAACCTGATCGGCCCGAAGATCGTTGGCAACACGATAGGCCTTCCGGCATGGTGGGTAATAGTTTCGATCCTTATCGGCGGCGGACTGCTCGGCGTTTTCGGAATGCTCGCCGGCGTACCGACTTTTGCGGTAATATACAAAATGTTGAAAAAAACGATCAACGAAAGGCTGAAAAAGAAAGGTATCGATCCGAATGGATAAAAAATTATTAAAAAGCATTTTGCTTATAATGACGTTCAGCGCCGCCCTGGTCGCCATAATCATAAATATCGATAAGATATCCGGCGCCGTCAATTTTATATGGAAAATATTATTGCCGGTAATAGTCGGTTTTTGCATTGCATTTTTGCTCAACAGACCGTATTGTTTTCTGTTAAAACAATTCCGAAAGCTTGACGGGATCGTATTTAAAAAGAAAAAGAGCCATACTAACCTGTGCAAAGCGTTGTCGATAATATCGGTATATCTTATCTTTCTTTCCTTGCTTGCTTTACTGTTCGGACTTATTATACCGCAGCTCGGCAACAGCTTATCGACACTTTACGGAAACAAAGATATATATATAGAAAACATTGTTAAGTTAACAGCTTTGATCGAAGAAAAGCTTTCGCTCGACATCTCTATTTTACAGGAAATAGAAAATCTTATCATCAACCTGATCGAACAGCTGCCGTCGTATCTTGCAAATATCATACCGAAAGTATTCGATGTTGCGGGAAACGTCGCAAACTCGATAACGAACGCACTTATGGGCTTTGCGCTGTCTATATATATGCTTGCAAGCAAAGATATGCTGTTAAGACAATGCCGCTCTTTTCTTTACGCATTTTTCCCGCTTAAGTTTGCAAACAAAGCATCGGACTTTGCAAAACTTTCGTCCGATATTTTCGGAGATTACATCAACGGTCAGCTTTTGGACGCACTTGTTGTCGGCATTCTGTGTTTTATCGGAATGTCAATATTGAGATTGCCCTACGCGTTGTTGATCTCGACCATTATTGCCGTTACAAACGTTATACCGATTTTCGGCCCGTTTATCGGCGCGATACCCTCCGCGTTTATTCTGCTGATCGGCAATCCGATACACGCGCTTTGGTTTGTAATATTTATTCTTGTTCTTCAACAAATAGACGGCAACATCATTTGTCCTCGAATCGTCGGCGATTCGGTTGGTCTGCCGTCATGGTGGGTACTTATTGCGATCCTTATCGGCAGCGGAGTGTTGGGATTTATCGGGATGCTGATCGGCGTTCCGATATTCTGTATAATATACAAGCTGCTTTCGGACGTGATCAACAAAAAACTCGAAAAAAACAACGAAACAAAATAAATTCTGTCGGGACTCCTTTTTTGAGGAGACCCGACTTTTTTTCATATTTGTTTACGTGAGACTTAACGCCAAAAGAGCCATATCGTCGAAAGCGGTCTGACGCTGTTCCGAAGAAAGCCTTTCACCCGTTTCGAAAACATCGGACACCGTCAAAAGCGTCAATGCCTTTTTGCCGAGCCGAGCCGCAACGGAGTACAACGCCGCCGTCTCCATATCGACGCCCAAAACGCCCATTTTCGCCCACTTTTTATACGTATCGGGGCATTCGTCGTAAAACCTGTCGGAAGAAAGTATGTTGCCGACGGAATAACGAACATTCATTTTATCCGCATTGTCCGCAGCTTTTTTTAACAAATCCCAATCGGCTGTCGGAGCGAATGTGCCGGGAAGCTCAAATTGAGAAAGGAACGAGGAATCTGTTGACGCAGACGAAGCGAGAACAATGTCAAAAAGATGCAAAGACAACGAATACGCGCCCATTGAGCCTATACGAATTATCGTATCTACGCCGAATAAAGAATATAATTCGTGACTGTATATACCAATAGACGGCATACCCATTCCGCTCGCCATTACGGATACGGGATGCCCGTTATACTCGCCGGTATATCCGTGAACACCGCGCACGTTGTTTACCAACACGGCATTTTTAAGGTATTTTTTTGCGATATATTCACTTCTGAGCGGATCTCCGGGCATCAGGACCGTCTTTGCATACGAGACGCTCGGAGCGGCTATATGCGGTGTGGAAACCGCAGAAACAAGCTCTTTATCTGCCATTAATTGCTCTCCTTGTCGTTTTTATTTTTTTGATTCTTTTTTTTGAAATATTGCATCAGCTGAGAGATCTTTTCTCTATTTTTCTTTTCCGTTACCGAAACATCTTCCTCAATATCCGCTTCCGAATTTTCAAGGAATTCATCGACAACGGTTTCTTCTTCGGATTTAACAGTCTCTGCTTCCGCTTCTTCTGCTGTTTCAACAGTTTCGGGCTTTTCGTCGGAAGTTTCCGTAACGACAGCTTCGGCTTCTTCGTTAACAACAGCTTCGGCTTCCGTTTCTTCGGATTTAACAGTCTCTGCTTCCGCTTCTTCTGCTGTTTCAACAGTTTCGGGCTTTTCGTCGGATGTTTCCGTAACGACAGCTTCGGCTTCTTTGTTAATAACAGCTTCGGCTTCCGTTTCTTCGGATTTAACAGTCTCTGCTTCCGCTTCTTCGGATTCGGCAGTCTCTGTTTCCGTTTCTTCGGCTGCTTCGACAGTTTCTGCTTCCGTTTCTTCTTCCTCATCGTCGGCGTTATTTTCCCTGATCTTTGAAACGATCAGATAAATTATTCCGCCGAGAGCCAAAACGGCAACGACAATGTACAAATATATATCGTTCGACAATCCCGTTTTATCGGGTTCTTCGGGAATCGTTATGGGCAGATCTTCGCTGGCGTTTGAATCGGGATCGTCCGACGGATGATCGTTTGACGTGGGGTCATCCGACCGGGAATCGTCGGGATCTTTGCTATCGTCTTCGTCGGGAATATTCGGTTGAGTGTCGGGATCGACGATCTCCTCGTTATTTGTATCGTCGGGATTTTCGGTGATATCGGGATCCTTTTTATTTTCGTCTTGATTTGTATCGACAAGTTCGTTGTTATCGTCGGGGGACGTTTGGTCATCGGGGTTGGGTGTTATTTCCGTATCGTTGCCGTCCGGATCGGTATTTTCATCGGGATCCTCAACTGGGATTTTTTCAAGCAGGTTTATATATTTTTTTAATGTGTTTTTAGCAGTATTGACTTCGCTTTGCGTTGCATAAGCGTTTTGATATACAAGTTCCGCCTCTCCGTACGGATCTTCGAGTGCCTTTAGACTTTCGGCGGTGTACAACGCAAAATCATAAAACAAATATTCATATGCTCGGCTGAGATATTTATACAAGGACGTTTTATCCGCTTGAACCAAGACAACAACGTATTTTGCGAGCGCGTCGTTGAGTTTTGCGGTCTCGGCATCGAGCTGTTCGATCGTTGCGTCTTCGCTCTCGTAAACGGATTTTGCGTCCTGATAAACGGGCGTTATATTCGTAACGGTATCTTCGGTATACTTCCAACTGTTCCTAAACAAAACGTCGAATGCGTTGTCCAACACCTCGGCAAGCGTTTCTCGTGCAAGATCGAGCTTTGTCTGCGGCGTTATGATCTCACCGTTGTACATAAATTCGGAAAAATCATAGTCGACAACGGCTTTGTCGGCATACGAATAACAAACAGCAGGTGTAAGGTGATCTGCTTTTACAGTATTTGTGGATTTTAAAAGATAATTCGATGTAATATCTGTGTGAACGCCGTTTGCGTCGATCGGGCCGTCCCATAAAATATCGAGATGATACCACGTATCTTCTATTTTGACCATATTCCAGACGTGAGGGATACGTTCGCCGTCTACTTGCGCATAACCGCGAATAAGAATATTTTCAAACCCAAGCTCATCAAGGAAAAGTGCGGTAAGCCCCGCATATTCTTCGCATACGCCTCTTCCTTCTTCAACAAACGCAACCGTGCTTTTGCGCTGCTGCTCGTGAATATCGTATGTAAAACGACCGTCAAGCATAAAGTTGTTTAACATAAGGATCTGCTTTGCCTGCGGATACTCACGCCATTCGTCCGCAACGGGACGTATATAATTTTCGATAAGCTCATCTATTTTGTCAAACCCGTCGCCGACGACAAGCGCTATATGCAAAAGCATTTCGGACACGACACCCGTATCCTGATCAAATGTGATCTCGTAGTATGCCCCGTACATATATGTTAAAGTCGAAATATACTTTTTTCCGAGCTCCGACGTCAGCTCCAAAAAGATGCTTTCGATCGTGTCGGAAACAAGCTCTACGGCATCGTCTTCGTTTAAAGATAAAATATCTGTCACTCTAAACGTATGTACGACGACATTCTTCTCCGATTCTTCGTCGTCGAATTGAATATTTCGTTTAACAAATGTATTTGTTTCCGCAGACAAGAGATCTTCTCTCGTGGCATTTTCGTAAAACTCAAGGATCTCATCCGTATTTTTTTCATCGATAAAAACAGGCTCTTCTTCCATAATAAATTCCACGGAAGACATTTCCGCAGACATGGAAAACGGGACCGTAAGCAAAAGCACTGCAATCAAAAAAACGAACAATGCAATCTTGGTTCGTACGGTACGATTATCGGGCATACACATATATATTACAAACAACTCCTTCGGAAGTATTGTTTAACATACGACATTTTACTTATTTTGTACGGCGCAACGGCACATATAAAATATCACCTAAATTTCGCCACGCGCTCGCAAGGGAATTTTACAATGCCACCTATGCATCCGATACCGAATGCTGTACAGAGTACTCGCAAGGCGAAATTTTCTGTATACATTATATCATACAATACTCATTTTTACCATGCACGAAAATCGAACATTTTTCGACATTGACATATAAATTTTAATCGGAACAATACTTATACCTTGTTCCGATTAAAATATTATGCTCATATTCGTTTTTCGGTTTGATCATTTATATGATGTTCATTGCATTTGAGATATTATCCAATCGTCCAAGAATGCCATTTGTTCTAAGGTATGAAACCAATGTTCGCCGTTCGGCATAACGGTCAAAGACGCATGAACTTGCGAAGAGAAAGATGTTATCGTATCGAGATTTGTCAAATTATCTTTTTCGCCGTACAAAATATCCGTGCGCACGCACCAATCTATCGGATGCTCGCGTACATAACAAAGATATTCCCACGAAAGAGTTTCGCCGAAAGAGGTTTCGATTGTTTCCTTTTCTTTCAACTCGTTTTCGGAGACATTTGCCATGTACATCATATCGCAAATCAGTTTTTCCATATCCACGATCGGCGAGATAAAAAACGCTCTTTCGATTTTCTCACGAGGAAGCGAACACATTGCAAAGAACGCACCGATACTGTTTGCGACCACGATAATGCTCTCGTATTTTTTACACAACTCGGAAAACTCCGCCGCAAACTCCTCTTTTGCCTGCCACGGTGTTTGCGCTTTGTAATCAAACCCGACAACGTCATGATCCGGAAATAACGGTATATAATGCTCCGATTCCGATGCGCTGCCGCCCTTGCCGTGTATGTACAGGACCGAATTTTTATGTTTTAACATTTTTCAAATACTACCTTTTTTTCTTTTATCGAAATTTTGCCGACCCGATAACCGTACTGCGTCAGTTCTTTTTTGTATTGCAAAAACGAATGATCGAGGGCAAAACCCGAAATATCGCAGATTTGCTCAAATGACAGAGTGATCTTTTCTTGACCGCAATTGCGTATGTAAAGCCAAAGCACGTCGTATTTACTCATATGTTGACCTCCTCGATGGTTTTCGGAACATTGCGAGAAATACCGTACACGACCGTTTGTTCGTTTTCATCATCGGTATATTCTTCGACAAACGTCATTTTTACGGCTTTTGCCGTGGCGACAGACGGAAGATTGTCCTTTTTCATGTACGAATAAACGAAGTCGAATTCGGTATTCCGAAAAGCCCAGTCCCGTACCGCCTGCGCCGCTTCTTTTGCATAACCCATGAGCTGATACGCTCTTGCGATATGATAGCCGATCTCCGGCTTTGTTTTGCCGTTGATATTTTGCAGTGTAAGGCCGCAATCTCCGATCATTTTGCCGCTTTCTTTTAAACATACCGCCCACAGACCGAACCCGTCTTTTTCGTAACGTTCTGTATTTCGACGAATCCAATTTTTCACACGTTCTTCGTCAAAAGTATACGGATAATGTTGCATGATATCCGAATCCGCAAGGACAGCATATAAAGCGTCGAGATCCTCATAAGTCATCTCACGCAAAAACAGACGTTTTGTTGAAATTATCATCGTCTTTTGAACAACACAAGCTCCGGATTTTCGCCGTTTTCGCCGTATGTACAAACAAGAATAAAGCTTTCGCGTGCTATAACGCCGAAGCACGTTTTTTTACTGTCGTCAAAAAGATCGGCGACCTGCGCACCGAGGTACATTTCATCGTCTTTGAGGAATTTGACGGTGTCGCCGCTCGGCAATGCGTATTCCAAATTAACAAAATGCCCGACAAGCGGATAAAGCTCCGTAACTTTTTCCATTCCGTCGATTTTTAAAGCATTGATCTCGTCGATGAGGCCTTTTTTAAACATTTGCCAAGCTTCATTTCCGCCGGTCAAAATATATTTTGCAACGAAACATTGTTTTCCGAACGGGCAGCCTTTCGTTTCAGAGCAACCCTTGCATGATTCTTTTGCTTGACATTCGGCGCAATTTGCGCCGCAAATAGATTTGTTCATTATACAACACTCCTTTTTATATCGTGATTAACAATTTTATTATTTTTGTTCGCCGTTCTCGCCGTTTTTCAACAGCATCATCATAGCGGTAAAATCTTGTGTAAGCATCTCGGAGATCCGTTCCTCGGAAAGATCACAGGCTCCGGTGGCGCAAAGAGCGCCGATACCGAACGTGTGGATCCAAACGTGTTCGAAAAGTGTTTTGGCATCGGCTTTTGTTAAACCGTAATCCGTCCGCAAGTCGTTCAAGCACTCGTCGGCAACGCCGCCCAGATGAAGATAAATACCGTCGAATGACTTAACTTCGCCGTTTTCGGACATAAACAAAAGCTGATAAAGGCGCGGCTGTTCTTTTGCAAATAATATCATCTGCATACCGACCTGTTTAAAAACCGGCATATCCTGTTTTGAACGATGTGCGTAGTTTTCAAAGCACTCCATTGCGGCAAGCTTTACTTCGTCTTGCACCTGCTGCATTGAATCAAGCACCGTAAAGATCGGCGTCGTGGAAGTGTTTAAAGCATAACTCAGCTCCTTTGCCGTTAATGCCTGTACCCCATTTTGAGATACAATGTCCAACGCTGCTGCAACGATCTGCTCTTTTGTGTACTTGGGTTTCGGCGGCATGATGATACTCCTTATTTTTATATTATATAATGCGCGTTACGTAACGACCATTTTATTATAACAGTTTTTACAGCCGAAGTCAACGGTGTTCGAAAAAAATTTACAATTTTCATTGTTTGTGCAAAGAGCAGAGTTTGCAAACGATTTAAACCCTGCTCAATGCGTTATGCTCGTCCTTTTAGACGAGGAACATCTGCGTTTGGTTTTACACACAAAATTTTTGTTTAACAAAGAGAATTTTCGAGGATCAGCGCCAAACTTCAACAAATGTTGAACCTGACTTGAAAAACAGTTGAAAAACGGTATATATAATAATAATATTTTAGAAATCAAGTTCTCGATTTTGCGCCGATATCGTTTACAGACCTTTGTTAAACTTTTCGAACAATACGAGATAATACAATAAAAAGGACGGTTTATCATGAATGAAGTAAAAAGGCCCAAAAAGCCATTGATATTTTATTACATCATTGTTTTGACGGCAGTGTTGTTGTTCAACTCGCTGATGCTGCCGTGGATCGCCGAAAGGCAGATCAAAGAGGTGGACTACGGCACTTTTATGGCGATGTTAGAAGAAAAGAACATCGGAAAAGTGCAGATAAGCGAATCGGAAAATCAGATAACGTTTACAGACAAGGAAGAAACACAGATATACAAAACGGCTATCGTTGACGATCCTGCAAGAACGGAGCGTTTGTACGCCGCAGGGGCAACGTTCAGCGGCGAAATAATAGAGCAAACATCGCCGTTGTTGAACTTCTTTTTATCGTGGGTACTTCCCATACTGTTATTCCTCGGAATAGGTCAGATTTTGTCACGAAAGATGATGGAAAAGGCGAGCGGCGGCGCAGGTGCCATGACTTTCAACATGGGAAAATCCAACGCAAAAGTTTATGTTAAATCATCCGACGGTATAAGTTTTGACGATGTTGAAGGCGTGGACGAAGCGGAAGAAAGCTTGGCTGAGATAGTAAACTATCTTCACGATCCCGGTAAATACAAAGAGATCGGTGCCACAATGCCTAAAGGCGTGCTTTTGGTAGGCCCTCCGGGTACAGGTAAAACAATGCTCGCAAAAGCGGTTGCGGGCGAGGCAAACGTACCGTTCTTTTCGATATCGGGTTCCGAGTTTGTTGAAATGTTCGTAGGTATGGGTGCGTCAAAAGTACGAGATCTGTTTAAACAGGCAAAAGAAAAAGCGCCGTGTATCGTGTTTATAGACGAGATCGATGCGATCGGTCAAAAAAGGAACACGGGCGGCGGTATGGGCGGCAACGACGAGAGAGAACAAACGCTTAATCAGCTTCTTACCGAGATGGACGGTTTTGAGGGCAATTCGGGCGTAATGATCTTGGCGGCAACGAACCGTCCGGAAAGTCTTGACCCCGCATTAACACGTCCCGGCAGGTTTGACCGCCGTGTTCCGGTAGAATTGCCCGATCTTGACGGACGTGAAAAGATCTTACAAGTTCATGCAAAGAAGATCAAAGTCGCACACGATGTTGACTTTAAACAGATCGCGCGCATGGCATCGGGAGCTTCGGGTGCCGAGCTTGCGAATATTGTTAACGAAGCGGCTTTACGTGCTGTCCGTTCGGGCAGAAAATTCGCAACGCAAGAGGATCTCGAAGAATCTATCGAGGTCGTTATTGCAGGTTATCAAAAGAAAAACGCCATTTTGTCCGACAAAGAAAAAATGGCGGTTGCGTACCACGAGATAGGTCACGCACTCGTAGCGGCATTGCAGACGCACAGCGCACCCGTACAAAAAATAACCATCGTTCCCCGCACTTCCGGAGCATTGGGATATACAATGCAGGTAGAAGAGGGCAATCACTACCTTATGACAAAGGACGAAATCGTAAACAAAATCGCAACATACGCAGGCGGACGAGCAGCGGAAGAAGTGGCGTTGGGAAGCGTTTCGACAGGGGCGTCAAACGATATAGAACAAGCCACCAAATTGGCCCGTGCAATGATCACGCAATACGGTATGAGCGACGAATTTGACATGGTCGCCCTTGAGACCGTAACAAATCAGTATTTGGGCGGAGACGCAAGCCTGGCTTGTTCCGTTGAAACGCAAACGAAGATCGATGAGTTGGTCGTACAGCTTGTTAAACAACAGCATGAAAAAGCAAAACGGCTCTTGACCGAAAATATAGATAAGCTAAGAGAGCTTTCTTTGTATCTGTATGAAAAAGAAACTATCAGCGGTGAAGAATTTATGCGGATATTAAACGCATAAAAACTGTCGAACTATCGATCGAAACCAAAAGAAAGAATAAAATGATCACATATATAAAATGGTTTTTTATTGCCGTTTTGTGCTGTCTTGCCGCATATTTGGCTTTGATAGCGATCGCCGCACTGTTTGTCGATCCGAAAAAGAAATATTTAAAGCAAAGCCGATTTTACCGTTTTCTTCTGAACAGCGTAACGGCGATCGCGTTAAAGGTGATACGGGTACGTGTTCACATTACGGGAAAGGACAAGCTGCCGAGCGATCAAAAAATACTGTTTGTCGGCAATCATGTTTCCAATTTCGACCCCATTGTTACTTGGTACGCATTTCGCGAATGGGACATCGGTTTTATCTCAAAGCCCGAAAATTTCAATGTGCCCGTTTTCGGACGAATCATCCGTAAATGTTGTTTTATGGCGATCGACAGAGAGAATCCGCGGAAAGCGATGACGACCGTCAACAATGCCGCAAAACTTTTGAGCGAGCAGGAAGTTTCCGTCGGTGTTTATCCTGAAGGTACACGCAGCAAAAGCGGAGAACTGCTGCCTTTTCACAGCGGTGTTTTCAAAATAGCGCAAAAGGCAAACGCGCCGATAGCCGTAATTTATGTTAAAGGCACGGAAAAGATACATAAAAACTATCTACGGCGTACGACAGATGTTTATCTCGATGTTTTGGAAGTCATTCCGAAAGAAACAGTCAAAGAAAAAGGAACTCATATCGTCAGCGACGAAACGGAGCAGATGCTGAATCGCGAAATAAACAAACACAGCACGAAAGAAAGCCTCGCCTTATGATCTTCGCCGTTAAATAAAAATCATCGTATTTTAACAAATATTCAACTCACCTCCGAATCAGTTACAAAGATGGACTGCCGAAATCGTGCAGACATTGCGAAAGCCCTCGATGCGGTAACATAAACTACCGTATCGGGGGCTTTTGTCCGTTGTACGTTCAACGGCATTGTACCGATAAAATTATTCTCGCGAACACTTTTGTTTTGTCTGTTTTCCGTTTTTTGTATTGTTACGATTCGAACTCTTGCGTGTTAAACCCGAAAAATACTGTTAAGAT
>CAYUWC010000028.1:0-14176 GCA_964448355.1 uncultured Oscillospiraceae bacterium | reverse complement strand
ACTATAAAAATTACAGTAACGACAGCGACTATGATGCAGGCGAAGTTGTCGGTGAATGCTCAATAACGGTCGATGGCAGCAATACAAAAGAAAATGTAACTTTGAATAAAATTGTAAAAGTTGATGAAAACGGTCTTGATACCGCCGCCGGCAACACATTTGAAACAACCGATCTGAGCAAATACGATATTGCAACAGGATCCGGCTACGTTGTTTCGAATGCATCTTGCACGACAGACGGCACATTGGCAACATTTGATTCAACATACCAGGTTGTTGTTTTTTCAAATGTAACCGTTGATTGCGATACGCTTGTACAGTTTAACACAGAAAACACTCTCATTCTTCAAAACTGCGATATCACGATTGCAGAGGGCGGTCACCTTGTTGTTAATAACACAACGGGTTATTTACAGGTTTGTTTCCAAAATGTAACGATCAACGGTGTTGCCGTTACAGCAGAAAACGTCTCAAGCATTGTTTCCCAATATTGCACCGGCAATATCATGGGAATGGCATATTAAATTGATCATACGATTTTATATACGTAAACCAGACAGGGCAGATTATGTCCTGTCTGGTTTTTTGTTAAAATATCGAGAATGTTAAAAACAAAGTGGAGACGAGTGACGCTACGAGGGAGACGACGGTGATCTGCGTGTTGATCGAGGGGCCTGCGGTGTCTTTAAACGGATCGCCGACGGTATCACCGACTACTGCGCTCTTGTGGGCGACAGAGCCTCTGCCGTTTTCGGCGCCTGCCTCGATATATTTTTTCGCATTATCCCAAAGGCCGCCGGAGTTTGACATAAACATTGCAAAAACAAGGCCGCTGACGATGTTTCCGGTCAAAAAGCCGCCGATAGCCGACACGCCTCCGACAAAGCCGACTGCGAGCGTGGCAAAGATAGCCATAAGTCCTGCCGGGATAAGCTCTCGGAGTGCGCCGGATGTCGCGATATCGATACATTTTCCGTATTCGGGTTTAACACCGGGGCGTCCTTCTTTCAAACCGACGATCTCCCTGAATTGACGGTGTATCTCGCCGACCATTCGTTGTGCGTTTTTATCGACGCCGAGCATTAGCATTGCGGAGAACACCGGCGGTATCGCAGCGCCGACGAGCATACCGAAAAAGACGATCGGGTCGGTGATATCAAGTCCGTTAACGGGCGCAAGACCGAGTTCCGCGGCAGCGGTGTTGACCTCGCTTAAAAATGCTCCGAGCAGCGAAATGACCGTAAGTCCGGCGGCTCCTATCGCAAAGCCTTTTGTTATGGCTTTAACGGTATTGCCGGCACTGTCAAGCTCATCCGTAACGGCAATAACGTCGTCGCCGAGACCGCCCATTTCCGCAAGACCGCGTGCATTGTCTACTATCGGACCGTAAGCGTCGTTTGAAACTATTATACCTACGATAGACAGCATACCCACCGCCGCCATCGATATACCGAACATTGCATATCCGTCTCCGAGAGGTTCGCACAGTTTATACGAAACAAGTGCGGAAACACCGATCCCGATAAGCGCGGGCAAAATGCTGATAAAGCCGTAAGAAAGTCCCGAAAGTATCGTAAACGCAGGCCCCGACGCCGACGCTTTTGCGACACGATGTACAGGCGAACGTCTGTCATCCGTAAAATAATCCGTTGCAAGCCCTATAATAAGCCCTACGCCGAGACCTATCGCCGATGCGCCCCATATCCGCCATTCAAAGCCGAAAAAATGTGTGGCGGCTGCCGTAAAAAGAGCAAAAAGGAGCGTGGTTATGTACGTTCCGGAATTTAACGCATGCGTGGGATTTTTACGTTTGCCCATTTTGGCGAACAGAACGCCTATAACGGACGCCAAAAGACCGAGTGCGGAATAACAAAACACCACGGCCGTATTCATTTTACCGCCCGTTCCCGAATCGAGAGCTGCTGCCATAACAAGAGCCGCTGCCATCGACGCCACATTTGAATCAAACAAGTCCGCGCCCATTCCGGCAACGTCGCCGACGTTATCGCCGACATTATCCGCAATAACGGCAGGGTTTCGCGGGTCGTCTTCGGGGATACCCAACTCGACCTTGCCGACAAGATCCGCGCTTATGTCCGCAGTTTTTGTAAAAATACCGCCGCCTGCTTTTGCAAACAGCGCAAGAGACGAAGCACCGAACGAGAATCCGAGTATGGCTGTAGTGTCGCCTGTTAAACACAAAACAGCCGTAACGCCGAGCAAGCTTGCGCCGACGACAGCCATGCCCATGACCGCACCGCCGCGAAATCCGGCAAGGAATGCGGGACCTATGCCTTTAACAGCCGCCTCGGCGGCTCTCATATTTGCCGCAGTCGCGATCTTGATGCCTATCTTCCCCGCAATGCCCGAAAATATCGCGCCGCAAACGAACGAAACTGCCATTATGATGTTCGGCGTCACACCGCTTCTCCAAACGGGAGCGGGTAAAAACATCAATATAAACAGGCTTGCGACAAACACGAATTTGGCAAGTACGGAATATTCTCTTTTCATGAACATATCCGCACCGTGCTTTATCAGGCTGCCAACGGATGTTATGCGCGCGTTTTCCTGCGGCAGCGCAAGCACCCATCGATAAAACCGATAAGCCACCATAAACGCGATCCCGGACACAGCAAAAGCCGCCGCCTGCCAAAACGTTAGAATCACTTATTATCCCTCCAACATAAAAATGGTTTAAAACTACAACCATTATATGTTTTTAACACAAAAAAAATGATCGTTCCGCTTTAAATAATGCTCAAACATCGATCATGCAAAAAAAATGAGGGTGTTAACCACCCTCATACAAAATTGCTTGTTTATTTAAAAAATCTGTTAAGGAAGCCTTCGAATGCTCTGCCGTGACGTGCTTCGTCGCGAGCCATTTCGTGAACTGTGTCGTGAATAGCGTCGAGACCGTTTTTCTTTGCGCAAGCTGCAAGGTCAAACTTGCCTGCGGTTGCGCCGTATTCGCAATCTACTCTCCATTTGAGATTGTCTTTTGTTGTGGCTTTCATGTTCGGCTCAAGATCTTCGCCTAAAAGTTCTGCGAATTTCGCTGCGTGTTCGGCTTCTTCGTAAGCGGCTTTTTCCCAATAAAGACCGATCTCGGGATAACCCTCGCGATGAGCTATTCTTGCCATGCAAAGATACATACCGACTTCGGAACATTCTCCGTTGAAGTTTGCCATAAGCTGTTCGAAAATATATTTTTTATCTTCCTCACTTATATCGGGGTTGTTTTTAACGGTCTTGCCGTATACGCCGTATTCGTGTTCGGCAGCGAGCTTTGCGCCCTCTTCCATAACCTTGAATTTTTCTCCGGGAACTTTACAGATGGGACATTTTTCGGGAGCGGAATCGCCTTCGTGTACATAACCGCAAACAGGACATACAAATTTCATTTTAATCATTCTCCTTTATTGTTTATTATTTTGTCAAACGTTACCGAGCTGAAAGCATCTTTAAGATTTTTGTTGAGCAAATGCATCGTCTTTTGTATACAGCATTCTCCGCCGTTTTCGAGAACTTCCGGCCTCGTACATTCGTAAGAATCGCCCAGACAGGCATTTATGCATATTTCCCCGTTTGTTGCCGTAAAAACATCGCACAGCGAAATGTTCTTCGGCTCACGACCGTTTGCAAGCATATATCCGCCGCGAACACCTTTTTTTGATTCGACAAGTCCGGACGCCGCAAGCTTACGCATTATTTTTTGCGTGAACAACGGCGTGACACCCGTTAACGCCGACAGCTCTCCGACATCAAGCCTTCGGTCGGTATTTCTGCACAACTCGTAAATTATCCGTATAGAATAATCTTGCTCAAGTGTAAATCTCATTTTATTACCTTCCTAAATCATACCGATTTGGTATGTGTTTATTATATCATATACCGAGCGCAATGTCAAGGGGTGTAAATATGAAGTTTCTGTAACACATAAAAATATTGATTTAACATTTTTTTCGTCGGGGAGCGGTTTTCGGCTTGACAATACGTGTGGAAATATGGTATATTTATAGGTAGAAAATAAATGAAAAGAGGACGAGGAAAATGAACGTACTTCTTACCGGCGGAGCCGGATATATAGGATCGCACACGTGTGTTGAACTTATCGAAAGTGGGTTTGACGTTATCGTTGCCGACAATTTTTGTAACAGTAAGCCCGAGGTCGTCGAAAGATGCGAAAAGATCACGGGTAAAAAAATAAAGCTATATCGTGCGGATGTTGCAGATCGTGAGGCAATGACGCAGATATTTGAAGAGAACAAGATCGACGCGGTCGTTCATTTTGCGGGATACAAAGCCGTGCCCGAATCGGTTCAAAAGCCGGTTATGTACTATCGAAACAATCTTGACACGACTTTAACGCTTCTCGAAGTAATGAAGCAGTTCGGCGTGGGCGTTTTCGTTTTCAGTTCGTCCGCCACTGTTTACGGAGACAAGAACCCCGTTCCGTTTGTTGAAACAATGCCCACGTCCACCACAAATCCTTACGGAACAACAAAGCTGTTCATAGAAAAAATACTCACGGACGCATCGCAGGCAGACGGAAATATGTCGGTCGTTTTGCTTCGATATTTCAACCCGATCGGAGCGCACGAAAGCGGTCTTATCGGCGAAGATCCCAACGGAATACCCAATAATCTTATGCCTTACATCGCACAGGTAGCGGCAGGCAAACGAGAGATGCTGCACGTTTACGGCAATGATTACAAAACGCACGACGGCACAGGCGTTCGCGACTATATCCACGTTGTGGACCTCGCAAAGGGTCATGTTCGCGCACTCGAATATGCTATTAAAACAAAGGGTTGCGAGATATTCAACCTCGGCACGGGCGTCGGATACAGCGTATTGGACATCGTAAATACGTTCGAAAAAGCTAACAACATAAAGATCCCGTATGTTATCGACGCACGCCGTCCCGGCGATATCGACGAGATGAGAGCGGACGCACATAAAGCAAAAGAAGTTCTCGGCTGGGTTGCGGAAAAGAACCTCGAAGATATGTGCGCCGATACTTGGAATTGGCAAAAAAATATCAAGTAAAAACGGAGAAAGCAATATGCCACGCACCATCTCACAAAAAATAATAGAAAATCATCTCATTTCCGGCGAAATGATTCCCGGAAAAGAAATTTCGATAAAAATAGACCAAACACTTACTCAAGACGCCACGGGTACAATGGCGTATCTGCAGTTTGAAGCCATGGGCATAGACCGTGTTAAAACAGAACGTTCCGTCGCATATATCGACCATAACACGCTTCAATCCGGCTTTATGAATGCGGACGACCATCGTTATATCCAAACCGTCTGCAAAAAATACGGTATATATTGTTCAAAGCCCGGCAACGGTATTTGTCATCAAGTACATCTCGAACGATTCGGCATTCCCGGCAAGACGCTTCTCGGCAGCGATTCACATACGCCGATGGGTGGCGGTCTGGGTATGCTCGCGATCGGCGCAGGCGGTCTTGACGTTGCGGTCGCAATGGGCGGCGGTGCTTTTTATTTAACAATGCCGAAGATCGTCGGCATAAAGCTTACGGGAAAGCTCCGCAAAATGGTTTCCGCAAAAGATGTTATACTCAAAGTTCTGCAAATAATGTCCGTCAAAGGCGGCGTCGGAAAAATAATCGAATATTACGGCGAAGGCGTTAACACGCTGACCGTCCCCGAACGAGCAACAATTACGAATATGGGTGCGGAATTGGGTGCGACAACATCCGTGTTCCCCTCAGATGAAATAACACGCGAATTTCTGCGTGCGCAGGGCAGGGAGAACGATTTTACGCCGCTTTGTCCCGACGACGGTGTTATCTACGACGAAAACATCGAGATCGACCTTTCGACCCTTGTGCCGCTTGCGGCTTGTCCCCACAGTCCCGACAATATCGTTCCCGTCTCCGAACTTGCCGGAATGAAGATCGACCAAGTATGCGTCGGCTCGTGTACAAACTCGTCGTACACCGATATGGAAAAGATCGCTCGGATCTTAAAAGGACATACCGTTGCCGATAACGTATCGATGACCGTTTCTCCCGGCTCAAAACAGGTGTTCGGCATGATCGCCGAATCGGGCGCGCTTTCGGATATGATAGACGCAGGCGCAAGGATACTCGAATGTGCTTGCGGACCTTGTATCGGCATGGGGCAATCGCCGAACAGCGCAGGTGTTTCGCTTAGAACGTTCAACAGAAATTTCGAAGGCAGAAGCGGGACCGCAGACGGCAAAATATATCTTGTTTCGCCCGAAACGGCTGCCGCAAGCGCAATAAAAGGCGTGCTTTGCGACCCGACAACTCTCGACGTCGAGTTTGACACCATCGCACCCAAAGCATACGCCGTAAACGACAATATGATCATTCCGCCGGCAGAAGACGGCTCGGATGTCGAAATATTGCGCGGACCGAACATCAAACCGTTCCCCGTAGGCGAGCCGTTGCCCGAAACGATCGAAAAAGCGGCGTTACTCAAAGTCGGAGACAACATAACCACCGACCACATTATGCCTGCCGGAACAAAGATCCTGCCGTACAGATCGAACATTCCGTACCTTTCGCAGTTCTGCTTTGAAGTGTGCGACAAGGCGTTCCCGAATCGGGCAAAGCTTTCGGGCGGCGGATTTATCGTCGGCGGCGAAAATTACGGTCAAGGCTCGTCACGAGAGCACGCAGCGCTCGTTCCGCTGTGGCTCGGAATCAAAGCCGTCATAGCAAAAAGCTTTGCGAGAATACACAAGGCAAACCTGATAAACTCCGGTATTTTGCCGTTAACGTTTAAAAATCCTCTCGATTACGATCTTATAGACGAGGGCGACGTCCTTTGCCTTAAAGATATCCGTCGAGAGATCACAAACGGCGAGCAGGTCTTCATTTATGATATGACAAAAAATATCAAGATCGAGCTTGTCTGCGAAAGATCGGAACGTCAGGCAAACATATTGCTTGCCGGCGGCTTGTTAAACTACACAAAGAACAACTGATGAAAATAATTAAAGAACACCTGCGGCGATATCCGGCAATGCAGCTCCAAGATCTCGTAAAACTGGTCTTTCAGCGCACGTTCGGACCGGAACATATGATAACAAACGTCGACAAAAGCCTTGTTCTCCTAAAAAAAGAGCTTGCCGGCGTCGAGTTTGACCCCAATGCCGAGCTTGCGGAGGACATAGGCGAGCAGTTTGTTCGCATTCGGCTTACGGCGGCAAAAAATCTGATCTCTGCGGAAAAACTGAATGAAATATTCGTTCTGTCCGCACAAAAAAGGCAAAATGCCGTACAAGACTTCGAAAAGACGTTCGAGCTTATAAAATCCGATAGCTCCCTCCCGTTCCCGATAAACGAGATTGACGAATATCTTGAAGCGTACAGAGCCGCAAACTATCCCGCGATATCGCACAGCGACGTTTACAAACGTGAGTACGAGCCGCATTATCGTGTTGTTAACAAAAAATTTCTGAACGATATATAAATTCTCCACGCTTATGCGTCATCGAATATCGTCGGTTGCGCAAACCCTTGCCGTATAATAAAAGACAAGCCTGTTATCTAACAAAAAGAATCGCCCTTTTATCAAGAGCGATTCTTCTTTTTTTGCAAACAACACGCCTGCCTTATTCACCAAAACCTGAGCTTTCAAACGATCGCAGCCCATGAAGATTGCGTTAGCTGCTCAAGATTTCGGCGGTAAAGCATTAAAGAGGACCTCGTTGGGGTCCTCTTTGTTATGGTATATTACTTTTTAAAACAGCGATTCCGAACCATCGTTTACGGTCGGAGGTGTTAAACCGAGATGTGTATATGCCGCAGTGGTAACGCAGCGACCGCGCGGTGTTCTGTTAATAAAACCGAGTTGGAGCAGGAACGGTTCGTATACATCTTCGATAGTAACGCTTTCCTCCCCGACGAGTGCGGCAAGCGTTTCAAGCCCGACAGGGCCGCCGTTAAAGCTCTTTATAATGGCGTTAAGCAAGCGTCTGTCAACGGAATCAAGACCGAGGGAGTCGATCTCCATACGGTCGAGGGACTTACGAGCGAGATCTTTGTCGATAACGCCGTCACCGAGGATCTGAGCGAAATCGCGTATACGCCTCAAAAGACGGTTTGCTATTCGCGGCGTACCGCGAGAACGAGATGCTATTTCGTACGCGCCGTCCGGCGTTATTTGAACATTGAGTATTTTTGCGGAATTTGTTACGATAACGGCAAGCTCTTCGGCGGAATAAAGCTCCAAACGGAACAAAACACCGAATCTGTCACGGAAAGGAGACGCAAGCTGTCCCGAACGTGTCGTAGCGCCGATAAGCGTAAATTTCGGCAAACTGAATCGAATAGAACGCGCGGACGGACCTTTGCCCAAGATTATGTCGAACTCGTAATCTTCCATTGCGGGATACAACACTTCCTCGACCGTGCGCGAAAGACGATGTATTTCGTCGATAAACAAAATATCCCCGTCTTGCAGGTTTGTTAACAACGCAACAAGATCGCCCGTTTTTTCGAGAGCAGGCCCGGAAGTGATACGTATAGACACGCCCATCTCCGTTGCGATAATGTTTGCAAGCGTTGTTTTGCCGAGACCCGGAGGGCCGTAAAGAAGAACGTGATCAAGAGATTCTCCGCGCTGCTTTGCCGCCGCAATAAATATTTTAAGATTTTCTTTTACTTTTTCCTGCCCGATATATCCGTCAAAATTTTTCGGACGCAGCGAAACCTCGGTATCGTCGTCACGGATCGTTCGTGCGGACAAGAGACGTTCTTCAAATTCGTTTTCCATCGTTCACCTTTGATCAATCATAAAAAAATTCGTATTCGGGCAAAGCCTGCCATTCGTCCGTTGCCCTGATAATATCTATAATATCCTTCATTGCGGAAAGAAATTTTTGACCCTTTTTTTTATCGCACTCGTAACCGACACAGATATTCTCGCAAACTATTTGTTTTTCTCCGAACCCCGTTCCGCTCACCGTAAGTATCAGCGTTTGCGATGGGTCGGACGACACGCCGTTAAACGGGTCATACTCAGCCGGGTATGCGTCCATATCAAGCTCGACTATGCAGCGATATATTTCGTCGAGGGCTTGCGGCGTCAGCTGCATATTTGTAACGTACTGCTCCGGGTTTGTCGCATTGGTTGTTTTAACAAGAGAGCACGTCTCGCTGTTGTAATAACTTTCGCCGTATGTTCCGAACACTACGGAAAAACTGAAATCTTCGGGTCTTGTGTCTGTTTCGGCTCCGCCGCAGGCGTGTAAAACCAAAATACAAATAATAAAAACAGGAATAATAAAATATTTTTTCACTGCAAGCATCTCCTTTTTCATGTCAGCGAGTTGTAATAGCAACTTGTTACAACAGCAAGTTGTAATAGCAAGTTGTAATAGCAACTTGTTGCTATTATAGACCGTCAAAAATCAAAAAAGTTCCGCCTACAGATTTTTTGCCAAAAACCGCAATGCCTGTTTTACAATATCGTTTGTATTGTCTGCCGAGCAGCGTGAAACGGCTTTTGCAGCGTCGTTTTTTGTATAACCCAACGCAATAAGCACCGCCACCGCATCCGAAACAACGTCCGAATCGTCGATCTCGCCGACTTGTTCCGAAAGCTCGGAGGGAACAACGCTCGTCTTTGCGATCTTGTCTTTTAACTCAAGGCAGATCCTCTGCGCAAGCTTCGGACCTACTCCTGCGGCTTTTGTTATACCTTTAACGTCGGACGCCATGACGCAAGCGGCAAACGTCTCCGGCGTGTGTACAGACAAAATAGCGAGTGCGGCTTTCGGACCGACACCGCTGATAGAAAGCAAAAGCTCAAAAAAAAGCTTTTCCTGCTCCGTTACAAAGCCGTAAAGATCGAGAGCGTCTTCTTTAACGTTCAAATACGTGTATAAACACACGTTTTCAAGCCGCGCGATCTGTTTATATGTATTTTCTGTTATTGAACATTTATAGCCTACGCCGCCGCAGTCCACGACCGCAAGGTTGGGCTGAACGAACGCAAGTTTTCCGGAAAGATAATAATACATTTTGACCTCTGTTTTATCTGATACAATGTGCGCAGCATATAGCCATCGCAAGTGCGTCGGCAGCGTCGTCCGGGCGTGGGATCTTTTCGAGGTTGAGCAGCATTTTAACCATCGCCTCGACCTGCTGTTTATCGGCTCTGCCGTAACCCGTTACCGCCTGCTTGACCTGAAGCGGCGTAAATTCCGAGCAATGTATGCGTTTTTTTGTTAAAGCAAGCAAAAGCACGCCCCTCGCCTGCGCAACATCGATGGCGGTCGTGGTGTTGGTGTTAAAAAAAAGCTTCTCCATTGCCGCTGTTTGAACATGATAATAATCGATCAGGCGCAGCGCCTCGTCGTAGATCTGCTCTATTCGATCGCAAAGAGGCGTATGGGCAGGGGTCAGTATCGCACCGTAGTCCGAGCCGAAAAATTTATTGCCTTTATATTCAACAACGCCCCAGCCAACGGTTGCAACACCCGGGTCGATACCGAGAATGATCATCTACTTACCCAACTTTCTCTCGATCTCGCGCTCCGCATCTCTCTTCGCCGCGGCTTCACGTTTATCATACAGCTTTTTGCCCTTGCAAAGCCCGATCTCGACCTTAACATGCGCATCTTTAAAGTAAACCGAAAGCGGAATGAGAGAATACCCGTCTTTTTTTACTTCGTTAAAAAGCTCCAGTATTTCTTTTTTGTGCATCAACAACTTGCGCTCGCGCAAAGGATCTTTGTTGAAAATATTACCTTTTTCGTAAGGCGATATATGCATTCCGACAACAAATATCTCCTTGCCGTCGGTTTTACAATACGAATCCTTTAAATTTATCGCGCCCTGTCGAATACTTTTTACTTCCGTGCCGGCAAGAGATATGCCGGCTTCAAATTTTTCTTCCACAAAATAGTCGTGAAACGCTTTTCTGTTTTGCGCTACGATCTTGGGCATAATTTCTCCTTTAAACCTTTAAACCCTCGTCCGCTTTGATCTTGCACGCCTCGATATACGGCTTGATCCTCGGATAAACGATATTGTTAAGATACTCCTCGGTCTGCTTCGGCGCTCTGCCGACAAAACTGTCAGGATCGAGGAGACTGTTTATCTCGTCTTTTTCGAGAGCAAACGCTTCGTCTGCGGCGATCCGTTCCAAAAGATCGTTTTCCGCTCCGTCTTCTTTAACACGCCTTGCGGCGGCGACGCTGTGTTGACGTATACGCTCGTGAAGCTCTTGCCTGTCTCCGCCTTTTTTGACCGCCGCCATCATGATATTTTCGGTCGCCATAAACGGCAGCTCGTTCATCAATCTGCGCCGTATCATCTTCGGATAAACAACAAGTCCGTTCGATACGTTTATATATATATTAAGTATCGCATCAACGCCCAAAAAAGCTTCGGCTACGGCAATACGCTTGTTAGCGCTGTCGTCGAGAGTACGTTCAAACCACTGTGTACCTGTTGTAAACGCAGGCGATAAAGCATTTGTCATAACATATCGCGCGATCGCGCAGATACGCTCGCTGCGCATGGGGTTACGCTTATACGGCATTGCGGACGAGCCGATCTGATTTTTCTCGAACGGTTCTTCTATCTCCTTAAAGTTTGCGAGAATACGGAGGTCGTTTGCAAATTTCATCGCCGATTCCGCAATACCGGCAAGCGTGTTGCATATAAACGCATCGACTTTGCGGCTGTATGTCTGACCCGAAACGGGATATGTCTTGTCAAAACCCATTTCTTCCGCAATCATTTTTTCGAGCAAGGGCGTTTTTTCGTCAGCCTCGTCTCCGAATAATTCAACAAACGACGCCTGCGTGCCCGTCGTGCCCTTTTGACCGAGAAGCTTAAGGCTGTCAATACGAAAATCAAGCTCGTCCAGATCAAGCATAAGCTCGTTTATCCAAAGCGTCGCACGCTTACCGACGGTCGTCGGCTGCGCAGGCTGCAAATGCGTGTATGCAAGGCACGCCATATCTTTATATTTTTCGGCAAAATCGGCGAGAGCTTTAATGACCGTTACAAGCTTGTTTCGAATAATCTCAAGCCCCTGCTTCATGATTATTATATCCGTATTGTCGCCGACATAACACGACGTCGCACCGAGATGAATTATCGGCTTTGCGGATTTTGCCTGCTCACCGTATGCGTAAACGTGCGCCATAACATCGTGACGTACTTCTTTTTCGCGCGCCTGTGCAACATCAAAATTTATATCGTCTTTGTACTTTTCAAGCTCGGCGATCTGTTCGTCGGTTATGTTCAAACCCAACTTCTGCTCCGCACGCGCAAGCGCAATCCAAAGCCGACGAAAAGTGCGAAATTTGTTCTCCGCAGAAAAAACATACTGCATTTCTTTACTCGAATATCGTGTACAAAACGGGCTTTCGTAACAATCGTAACTCATTAAAATCTCCATTCCACCGCCATTGCGGCGGCACAAATAGTTTGTAAAATCCACATTGTCGTTTTACAACAAACGCTTCCAAGGTGAATTTATGCGTGAAACAGCTGTCCTTTCTGTTTTTGGATCATTGAACTTTCACGCTCTTGCTTCTTCGTTCCGTCGCCATGGCGGCGGAATAAGCAGTATAATAAAATTCGCTTTGTCGTTCTACAACAAACGCCGGTGCGACAAAAGCAGGTCGGGGCACGTTTTTAAAGCGAATTTATGCGTGAAACAGGTATTCTTAACCATTTTTGAACCATTTAACTTTCACGCAGGGTCCCTTCCCTATTTTTTTTCGCTTAAACATTTTTCAACAGCCGCCAACCGCACGCACACGCACAATATCTCCGTTGCCGTCTGCAGTTCGCACACCGGCGGATTTGTCGGCGCAATGCGTATGTTGTTGTCTTTCGGGTCAACACCGTACGGGAACGTCGCTCCCGCAGGCGTCATTTTTACCCCGGCCTCTTTCATTAACAAAACAACGCGCTTTGCGCAGCCGTCCGGCACGGTAAGCGATATAAAATATCCGCCGTTCGGATTCGACCACGACGCTATGTCGGCTATCTCTTTTTCGAGTATGTACAAAACGATCGCAAACCTCGGCTTTATGATCGCCGCATGCCGCTGCATCTGCTCTCGAACACCCTCTGCGTCTTTGAAATAACGCACGTGCCGCAGCTGATTGAGCTTGTCGGAGCCGATCGTTTGTACTCCCATTATCTTTTTTATAAAATCTATATTGTTCTTCGACGCCGCCATCGCCGCAACGCCCGCACCCGGGAAAGAGACTTTCGATGTTGACATAAACTTATAAACAATATCACCGTTGCCGTACTTCTTCGCCTCTTCGAGAATGTTCAACAATATGTCCCGCCTGCCGGCAATGTCGTGCAATGAGTACGCATTGTCCCAAAAAATACGGAAATCCTTCGCTTTCGGCTTGAGCTTTGCAAGCCTTCTGACCGTCTCGTTGCTGTACGTTACACCGCTCGGATTGGAATACTTGGGAACACACCAGATCCCCTTGATCTCTTCATCTTCTGCAACAAGCCGCTCTACTTCGTCCATATCCGGCCCGTCCGGCAACAATTGTATGCTTATCATCTCGATCCCGAGACTTTCGCAGATCTTAAAATGCCTGTCATACCCCGGAACAGGGCACAAAAACTTTATATGCTCGCACTTTCCCCACGGCTGATCGCCGCCGTACACGCCGAACAACATCGCACGCACGATATTATCGTACATCATGTTAAGACTGCTGTTGCCGCCGACGATGATCTCGTCGATCGACGATGCGTTCATCAATTCCGCAAAAAGCGCCTTCGCCTCCGGTATGCCGTCAAGTATTCCGTAATTGCGGCAGTCAAACCCAAATGCGTCAACACAATCTTCGCCCGTCCTTAACACCGAAAGCATCGGCTCGGATATATCAAGCTGTTCGCGACACGGATTGCCCCTCGACATATCAAGATTTAATCCGAGAGATCTGTATCTGTTATACTTCGCTTCCAACTCGCTTTTTAGCTCATAAAGCTCTTGCTTCGACAGTTCCTTCATCTATTTGCTACACCCGCATTTTATCAATATTCCGCATTTCCGGTCGTTCTCGGGAACGGTATAACGTCCCTGATGTTCGACATTCCCGTCAAATACATTATCAATCGTTCAAAGCCCAAACCGAAGCCTGCGTGCTTTGTTCCGCCGTATTTAC
>CAYUWC010000027.1:0-14972 GCA_964448355.1 uncultured Oscillospiraceae bacterium | reverse complement strand
CCCAAGTCCAGGGCGTTGACGATGAGCTTCGACAGGAGTATTTCAATTCCTACATCGACACCTATCTCATGCGAGATGTAACAGAAGCAGGTGGTATCACCGACACGGTTCGTTTCCGTAAGTTCCTTGTAGGTTGTGCATCCCTTATTTCGGAGCAGGTCAACTATTCGACCCTTGCCCAGTCCGCTGACATTGCACCGAGTACGGCAAAGGAATGGCTGAAAGTGCTTGTTGGACTTCACATTGTCTATCTTCTTGCCACTTATTCCAACAACGAGTTGAAACGGCTCAGCAAGACACCCAAGCTCTATTTCTGCGACACCGGACTTTGTGCCTACCTTTCGATGTGGCTGACACCGGACACCTTGCGAAATGGAGCAGCAAGCGGTCATTACTACGAAAACTATGTAGTGATGGAGCTTGTAAAGAATTATGCTTACGCCAAATCAAAGGTTAATATCACTTATTTCCGTGATTCCAATGCAAAAAAGATCGATGTGTTCGTCGAGGAAAACAACGTAATTCATCCGTTGGAAATCAAAAAGAGTGCTTCTCCCGACCGTCGTGAAGTCAAAAAGTACAGCGTGATCGATAAGGCTTCTCTCAATCGTGGCAAAGGCGGTATCATTTGTATGTGTGAGGAACCGATCCCGATTGATACGGATAATTGTTTTATTCCGAGCAATTTAATCTAACATCAATTTCGGAGTTTAACACAGATTCGATTTCGTGCCCGTATCGACTTAACAAAAATGTTTTCGTTTTTTTGCTGCAATACCTTGACAATCGAAAGAATATATGATATAATCAACAATCATCCGCGACCGTTTGTTGGTTGCAAAATTACACGGCTTGTCACTCAAAAGGATAACGAGCGTGATCGAATATATGCGAGCGCATGTACGCACGAATAAGCGGCGGATGTAAAAAGACATTGACTTTCGGTCATTGTTTTAACGTTTTATTCTCGGAGGTTTGATCATGAAATTTAAAAAGACGGTTTGCGGCATACTGATTTTTGCCGTATTGCTTTCTGTATTATTACCGATATCTGCGGCTGCGGAAACTTCGGAGCTTTCAAACGATATCGCGATATTATACACAAACGATGTGCATACGTACATAGATAAAAACTTGAGCTATGATGTTATAGCGGCGATCAAAAAAGAGCTGCAAACAAAATACAAATATGTATTTCTGGTCGATGCCGGTGACCACATTCAGGGAACGGCATACGGTTCGATGGACAAAGGCGAAAGTGTTATAAAAATGATGAACAAAGCCGGCTACGACGTTGCAACGCTCGGAAATCACGAGTTCGACTACGATATGCAAGGCTGTTTAAACGCAATCGAGTGGGCAGAATACAAATATATTTCCTGCAATTTTTACAATGAGGAAAACGGCGTCAGAAAAGAAAATGTGCTCGACAGTTATGTTATATTTGACTGCGGAGACGAGAAGATCGCATTTGTCGGAATAACGACACCGGAGACATTTTCGAAATCCACCCCGACTTATTTTCAAGACGACAACGGCAACTTCATCTACGGTATCTCCGGCGGCAGTGAAGGCGACAAGCTTTACAGCGATATACAAACGGCGATAGACAGTGCGAAAGCGGACGGTGCGACATATGTTATCGCGCTCGGACATTTGGGCGTGGATCCGTCGTCGAGACCTTGGACGAGCGAGGAAACAATAGCTGCCGTAACGGGACTTGACGCATTTATCGACGGTCACTCGCACACTGTTGTAAAAGGCGAAACTGTCGCCGACAAAAACGGAGATGCTGTTTTGTTAACGCAAACGGGAGAATATTTTGATCATATAGGTCTTATGATAATCGACAGTGACACGCATCAGATCCAGACAGATCTGATAGAATACGACGAAGAAAGCGGTTTGCTCTCGTCGGAGCTTTACGAGTTTTCTTCCGTGCCGTCGGATGTTGAAGTAAAACAGCTTAAAGAAGATTGGCTTACGGAAATTGACGAAAAGCTCGGTCAAGTTATCGGCTCCGTTTCGGTAACGCTTGATAATTACGATGAAGACGGTAACCGACTGGTCCGCAGCAGCGAAACAAATTCCGGAGATTTTGCGGCAGACGCCATATATTATTTGTTTGACAGCATGGGGCTTGATGTTGACGTTGCCGTTATGAACGGCGGCGGCATTCGCAACCAAGCGTTGTCGGGCGAAGTTACATACAAAACCTGCAAAGATATGCATCCGTTCGGCAATGTTGCGTGTTTGCAAACCGTGTCGGGGCAGCAAATACTCGATATGCTCGAATGGGGCGCACGCAATATAGGGCAAAAAGAGAGCGGTGCGTTTTTACACGTTTCCGGTTTAACATACAAAGTCGATCTGTCCGTTCCGAATACAACACAGGCAAACGATAAAGACGTTTGGGTAAGCGGACCGGAAAAGTACAGAGTATACGATGTTAAAATATACGACAAAAACACCGATTCATGGCAAGCACTCGATCTCAACGCCGAATACAATATTGCGGGATACAACTATACCTTACGTGATCTCGGCGACGGATTTGCGATGCTGGACGGTGCGGAAAACGTACTCGACTATGTTATGGAAGACTATTTGCTGATCGCGAATTATATCTGCGCATTCGAAAACGGCGTTGTAAAAGCAGACAATTCGCCTCTGCTCGAAAAATATCCCGGCTTGGCGATCGATTACGAAAATGTCAAAGGAAGCGGAAGAATAGAGATACTGAACGCCGCTGCCGATTCCGACACGATATATCCTCCAAAGACAGACGATAATTACACTACGTACATCTTTTTAACACTTACGCTGCTCAGCGCCGGTGCTGCAACGTTGATCGTTAAAGGCAAGAAGAAAATTAAATAAAAACCGTCATACTCGATCTCAAACGGTACTGATGAAGAAAGTTAAATAAAAAAACATCAACCTTGATCCGTCAAACGGTACTGATACTGAATATATATATGTCCCCTGCCTCTTTTTACGGACTTACGAATCCGGAGGTGGGGGACATATGTGTTAGACTATTCACCTTTCAGTTTGATTCTAACGCTGCGGAAGCGTTCGGGAATATCGGAAAGGGGCATATTTTTCGGCACGGATGTTGAGCCGCAGCGCACGGCGGTTTCGTAATACCATTCTTTAAATTCGAGCATCAAAAGAGTTTCTTCGAGTTCTTTTATCCGTGCTTTAACGGATTCTTTTTGTTCGATTATCAATTTAAGGCGCGGCTGCGCAGTCTCATCGCCGCTCATTGCCATTGCGATAAATGTTCGGATATCGTCAAGCTTCATTCCCGTTTTTTTAAGACAGCAAATAACACGCAGCCATTCGAGATCGGAATCGTTAAAAATACGCATCCCGTTTTCCGAACGTTGAGCGAACGGAAGAAGACCTTCGCGGTCGTAATATCTGAGAGTTGACGGTGCAACGCCGATCTTTTTTGCGGTTTGACCTATTGTGTATGTCATATCAAATCTCCGTTAAGTTGTTCATTTAAAAATTGTCATCAAAAGCGTACCCAAAACCATCAGACAAAGACCGAGAAAAGATTTTTTCGACAGTTTTTCCCCGAACACGATATAAGAAAACAAAACCGTTATAACTATGCTCAATTTGTCGATCGGTACGACAACACTTACATCGCCGTTCTGTACAGCATAATAGTAACACAGCCAAGACGCACCTGTCGCGATGCCGGAAAGGGCTATGAACAAAAGCTCTTTTTTATCGGTTTTTTTAACATCTTTGCCTTTTCCTTTAACAAGAACGATCAGCCACGCCATTATAAGAACGACAAAAGTACGTATCGCCGTTCCGAGGTTTGATTCAACGCCCGATATCCCGACCTTTGCGAGAATAGACGTAAGCGAAGCGAACACCGCCGAAAGCACGGCATACAAAAGCCACGATCCGCTCTCCTTTTTTTGAGATGTCTGCTTCTTTTCGACCATCAGATAGATACCGACGGCAAGGATCGCCGTTCCGACCAGTTTAACGACGAGATTTGAAGTTTCGCCGAAGCATACGATCGCAAGCAAGACGGTAATTACGGTCGAAGATTTGTCGATAGGCACGACTTTGTTTATATCTCCGACCGACAGTGCTTTAAAATAGCATATCCACGACGCACCTGTCGCAAGTCCCGACAAAACAAGGAAAACGAGCGAACGAATGCCTATTTGAGATATTTCGTCGTATGAGCCGACAATAAAGACCATGAGCCAAGAAAAAAGCAAAACAACGACTGTTCTTAATGCGGTTGCGATATCCGAATCCGTCTTTTTGATCCCGCATTTTGCGAGGATCGAAGTCAATCCGGCGAAAACGGCTGAAAATATCGCGGCGATTATCCACATTTTTATTCCCCCCTATGACATAACACAGATGTTTTCGCAAATCGCGAGAAACGTCCCGTGAAAGCTAAACTTCGTTTTTGGATTCTAATTTATGAAATTTTATCGAAATCACTTGACTTAAAGTTAACTTTAAGGTGTATAATAACCTTAAGTATTTTGATTTAACGTCAGCCGCGCTCGGCGCAGCGGCAAACTTCAAGTGTTAACCGCATCTTGGCTTTATTATAGCACACTTTTTATCAATAATCAACAGGAGGTTAAGTCCGAAAACAAATTTTCGGACAAATAATTATGCAGTACGTAAATTTAAACAACGGAATACAAATGCCGATGCTCGGATACGGCGTGTATCAGATAGGCAAAGATGAGTGCGAGCGCTGCGTTCTTGACGCTTTGGACGTGGGATATCGATCTATCGACACGGCGCAAAGCTATTTTAACGAAGAAGAAGCCGGCAATGCGATCGTTAAAAGCGGCATACCGAGAGACGAGATATTTCTCACGACAAAGGTTTGGATCGAACATTACGGTTACGAAGAATGTTTGCGCTCCGTTTCGGAATCTCTTCAAAGGCTGAAAACGGACTATGTTGATCTCTGTCTTTTACATCAACCGTTTTCCGACGTATACGGAGCGTACCGTGCGCTTGAAGATATGATGGCTCAGGGAAAAATCAGGGCGATAGGCATCTCCAATTTTTACACGGATCGCATGGTCGATATAGCTAATTTCGCACGTATAAAGCCCGCCGTAAACCAGATAGAAATACATCCGCATCATCAACAGGAAGAAGCGTTGAAATAGCATAACAAATACGATATTCGCCTTGAAGCATGGGCACCGTTCGGCGAGGGACGCGGCGGTATGTTCGAGCTTCCGGAGTTAAAAGTCATCGGCGAAAAATACAACAAAACGGCGGCGCAGGTGATCCTTCGCTGGCATATTCAAAGAGGGATAGTTGTTATACCGAAAACAACGCACAAAGAACGCATGAAAGAAAACTTCGATATATTCGATTTTGTATTAACAAACGATGATATGGCAGCTATTTCAACGCTCGACAAAAAGCAAAGCTCGTTCTTCTCGCATACGGACCCCAGCATGGTTGAATGGTTCTGCAAAATGGTCGAAAGCAGGAAAACGCAGCACGACAGCACGAAAGAAAAGAAGAATTGGTAAACGGTACGAAATAAATTTTAAGCTCGGTTTTACGCAGAAAGGAATGGTTGTAAAATGAAAAAAGTATTGATCTTATCGGGAAGTCCGAGAAATCACGGTAATTCCGATATTTTATGCGATGAGTTCGCAAGAGGAGCGTCGGAAAAAGGACACAGCGTCGAAAAAATACGTGTTGCGGATAAAAACATCGGTTTTTGCAGAGCTTGTTATGCTTGTAAAAACACAGGCAGCTGCGTTATACACGATGATATGGCAGAAGTTTTGCAGAAGATGATAGACGCGGACGTTATAGTTTTTGCAAGCCCCGTATATTTTTACTCTGTAGATGCGCAGCTGAAAGCGCTTATCGACAGGACCGTTGCACGATGGCTCGAAGTCAAAAACAAAGAATTTTATTACATAGTCACAGCTGCCGACGAAGATCCCGAAGCTGCCGCAACCACGATCGCTTGTTTTAGAGGATATGCCGATTGTGTAAACGGCGCAAAAGAAATGGGCATAATCTACGGCATGGGAGCCTACGAAAAAGGCGAGATCACAAGCAAAGCCGCTATGACGCAAGCCTATGAAGCAGGCAAGAACGTTTGATACGAACATAAAAAAATACGAAGACGGTAAAGTTTACTGTCTTCGTTTTTTTAATCAAACGACGTTTCTGCTTTGCTTGCAAAGAGCAGAGCTTGCGGTTTATTACACCTTATGCAGGAAGCGGTACATACACGAGATATCATTGTGAGATCATAATTTCCGCCGAAACCCTGAATAGGGATCCGTCTCCGGATCAGAAAACATCTGCGTTAGGTTATAAATTTTCGGTTCAACGTAAAACGCAATCCGCTATCGTCAGCTACCGCCGGATATTTACGACCGTACCGATAAGGCACGAGAGCAGGAACGCCGCGATCTGAACCGCAACGATCGTCGAGCCGACAGGTGTTCCCGCAAGAACGGAGATAAGAATGCCCGTGACCGAGCAACAAACCGACAGCACTGCGGCGCAGATAGTAACACCTCTAAAGCTTTTGAACATACGCATTGCCGAAAGTGCGGGAAATACAAGTAACGCCGATATAAGCAACGAACCGACGAGATTCATCGCAAGGACGACGATTATCGCAATAACGACCGCTATCAGGAGATTATAGACGCCTGCTTTCGTTCCGGACGCTCTCGCAAAATCTTCATCAAATGTTACGGCAAAAATTTTATTGTAAAACAAAATAAATATCGCAACGACAGCAATCGACATTCCGATGCAAAGCCAAACTTCGCCGAGAGATAATGTTAAAATCGAAGTGGAACCGAACAATGTGCTGCACACATCGCCCGACAGGTTTGACGAAACGGAGAGCACATTCATCAAAAGGTACCCGATCGCAAGTGCGCCGACCGAGATCATTGCTATTGCGGCGTCGCCTTTTATCTTGGTGTTTTGACCTGTCCGCAAAAGCAGGACGGCGCAAACGACCGTTATAAACATGACAACGGGCATTTCGTTTGATATGTTCAAAACAGAAGCGATCGCCATTGCGCCGAATGCCACGTGTGAAAGACCGTCTCCGATAAACGAAAAGCGTTTAAGCACCAACGTCACGCCGAGCAGTGCCGAACACAAAGCAATCAAAACTCCGACTATCAACGCATAGCGTACAAACGGATACGACCAATACAAGCTGATTTTTTCAAACATCTCCGTCACGGGCGATCACCGTCCTTTTTTTGCGAAAACGACCTGCCCTCGGCACTTTCAATATATTCTTCTTTTGTGCCGAAGAATGCGGAACTTCCGATATGTAAAATATGATCCGCATATTTGACGGCTGCGGAAATATCGTGAGATATCATGATGACCGTGATCCCGTCGTTATGATTGAGATCGTTTATCAACAAATACATCTCCTCTGCGGCTTTCGGGTCAAGCCCCGAAACAGGCTCGTCCAAAAGCAACATTTTACGAGTGGCACACAACGCCCGTGCGAGCAAAACACGTTGTTGTTGACCGCCGGACAGCTCTTTGAAGCAATGTTTTGACAAAGATGCTATCCCCATTTTTTCCATTGCGTCTGCGGCGATCTGCTTTTCATGCTTATTGTAAAACGGACGCAAACCGCACCTGCTTTGACAGCCGGAAAGGACTATCTCGTTTACCGATGCCGGGAAATCCTTTTGCACTGCCGTTTGTTGCGGCAAATACCCTATCTCGTTCCGTTTTAGGCCGTCACCGGTTATAATTTCGCCGCTAACGGGCTGTTGCAGACCGAGCACGGTTTTCATCAAAGTGCTCTTGCCCGAACCGTTTTCTCCGACGATACAAAGATAATCGCCCTTGTGTAATTCAAAATTCAGACCGCAAAAAATCGGTTTTGATTCGTAACCGACAGCAAGATCTTTACATATCAGTTGAGCCATTTTTATATCCTTAACTCCAAAATTCTTTTAACACCGAAAGATTGTTTTCCATAACGGAAAGATAGCTCATACCGTTGTTGATATCGTCCGCCGTTACGGACTGCATGGAATTTAACACAAGGATCTTTTGATCCTTCTTCGACGAACTGCGTATAACGGTTTGCGCTATCTTGTCCTGCGTTCCGTCTATTATCAAAACGTATCCGAGCTCAAGCTCGTCAAGCTTGTTCGCAAGGAAAGAAATCGTTTCAAAGCTTGCTTCCGTTTCCGCAGAACAGCCTGCGAATGCGGCGTAGTATGTCAAACCGTAATCATCTGTTAAATAACGAAAAGGAAATCTGTCGCAAAACAGTAGTGTTTTACGCTCGGCATTATCGGCTGCGAGCCGATATTCTTCGTCGAGTGCCGATAATTTTTCGATATATGCGGCTGCGTTTGCGGCATAAAGATCAGAATTTTCGGGATCTGCCGCACACAAAGCGTTTGCTATCGCATTGCAGGATATTTGCGCGTTTTTCAAAGAGAGCCAGATATGTTCGTCCAAATCCTCGGCGTTTTCGTCATGCTCCTCATCTTCACCTTGCATGCCTTCGACGGTTTCTTCTGTTTTAACAAGGTCGCCCATCACGTCAAAAAGCCTTAAGACAGTCATCTTTTTATCCGGGACCTCGCGAAGGACTTCATCGACCCATAAATCGGAAACACCGCCTATATATATAAACAGATCGCAGCTCGATATTGTTACGATATCGTCGGCAGTGAGCTGATAGCTGTGCATATCGGATCCGTTATCGGTAAGCATAATCAATTCCGTATCTTCGAGCTTTTCGCCCAATATTTCGCGTACCCAATCGTATTCGGCAAAAACGGTCGTGACGATCTTTAATTTGCCCGGATCGCCGATATTGTCAGATCCGCAACCGGACAAAACGCCCGCAAGCATGATCAAACAAAACATAAAAGAAAATATCTTTTTCATAAAAATCTCCATTACGTCGCCGTAGCGGCGGCACAAACAGTCAATGAAATTAGCCTTGTCGTATGAGACATACGCATGAGACAAACGATTGGCGGCAAAACGGGTCGGACCTCGTTTTATGGTGAATTCATGCGTAAAACAGGTGTTATTTCCGTTTTTGGCTCATCGAATTTTCACGCAGACTACGAACAATAAATAAAACTCAACGTCGATCTTTTCAATGCAGCCGTATTACTTGCTGCAAGCTTTGCAAATGCCGTACAAAACAGTCTCCGACTTATCGAGCTTAAAACCCGTATTTTTCAATATGTCACTCACAAGCTCCTCGGCTTCGTCGTCTTTCATATGAAGACTTTTACCGCATATGCGGCACGAAAGATGCAGACAATCCCGGCATTTGGGAACGTCTACGTATTGATAATACGCCTCTTTTGAATTGTCTTTTATAAAACGTTTAACGGAATTGTCCTTTTCCATCTCCGCAAGATTGCGGTAAACGGAACTTATACTTATCTTGTCGCCTATACCGTCCGCGATCTGACGTGCGGTATACTGCTCGTGAGGACGCTCTGACAGATAATCCGTGAGCATCTTGCGCTGTTTTGTTAAATATTTCGACACGATAACACCCTCCGATTTGCGAATCATTCGCAAATTATTATAACACAAAACCCGTAAGATGTCAAGCGTAAAAAACGAAAAATGTATTTTACACCACGATGCGTGCCGTTCGACAAACTGTGATTCAATTCAAAATCAAATATTTGCTGCCTTTAGTCACCGTGAAGCATTGATATGACGTCATACAAATACGCACCCTCTTTTTTGAGAGTGCGTATTAAGCTTAATTATTCGTTTAAAAGCTTTACAGCTTGGGCAAGATGTTTCACATCTCTTGTACATTATCGGCAACACCGGCCATTGCCATGTTAAATAACGGTGCAAGCACTTGTTGAAAGATCATTCTGTTCTCAGTGCGACTACGGGGTCTTTTTTGGCTGCTTTTTTTGCGGGAAGCAATCCGCCGATAATTGTGATAACAATACTTATAACGATCAATATAAGCGAAGACGTAAGCGGCAATTGCGCTTCAAGCTCCGCAAGACCGCTCAGCTTTTCGATAACGGAATTGATCGGGAACAATGCCAAAACCGACACTCCTATTCCCAATATACCGGCACAGCAGCCGATAATGAATGTTTCGGCGTTAAAAACCTGTGAAATATTACGTTTGGACGCACCGAGAGCACGGAGAATACCGATCTCCTTTGTACGTTCCATAACGGAAATATGAGTGATAATGCCTATCATAATGCAGGAAACGATCAATGAAATGCTTACGAATGCGACAAGAACATAAGAAATACCGTCGATAATCGTTGTTAAAGACGACGTCAACATAGCCACGTAATCCGTATATGTGATCCTTGCGTCCTCGGCAACGGTATTGTTATAATTTGCGATACACTCCGCAATGGCGTCTTTGTTCTCAAAAGTATCGGTATATATACCGATGGACGAAGGCGCGTCGTAGCTGACTTTGCCGAATGCTTCCATGTTATCCTCGTATGTTGAACCGGAAAGATACTGATCGTATATTTTTAACAAAATTTCTTCTCCGGGATCGTTTGAAAGCCACATATCGAGAGCGGCTGCCATGGAATTTTCATCCGTGGGCATATTGCCGAATGCTGTTGAAGCGGTCGAATCGGAATAATACATCATCAGCTGATAAAACGACGCTTTTTCGGAAATGCTCAAGACAGACAAATACTCTTTTGCGTCGTTCGCCTTTGAAGCGTCGTCCGCAGCCTCAAAGCTCATACCCGTCAACAAATTGATATCCGGAGCTTTCTGCTGCGCTTTGACGACGGCGCTGTTATCGGTATGGTCTATGATATAGTTCGTAAGAGCGGAGGTGTATGCGACGGATGTTGAAATACTTGCGTTTGAAGCGTCTGATTTCGGGCGGATAACACCGCTGATCTTAAGCTCGACCGCATTTTGAAGCAAAGCCTCTTGATTCATAACGTTATCGTTCAAATAAACAAACGTTCCGTTTTCGTTTTCGACATAGCGATCGCAGGCGGCGACAAGATAAAATGTTCGACCGCAAATATCTTCGTATGTAAAATTCAGTTCGTCAACATCTTCTCCGTTTTTTATCCGATCAACGATATCGTCGTATTGCTCTTTTGTTATATACCCAAGTTGATACAATGTTGCGGCATCTATACGGTTATTTTCGTTTAACACAACAACGACTTCGTTATAAGCATCGGGCCAATTACCGTAAAGCACATCATAGCTGTCCGTAATGACGCGGCTGACGGCGGAACCGTTCGCACCGACCATCAATTCGGAAAAATTCGAGGCACCGTCGGAGCTTCCGGCGTTTGTGACGGTGTTGAGCTTGTTAAGAACACCGACATTTTGTGTGACACCCGAAGAACCCTCCGTATCGACATCGCTGTTTACGAGATTTCCCCGTGCATCATATGAATATACGTTGAATTTAACATTATACGTATAAACTATACCGTTTTCGCCCAAATATTGATGTATCTCGCTGTTCGGGTCATCCAGATACTTTTTAAATTCCGTCAAGTTATTTTCGACGATGCTCGCGGATATCATACGGCTTGTTTTAATATCCCGATAATCGGCATAAACACCGTCACGCTCGTCTTCGTTATCATGTTCTTCCCGCATTGCGCCCACGATCTCGCCGCGAACGCCCATAACGCCGGATATATCGATCGTTTCCGAACTTATTGTGATCGGATATGACGACATAGTGTCTTTTTGCACATCCGCAATATAGCTGTTCATACCCGTTGACAGCGCAATGATCAACGCAATGCCTATAATGCCGATAGAGCCGGCAAAAGCAGTCAATACGGTGCGTCCTTTTTTCGTGCAAAGATTATTAAAAGACAGCGACAACGCCGTTAAAAACGACATCGAGATCTTATTTTTTTCTTTTTGAACAGTCGGCTCACAGTCTTCCGAATACGGATCGGAATCGTCGATGATCATGCCGTCCTTCAGTTTTACGATACGTGTGGAGTAACGTTCGGCAAGTTCGGGATTATGTGTTACCATAATAACGAGTTTATCTTTTGCGATCTCTTTTAGCAGCTCCATTATCCGTATACTTGTTTCGCTGTCCAATGCGCCCGTCGGTTCGTCCGCAAGCAGGATATCCGGGTTGTTGATCAACGCACGTGCGATCGCCACACGTTGCATTTGACCGCCCGACATTTGATTCGGTTTTTTATGTATATGCGAACCAAGCCCTACCTTTTTTAAAACCGTGATCGCGCGCTGTCTTCGCTCTTTTTTTGAAACGCCTGCCAAAGTCAACGCCATTTCAACGTTTGCAAGCACGCTTTGGTGCGGGATCAAATTATAGCTTTGAAAGACAAATCCTATGGAATTGTTTCGATAATAATCCCAATCCGCGTCCTTGTACTCTTTTGTCGAAACGCCGTTTATAACAAGATCGCCGCTCGTATAGCGATCAAGACCGCCTATGATGTTAAGCATGGTGGTCTTTCCGGAACCGCTTTGACCGAGGATAGACACGAACTCGTTTTCACGAAAACTTAGGCTCACTCCGTTAAGCGCATTTTGGGTAAGATCACCGGTAGTATAGATTTTTACGATTTCTTTTAGTTGTAACATTATTTATAATCCTTCATAAAAATTCACTACGCCGTTGATATCGGTTGTATCGGGGTGACCTTTGGCGATGCCTCCGATCAATTTGAACGGGCCGAAGGTGTTAAAACCGAAGCAGCCGTATTCGCCGAGGAGCTTTGAGCTGTGTTTTAACACCGCATCGGTAATCGCTGCGGTATAACCCGTCTTTTTTGCGCCGTAGGTGTAAACGAAAAATACTTCTTTGCCGTCGGGCAGACATTGCTCGGCGATCTTCAAGACGGATTTGTGGAATTTGGAATAGTAAATGCCCGATGCAAAGCCTATACGGTCAAATCCGGTCAAATTCGGGGTTTGATCTTTCGTAGCGTCGATAAATGTGATATCGTGTTTTTTTGCAACGGAATCCAACAAAATTTTTGTGTTGCCGTGATGCTTAGAATAATAAACGATGGCTGTTTTCATTTTTGATTATCCTCCTGATATTTAGATGAGAATATTGTACCGCAAAAAGATAAACTCACGAACACATCAAGATAAACTCAGAATAAACTTTAAAAAGTTCACACTGAGTTTACGTTTGTATGTTATACTGATACAAAAGGAGGATAAGACGGATGTTTAACGTTTTGGTTGTTGAAGACAATGCCGATATGCTGGAGCTTTTCTGCACTGTTTTAAACGATAACGGATATCGCGCGATCGCCGCAACGGACGGGAGCGACGCGTTGAAAATAATGGAAAAAGAATATATCGATCTTATAGTTGCGGATATCATGATGCCCAATATGGACGGATACGAACTGACGAGATCGTTACGCGATGCACGCTATGATCTCCCGATCCTGATTGTTACGGCAAAGGATCAATTTGCTGATATGCAAAAGGCATTTCGTGCGGGTATAGACGATTATATGGTAAAGCCTATCAACGTAAACGAATTGCTGCTGCGAATAGAAGCGTTGTTAAGGCGTGCAAAGATCTCCAGCGAAAAAAAGATCGTTATAGGCAATACTGTTTTGAATTACGATGCGTTGACCGTAACAAAAAACGGTAGGGAGAGCACCTTGCCGCAAAAGGAGTTTTATTTACTGTACAAGCTTTTGTCGTACCCCAATAAAATATTTACACGTCAACAACTCATGGACGAGATATGGGGCATGTTTTCGGAAACGGACGAACGCACCGTCAACACGCACATCAACAGGCTTCGCGACCGTTTTGCGGACTGCAACGATTTTGAAATAATAACAGTGCGCGGCTTGGGCTATAAGGCGGTAAAAAAATGTTAAACAAAAAGCGTCATTCGAAACTTTGGCTGTACTTTGCCGGTGTGATCTTTGCCACGATTTCCGTAATATTTTTGTTTATATCGCTGTTTTGGCTTGCTTTGTTTAAACTCGATTATATAGCCATCGATCCTCGAGACAGGCATATCCCTCTTTTTGTGTTTGCGGTCGGAAGTTTGTTGGTAGGCACTGTGATCGCCGTGTTTGTCGGCAAGCTGATAATACGGCCCGTTCAAAGCATCGGGAATGCGTTTGACGAGCTATCGAGAGGGAATTTTGACGTTAAGGTCTCGGAAGAGCAGCGAATTGCGGAGATCAGGGAAATGGCGCAACGTTTTAACACGATGGTCTACGATCTTTCGCATATCGAAACATTGCGAAGAGATTTTGTCGCCAACGTTTCTCACGAATTTAAAACGCCGATATCCTCAATCGAGGGATACGCCACGCTGTTGCAAAACCACAAGTTGTCACAGGAAAAGCAAGACCGTTATATTGAAAAAATACTGGAAAATTCACGCAAGCTCAGCAGTATGTCGGGAAACATTCTGTTGCTTTCAAAATTGGAAAATCAGGAAACGGTGTTGAATCTGTCGGAATATCGTTTGGACGAGCAGATTCGGCAGTGCGTGTTGATGTTGGAAAACAAATGGACTTTAAAGCAAATAGAATTTGATATCGACATGCCTAAAATAACGTATTACGGCAGTCAGGCGCTTTTGGATCAGGTTTGGTTGAACATTATAGACAATGCGATAAAGCATTCGCCCGACAGGAGCTGTATAGGTATAAAATTGACGCAACGAGCGGGACTTTTGTGCGTTTCCGTTACAGACAACGGAGACGGTATGACAAAAGAAGTGCAAAAACATATTTTCGAGAAATTCTATCAGGCAGATCGATCCAGAACAAGCGAGGGTAACGGACTGGGACTTGCGTTGGTCAAACGGATAGTGGATCTTTGTAAAGGCACGATAACCGTAAGCAGCGCTCCCGATTGCGGTTCAACATTTACCGTCGAACTGCCCGATATATCATTTTGACCACGATAAAATCAAAAACCGAAACCGACATAAACGT
>CAYUWC010000026.1:0-16648 GCA_964448355.1 uncultured Oscillospiraceae bacterium | reverse complement strand
GGCACAGTTGTTTGGAACGGACCTATGGGCGTTTCCGAATGGGAAAACTTTGCAAGCGGCACACGTGCCGTAGCTAAAGCCGTAGCAGAATCGGGAGCTATCTCCATTATCGGCGGCGGAGACTCCGCAGCGGCCGTTGAACAGCTCGGATATGCGGATAAAATGACGCACATATCCACCGGCGGCGGTGCTTCTCTTGAATTCCTCGAGGGCAAGGAGCTTCCCGGTATAGCTTGTCTTCTCGACAAATAATCACGTTTAACGTTCAAATCAAATAAACATTAAAAAGGAATTATTATTCCGGAATTTCAATATGGTTCCTGATAATAATTCCTTTTATTTTATATAACAACAGTTTAACAATACTCGAAAGGTGAACAATAAAATGAATTACGCAAAAAGAAAAACAGTGATCGCAGGCAACTGGAAAATGAATAAACTTCCCTCGGAAACATATGATTATATAAAACAAGTCGCAGCCAAAACAGAGGGCGCAAAATGCGAAGTGGTAGCCTGTGTTCCCTTTGTTAATCTCCAAAACGCGATCGAAGCGGCAAAAGGCACTCATGTTAAAATAGGAGCGGAAAACCTGCATTTTATGCCGAGCGGAGCATATACCGGCGAGATCAGCGCCGCAATGCTCAAAGATATCGGTGTTGAATATGTTATAATCGGCCACAGTGAAAGACGTCAATACTTTGCGGAGACGGATATTACCGTTAACAAAAAAGTGATCGCGGCACTTCAGGCAGGGCTCAAGCCCATCGTTTGCGTAGGCGAGCTTCTCAACGAAAGAGAACAGGGAATCACCGCAGAGATCGTTTCGATGCAGACAAAAGTCGCATTTATGGGTGTTGACAAGAGCGCATTCAAGGACATCGTTATCGCATACGAACCCGTTTGGGCTATCGGCACGGGCAAAACGGCGACATCCGAGCAAGCGGAAGAAGTTTGCAAAATAATCCGTGATGTTTTATGCGAACTTTACGATGAACAGACAGCCGAAGGCACGACCATACAGTACGGCGGTTCGATGAATGCGGGCAACGCAAAAGAGCTTCTCGGCAAGTACGATGTTGACGGCGGTCTTATCGGCGGCGCATCGCTCAAATCCGATGATTTTGCGGTAATAGTAAGGGCTGCGGAATAAAGACTTTACATTACGGAAAGACCGAATATGGACCATAACGAATACTTTTTATCGTTAAAAGGCAAGAATATAACCGTTGTAGGCTTCGGTGTGAGCAACAGACCGTTTGTTTCCATGCTTGTAAACTGCGGAGCTGCGGTCACGGTAAGGGATAAAAACGAAATAGCGCAAGAGGATCGTAAAGAATTTGCTACTGTTCGTTTTATAACGGGCGAAAAATATCTTGACGATTTAAACGACGAGATCATTTTCAAAACGCCCGGCATGAGGCGAGACATACCTGCTTTTGCGGATGCCGAAAAGCGCGGCTCGAAAATAACGAGCGAAATGCAGCTGTTTTTCGAGCTTTGTCCCTGTAAAATAATCGCAGTAACGGGAAGCGAAGGCAAAACGACGACTTCGACGCTTATTTACAATATTTTAACGCAACAAGGTCATAACGTTTTTCTCGGCGGGAACATAGGCACTCCGCTTTTGCCGAGGATATCGCAGATGAAAAAAGACGATATCGTCGTTGCGGAGCTGTCGTCGTTTCAACTTTTCGATATGTCTGTCAGCGCAGATACGGCGATAATAACAAATATCGTGCAGGAGCATCTTAACTGGCACAAATCGATGGAAGAATACACGGAAGCGAAAAAGAACATTTTCCGTTATCAAAACAAAGACGGCAAGCTGATATTGAATGCAGACTACGAATCGACGAGAGTACTCCGTCCGGAAGCGAAAGGACGAACCGAAATGTTCTCGATGAAAGAAAGGCTTAAAGCCGGAACGTATTTAAACGAGAACGGATTTATCGTTCACAGCGACGATTCGGGTTCGGTAACGCTTTTTCACCGAGATATCATAAAGCTGCCCGGAGACCACAATGTTGAAAATTTCATGGCGGCGATCTGTGCAACGTGGGGTCTTGCCGATATTTCAACATACAGAAAGGTCGCAAAAGATTTCGGCGGTGTTGAACACAGAATGGAATTTGTCCGAGAAAAAGACGGTGTAAAATATTACAACGACTCTATCGCGACGTCGCCGACTTCTGTCATCGCCTGTTTAAAGAGCCAAAAGCAAAAGATCATAACGATAAGCGGCGGTTCCGACAAAAATCTGAACTATGCGGACGTTGCTCCGTATATTGTTAAACACGTAAAACGTATGATACTTACAGGTCAAACGGCAAAGAAGATATACGATGCCGTAACGCAATGTGAGGGCTTCGACCCGAACGAAACGGTCATCGAATTTGCCGAGGGTATGCAAGATGCGGTAAAAAAAGCCCACGATTGCGCAAAATGCGGCGATATCGTTTATTTGTCCCCTATTTCCGCATCGTTTGACAGTTATCGCAATTTTGAAGAACGCGGAAAGCATTTTAAAGCATTGGTCAACGCATTGTGAGAAAAGCTGCGTTTAAATCGAAGCAACGCCCATGCTTTGCCTGCAAAGATCATGAGATTGAAAAGATCATGAGCTTGTAAAGATCATGATATTGTAAATATCATAAGATTGAAAACGATTTGAAATCTACGCAGAGCGCATTATGCTCATCGGGGAATCGGCGGCGAAGTCCCGGAAGAAAAACACGTCGTCTCATAGTCGGGGAGCATCTGCGTTATGTTATAACAAAAACAACTAAAAAGAAAAAGGTGATAAAGTGACGGCAAAATTCAAAGATCTTGAGCAGCTGCTGCTTGTTGAGTCCGAATGCGGCAACGAACGCGAATTTTCGGAATACTGTGCGGAACTGCTGAAAAAATACACGGACCCGGAAAACATATCGATCGACAGACTTAATAATGTTATCGCGTATATCGGAGATCGTTCAAAAAAGAAAATCATGCTGACGGCGCATATGGACGAGCTGTCGATGATCGTTACGAGAATAACCGACGAAGGTTTTTTACAGGTACACAGGGTCGGCGGCGTAGACAGAAGAACTCTTCTTTCCGCGGAAGTCACCGTTGCGGGACTTGACGGCATAATCTGTTCAACACCTCCTCACCTTCTCAAGCCCGGTGAGGCGAACAAGGTTCCCGAATATAAAGATATTCACATAGATCTCGGTCTTGACGCGGAGGAAGTTAAAAAGCACGTCAAGATCGGTGACAGAGTAAGAATAAAAGCTCCCGTAACGGAGCTGCTCAACGGCAGATTCGCATCAAAAGCTCTCGATAACAAGCTTTGTTGTTTTGCGATCCTTACGGCGCTCAAAAAACTTAAAAAGCTCATAGAGCACAAAGAGCTTGACTGCTGCATCGTTGTACTTTTCGCGTCCGAAGAAGAAGTCGGTTCGCGCGGTGCTACGGTCGGAACATATTCTATCGAGCCGGACGAGGCGATCGTTCTGGATGTTACGTTTGCAAAACAGGCTGACGCTGCGGGACACGCTCTCGGCGAAGGCGCTGTTATAGAGTTTTCGAGCTTTTTTGACAGAAAACTCATGAAAGCAATCGACAAGGCAGCAAAAGAAAACAAGATCAAGCATCAATACGAGGCGACAGGCGCGGCTTACGGCACGGACGCGGACACCGTTCCTCTTATCGGCAACGGTACGAGAGCGGGACTGATATCCGTACCCATAAGATATATGCACACGCCGGTAGAGACCGCCGATATGGAAGATGTTGAAAGCGCAGCCGATATTCTTGCGGCATATATAAGAACATACGAGATCGGAGGAGAAGACTGATATGAACGAAATAACCGAAAAATACGAACTTTTGGGCAAGCTCTGCAATCTCAACGGTCTCAGCGGTGAAGAAGACGATGTAAGAGATTTTATAAAAAGCGAAGTCGAAAAATACTGTGACGAAGTAATTATCGACAACCTCGGCAATCTTCTCGTTCACAAAAAAGGCAAAAAAACGCCTCCGAAGACAATAATGTTCCAAGCTCATATGGACGAGACAGGATATTACGTAAAAGAAATAGACGGAGACGGCGGTCTGCGCATCGATTCGATCGGTGTTCCGGCAAACGTAACGCCGGGAAAGACGGTACTTGTTAAATCAACAGTCGGAGATACGCCGACATACATAAAAGGCGTTATAGGCGTGTGCCCGATCCATCTTGCTTCAAATTCGGGCGAAGTTCCGGCGATAAAAAGTCTTTGCGTGGATATAGGCGCAAAGAAAAAAGAAGAGGCGGAAGGCAAAGTCTGCGTCGGCGACAGTGTTTATTTTAACGGAGAATTCGGCAAGTTCGGCAAATTCATCAAAGCTAAAGCGATAGACGACCGTGCGGGATGTTTTGCGATGATGCGTCTGATTCAAACCGAGCTTGAATACGACACATGGTTTGCGTTCACAGTTCAGGAAGAAACGGGCTGCAGAGGATCGAAAGTTGCGGCGCACAGAATAAGACCGGACATTTCGTTTACGCTCGAAGGTACGACTGCCGCGGATATCGGCGGTGTTGAATACGACGGAAAAGTATGCATTGTGGGCAACGGTGTTGCGGTATCGTTTATGGATCGTTCGACGGTTTACAATCCGCGTTTTATAAAAGCCGCTACGGACATTGCGACGAACGCAGGTGTTAAATGGCAGACAAAGACGTTTGTTTCCGGCGGTAACGATGCGGGCAACATTCAGCGTTCGGCTGCGGGCGCAATGGTATGCACGCTGTCGATCCCGGTAAGATATTTACATTCGAGGATTTCCGTTTGTTCGCCGGAAGACACGGACAGCATGTTTGAATTTTGCAAAGCCGTCTGCAATCAGATGGATCAACTTTTCGATATTAATTAAGGAGATACAACGATGAAAGATATATTATTCAACACAATGAAAGCTCTCAACGGCTTTGTATCGCCGTCGGCGCACGAGCGCGAGGAGCTTGAATACGTTAAAAACGAGCTTACACCGTATGTCGGCGAAGAAAATATACATTTTGACACAATGGGAAATCTCATTGCCGTCATAGGCAAAGGCAGCGGAGAAAAGGTCATGTTCTCGTCCCATGCGGACACGATCGGTTTCGTTGCGTATTTTATAGACGACAAAGGCTTTGTTAAAGTATCACCCGTAGGCGGCATCAACACTCAAACGCTCAGGGGTCGTCAGGTCAGATTTACGAACGGCGTAAACGGTCTTCTTTGCTTTGAAGGCGGAGATCTCAACATGAGAAGTGCGTATGTCGATATCGGCGCAGCATCAAAAGAGGATGCGGAAAAACTTGTTTCCGTCGGAACTGCCGCATCGGTCGTCGGTGAAGTGTTTATGACGGGTACGCAAGAAGATCCGAGAATCGTTTCTCCGTTCCTCGATGACAGAATCGCGGTTGCTATTCAAATGGAAGCTTTGAAGAGACTTGCAAAAATGAAGATCAAGCTTGCCAACGAAATATATTTCGTATTTTCCGTTCAGGAAGAAGTCGGTCTTCGCGGTTCGACGACCGCAGCGTTCGGAATCGACCCCGTATACGGTATTGCTCTTGACGTTACGGGCGCCGCAGACACGCCCAAATGCGACCCGATGAACATGGTCCTCGGCGGCGGTGCTTGCATAAAATACATGGACGGAAGCGTTATCTGTGCGCCGAAGATGGTCGAATTTATGAACAAAGTCGCAGACGAGAACAATATCAAGCATCAGTCCGAGATTCTGCTTTACGGCGGTACGGACGCAGGCGCAATGCAAAGAACACGTGCAGGCGTTTTTGCGGGCGGCATCTCGATAGCGACAAGATACATTCACACTCCGACCGAAGAAGTCTCGGTCAAAGACTGCGAAGCGTGCATAGATCTCGTTGTCGAACTTTGTAAGACAGGCTTCACGTTTTAATGGACATAAATGATATAAAAGAGCTTCTCGACTGTCGTGTAAGCGATGTCGGAGCCGCAAAATTACCCGAGCCTTTTATGGGGCTCGGGTATGTAATAAGTCTGTGCATAAAGCTTGCCGACCCGATCGTTGAATCAATAACGGACAAACCGACACATTCGTACTTTCATCATTACAGGACCGTCAACCGCGCTCTTGACGACGCTGCGCAGCTGTTGGGTATGTATATTCAACAAAACGGATACGACTTCTTTCCCGTAGCGGCATCGCAATCCGTTAACGTGCGCGGAAATCCGTTTGAGGGCGTTTATTCTCACAAACAAGCGGCGGTTTACTGCGGAATGGGAAGTATAGGCATAAACAATTTGTTTATTCATAACAGTTACGGACCGAGGGTCAGGCTCGCAACGGTATTTACAAACTGCCCCGTTACGGAAAAGCAGGCTCATATTCTGGAAAAAAAAGATTATACTAAATGCAAAGCTTGCGGCAAATGTATCGCCGCCTGCCCTGCTCACGCGATAACACAGGATGCATTTGACCCCAAAGCGTGTTCGGACTATATGAAAAAAGAATTTCAACTCATCGGCAGAGGCTCCGTATGCGGCATATGTATGCGAATATGTGACGAAAACAGGTGGTTCGAACATAAAAAATAGGTTTTTTTGTAAAATCTGTATTCGGGGTGTTGACATTCTATTCTTGCGGTGTTAAAATAAGACCAAATCAGTATACTTTGTGAGGTTGTTCAATTTTGAATGCTGTGTGACACACTCGGATATCATATCCCTTTTGTGCCCTGGAGCGCAGCGGAAAGGAATGGTCATAATTATGAACAGAATATATACGGACAATGCTGCCACGACGAAAGTTTCGCAGGAAGTGCTTTCGGCAATGCTTCCTTATTTTACGGAAGCTTACGGTAATCCCAATTCTCTGCATGCCGCAGGACGAGAGGTTCGTTTGGCGATAGATCATGCAAGAGAGCAAGTCGCAAATGCGATAGGCTGCGATGCCGGCGAGATATATTTCACGGCAGGCGGCTCGGAAAGCGATAACTGGGCGATCAAAGGCGTCGCACGTCGTTACGGTAAAAAAGGAAAACATATAATAACATCGAAGATCGAGCATCATGCGGTGTTGCACTCGCTCGCCGCTCTTGAAAAAGACGGTTTTGAAGTAACGTATCTTGATGTTGACGATAAAGGTTTTGTTTCCGTCGAAGATGTCGAAAACGCGATAAGACCCGACACGATTCTTATTACGATAATGTTTGCAAACAACGAGATAGGCTCCGTTCAGCCCATTGAAGAGATAGGCAAGATCGCAAAAGCGCACGGAGTGTTGTTCCACACCGATGCGGTTCAGGCTGTGGGACATATGCCGATAAACGTTAAAGCGATGAATATAGATATGCTGTCTATGTCCGGCCATAAGTTTAACGCATCAAAAGGCGTAGGCGCATTGTATGTAAGAAAAGGCATCGTTCTTCCCAATCTTATCGACGGGGGCAGCCAAGAAAAGGGCAGACGCGCGGGTACTGAAAACTCCGCAGCGATAATAGGAATGGGTGTTGCGATAGAAAATGCGGTCAAAACGATGGCAGAAGATTCCGCACGTATAGAAAAGCTCAGAGAGAAGCTTCTTTGCGGGCTGATGGAGAAGATCCCGTATTGCAGGAGAAACACACCCGAAACCAACACACTTCCGGGTATTGCAAATCTGAGCATACGTTTTGTCGAGGGCGAATCAATGCTTTTGATGCTTGATATGAAAGGCATTTGCGCATCGTCCGGTTCGGCTTGTACATCAGGTTCGCTTGATCCGTCGCACGTTATGCTTGCGATAGGGCTTGATCACGGAACGGCTCACGGCTCGATACGTTTCAGCCTTGACAGGTACAACACGGAAGAAGAAATCGATTATATACTTGACGTTTTCCCCGGAATCGTTGAAAGACTTCGCGAGATGTCCCCGATCTGGACAGAGGAAAACCGTGCAAAGATACAGTAAAAGGAGAGATTAGTATGATCTACAACGAAAAAGTAATGGACCATTTCACCAACCCCAGAAACGTAGGTGAGATTCCCGATGCGGACGGTATCGGAGAGGTCGGTAACGTTAAATGCGGCGATATAATGAAAATTTATCTTAAAATAGACAACGGTATCATCACGGACGCAAAATTCAAGACGTTCGGCTGCGGCGCCGCTGTTGCAACATCGTCAATGGCGACCGAGATGATAAAGGGAAAGCCGTTCGAAGAAGCGTTAAAGTTGACGAACAAAGCTGTTGTTGAAGCTCTTGAAGGTCTGCCCCCGGTAAAGATCCACTGTTCCGTTCTTGCGGAAGAGGCGATCAAAGCGGCGATATCGGACTATCTTGTCAAACAAGGTCTCGATCCGGAGCATTTCGGAATAAAGCCCGGCGCATGCGACCACGACTGCGAAGCCTGCGGTCACGTATAATCGAATTATGTACGATATTGTACTCGGTCTTTCCGGCGGCATAGACAGTGCGATAACGGCAAAAAAGCTCAAAGACAGGGGATATTCTGTTTTTGGGCTGTATTGCGTGATGCACGAGCACGGCAAAGACGGGATCGACGACGCAAGGGCAGCTGCGACAGAAGTCGGGATACCGTTTGATGTTTACGATGCGACGGAAGCGTTTGAAAAAGTCGTAATTTCCGATTTTATCTCGAAATATTCTTCGGCAAAGACGCCGAATCCGTGCGTTGTATGTAATCCGAACGTAAAAATACGCGCTCTTTGCGAATATGCGGACGGAATAGGCGCGGAAAAGATCGCCACGGGGCACTATGCGGGCATAGGCAGCGAGAACGGACGTTTTTATGTTGTAAGATCCGAATACAAAGATCAGAGCTATATGCTTTGCGGACTTTCGCAAAAGCAGCTTTCGAGATGCGTATTTCCGTTGTTCGACACCGAAAAAGCCCAAAACAGGGTCTCTGCCGCAGACGCAGGTATATCGGCGGCGGCAAAAAGAGACAGTCAGGAAATATGTTTTATTCCGAACAACGACCATGCGGCATACATAGAAGCGCGCACGGGCAAATTCCCGGAAGGCGACTATTGGCTGTTTGAAGAAGATCGTGCGGTGGGAAGACACAAAGGTATCATCAATTATACCGTCGGTCAAACAAAAAAGCTCGGTATCTCGCTCGGAGTTCCGCTTTATGTTAAACAAATAGACGCGGAAAACAACAGGGTAATATTGACAAAGACGGACGTTGTAAACTGCACGGAGGTCAATTGCGAAAACGCTGTTTTTCAGCTGCTTGACGAGGATTTTACCGAAACGGAAGCTGAAGTAAAGATACGCTATGCTCACAAGGGAGCAAAAGCGAAAGTGATAAATCAAAAGAACGGAAAGCTGAAAATTATTTTTTCCGAACCTCAACGGGCGGTAACGCCGGGTCAGTTTGCGGTTGCATACTCAGGCAAAAAGCTGCTGTGTTCGGGCGTAATAATATAAAACAAAGACCGCAGTCTGAAAACAAATTTTCAGGCTCGGTTTTGTGTATTTTACAAAATCGATACGTATTCTCAAAAGAAAGATGGTTATAGAAATGTTAAAAAAAGCTGCTGACAGAAAGATCGAAGTCCGCCGAGAAATGAGAGGCGGCAAAGGCGACGTAACGCTTCTTCACTCGTTTGAAGCAACGGAGCTTGCAAGTCCGACAAGAGTATGTGCAACGATAATGCTCGAACCCGGAAATTCGATCGGCGAGCATGTTCACGAAAACGAAGAAGAGATCTTTTACATTATCGAAGGAACGGCAAAAGCAAGCGACAACGGTAAAGAAGTTATCCTTAACGCCGGAGATTCTCTGCTTACGGGCGGAGGTTCGAGCCACAGCATCGAAAACATCGGGGACAAAACGCTCAAACTTTTTGCCGTCGTAGTAAAATACGCATAATGGATCTTTTAAAAAAAGCGTTGGAACTGCCGGAAAAACCCGGTGTTTATATAATGCATGACGCCGATGGGCGGATAATATACGTAGGCAAAGCGAAGATATTAAAAAACAGAGTGGTAAGCTATTTCCGCAACGGAGAGCATACGCCGAAAACGGAGCGGCTCGTAAAAGAAGTGGTGGATTTTGACGTTATAATCTGCGAATCGGAGCTTGACGCACTGTTGACGGAATGCAGCCTGATACGTCATCACACGCCGTTTTACAACATCAAGCTCAAAGACGGTTCGGGGTCCGGTTATCCGTTCATACATCTGTACAAAGAAAAAATCGGCAACATATACGCGCCGATGCTTGAAATGTCGTTTCATAAAAGCAACAACGGAAAATTTTTCGGGCCGTTCATATCTCGTTTTAACACCAAAAACCTCATTTCTCTTCTTGCCAAAACATTCAAGCTGCCGCAATGCGGAAAGAACAGCGCGCGGACGGACAAGGGCTGCATAGAACGTCAGATCGACCGTTGTGCCGGTTGGTGCATGGCGGATATCGGGCAGGAAGAAAGCGACGAGATATACAATGATATAATTTCCGTCATGTCCGGCAATGCGGACGAGCTTTACGACAAGATAAGATCGGATATGGAAACCGCCTCGGATAAGCTCGAATTCGAAAAAGCCGCAGAGCTGAGGGATAAGCTTTCCGCACTGAGCCTTTTGACGGAAAAACAAAAACCCATGGTCTCGCAAAAGCGGAACGCCGACTATATTGCGTGCGGACAGTCCGACAGTCACTGTGCCGTGTTTATGTTAAGAATACGGAACGGATATGTTATAGGCGAAAATTGCAATATTTTCGAAAATAGCAAGATTTTCGGGGAAAAACTCAGTTCGGACCTTTTGCGCGAATATATCGAACGTTTTTATTCGGACGAGACGCAGTTGCCGACAAAGATATATCTCGAAAACGAACACGACTGGCTGCCGTTGATAAACGAATGGCTCGGCGGTATCGTTTCGACGCCGGTGTTTGATTCCGACAAAAAGCTGATCGAAGTGTCTAAAAAAAATGCCGACGAACGTCTTTTGCAATACGAGGGTCGAACAAAAAAGGGACAGAGGCTCCAGGAAATGTTCAACCGTTTTATCGGCATGGATAACATTCGCAGGACGGAAATATACGACATAAGCCATATTGCGGGCGAAGAGATCGTATGCGGAATGGTCGTATGCAACGACGGTATTTTAGACAAAAGATCGTACAAACGCTTCAAGATCGGCAAGCTTGACGGATACGACGACACGGCGTATATGTACGAAGCTGTTTTTCGTCGGCTTTTACGATATACGTCGGGAGACGAAAGGTTTGCGCCGGCACCCGATCTTATTGTTTGCGACGGCGGAAAGGGTCAGATCAATGCCGTTACAAAAGCCGTTGCGGAATGCGGACTTTCCATTCCCGTTATCGGCTTTAAAAAAGACAGCAAGCACAAAACAAAAGCGATATCTTTCCCGAATGCCGCCGATAAACCTCTTGCGACAGCTCTGGAAGTTTTTGCGTTTTGCGGTCGTCTTCAGGAAGAAGTCCATCGATATGCAATAGAATATCACAGAAATTTGCGAGACAAGCTCACGCAGCAAACGCAGCTGCAAAAGATCGACGGCATCGGTAAAACAAAAGCAAAAGACTTGTTTCTCAAGTTCAAAAGCCTCGATAAAATATCTTCGGCAAGCGTTGAAGAACTGTGTACCGTCAAAGGCATATCCGTATCTCTTGCCCAAAAGATACTTACCGAGCTTAACCAAGAAGAATAAAGCCCTGTCTTACGGACTTTTATGTAAAAAAAATGATAGCGATCTTTTTTTGACCGCTATCATTTTTTTATCAATACATATATACTACCCGAAATATGCGTCGTCCTCGGAGCTTTTATCGAAAATAACGCTCATATACGGGACGCAGTTGAGCAGCAATCTGTCGTTTTCGTACACCACGACCGAATTTCCCGCTTCGTCCGACTGATAATAACCGCAGTACATCACGGCATTCGACGAGGATGAAAACACGACCAGATATTCGCCCGCAGGCAGAGAGCCGAAGCCGAACGCAAGCCGTGTCGCGTCCGCATAATCCGAAAAATCGACGGAAACGAGCTTTTCGCCCGCAACGGACGTTGCATAATCCGTAACAAAACTATAAATGCTTATCGTCAAAGAGCTGTTCTCGGAAGCGGCAAAAACAGTGTCGATGCCGGAAAACGATGTTAAAGCATTAAAATATACGGCGTAGGTGTTCTCACGGTTTACGGTTGTAAGAACCGGAACAAGCTCCTGTTCGTATATATCGACGTTAACATATTCGCCCCTCTCCGGCTCCTCGCGCTCGGAAAGCCAACGTATCGTAAAAACGGCGGCAACGACCACTGCCGCAAAAGCAAACACAATGACGAGGATCGTCAAAACAGTGTCCGCAACCTTGTATTTGTTCATAATATCGTCCGTTTAACGCTTTGTGCGTTATTCCTTAATGTTTGGGATACTCAAAAGTATATCATATACTTTTAACGATGTCAAGCGGAATAAAAACACCTTTGCAGGGAAAACTTTTTTTGGTAAAACTTATCTCGGAGGTGTTTTTATTGTTTAACACGCTCACTGACCGCGCGTCGTGCGACGTTCTGATAATCGGCGGCGGTATCGCAGGACTTTACACAGCGCACGAGCTGTCAAAAACCGGGCAAAATATTATCGTTGCGGAACAGAATACGGTAGGTTCGGGGCGAACGTCGGCAGGTAAGGACGTTATTTTAACAAATGAGCGGCAGCACGCTGCCGAACTGCAAAAAACTGCCGAACTGATATACGAAACAAGCGTTCGGGCACGTGACGTTTTCACTTTTTGCGACAAACCCGACACCAAAAAAGAGATGCGCAAACAATTTTTACACGACAAATTCGGAGGAAAAGACGTTTTTTTTCTTTCCGGAGAAGAAACGACCGATGAATTTTCGTTCGACTTCGAATCCGGCATATACGAGCAAAACGGTGCGATCGTGTTTAACGCACGGTCTTTTGCCGAAAAGCTCGCAACATACTTGTCCGTTAACGGAATATCCGTTGTTGAACACACAAAGCTGATCCAAATCGAGCCGACAAAAAACGGATTTTGCTGCAAGACTTCGGCAGACACGGAAATAAACGCGAAAATCGTCATTGATACAAGGTGTTTTTCAAAAAAACGCGCTGTTTTTTGCGCAAAAACAAAAGACGGGATTTCTTGCGTCGGTTGGCACAACGATTGCGTTATAAAAGACACATATAAAAACAGAATGACTTTTTACAGAACGCATACTGGGCAGATATGTATGTGTTTTGAACGCGGCTCTCTCCTGCCCCGTTTGTTCGGCGCGCAACATATTTTTTCATATATGCAACAAATACTCTCGACTATGTTTTTTGCGATCAACGAAACGTCCTTTTGCGAAAAACGTGTCATTTTTCAGGAAGACGGCTCGACTGCGCCGAAAATACAAATTGCGGACGGCATTCCCGACTTTTACCGTTTTAACGCTCCGTATTCCGACGGCATTCTTTCAACGATCGCCGCTGCGCGCGCTTTCGCACGAGATATCGCAAAAGGCTGAAAACAGCACAAGCGCAAGCTTTTGACGATACACACCGTCCGTTAACAACGCACAATCATCCGCATTTGAAATAAAACCGCATTCCACAAGCAAAGCGGGATTTGCGATATTTTTTGTTAAATACACCGTGGACGGCGCTTTTTTTACTTCTCGCATTCTTGTCGCCAGTCCCGACGATGAGACCGCTTCGTACACGGTTTTTGCAATATCCTCGCTTTTTTCGGACAGATGCCCGTAAAAGACCTGAAAGCCTTTATCGTTTACGCCCGTGGAACTGTTCATATGTATCATTATAAACACCGCCGACGGATATTTTTCGGCGCACTCGGCACGAGCTAAGATATCGCTGCGTTTTACAAACGATTCCGGATCACCGTCCGTATCGTCGTCCGTATCGCGTGTTAAAACAAAATCGATATCCGCCAAATAAAAAAGCTCGGCAAGCTTTAACGACAAATCGAGATTCAGATCCTTTTCGTACGTACCGTCAACACCGACAGCGCCTCCGTCTGCGCCGCCGTGCCCCGCATCGACGATAAATAGAGGCTCGGTCCCCGCTCGATACGTCTCGGCTTCGGCAAAAACAGGGGTGTAAAAACAAAAAATAACGGAAAAAGATAAAAAGAACATAAATATTTTCATTTTTTTCTCCTTGGGGGATTGAAATTTCCCATAAAATATAGTATAATAAGAAAAATACTATTGATAATAATTTTTTGGAGGTTATATTATGTACTCTGCAGGTGATTTCAGGAACGGTCTTACCTTCGAGATGGACGACACCGTTTACTCTGTCGTTGAGTTCCAACACGTTAAACCCGGCAAAGGCGCAGCTTTTGTAAGAACAAAGATCAGAAACGTCGTAACAGGCGGCATTGTTGAAAAAACATTCAACCCCACGGAAAAATTCCCGGCTGCTTTTGTTGAAAGAAAGGATATGGAATATCTTTACAACGACGGCGAACTCTACTACTTTATGGATACCGAATCTTACGAGCAGATGCCTCTTAACGCCGATATTCTTCCCGATAACTTCAAATTCGTAAAAGAAAACACCATCGTTAAGATCCTTTCCGTTAAAGGCAAAGTCTTCTCCGTTGAACCCCCGTTCTTTATGGAACTTCAGGTTACGGAAACCGAACCTGCCGTAAGAGGCGACACATCAACAAACGCTCTTAAATACGCAACGCTCGAAACAGGCGCCGAGATCAGAGTTCCCCTCTTTATCGAAGAAGGCGAAATGATCAGGATCGACACAAGAACCGGCGAATATCTCGAAAGAGCGTAAAACAGGATAATATTATGAAAAAAAGCGATGAGCTTCTAAAGCTCGAAGAACAATACCGCACGCTCACTTCAAACGGCAGCCTTTCCGGTGCGTCGCTCGAATTTGTGCACGCACTGTTTGAATTGTTAAACAAAAACGAGGTCCGCCTCAACGATCTTGAGGACCGTATCGTCAAACTCGAAGACTTTTCGGATATCTTAAGCATGGATCTTTACGATATCCAAACAGCTATCCTCAAAAAGTTTGAAGAGCATTCCGCAACAGATCCGATCGACCACGGCTCCGCAAATCATGTTTGTCACTGCGGCGACCACGATCATGACGATTGCGATTGCGGCTGCGATTGCGACGACGATTGCGATTGCGAAGAGCACGAACCGGAAACTTCGTTTTTCCGCTGCCCGTACTGCAACACGATCATATTCTCCCCTCTCGGAGATTCCGAAGACGAAGAATTCGTGTGCCCGTTCTGCGGCGAAAAGTTTTTGCAAAGCGATATTTTGTCTTAACATATACCCTTGCTTTGCAACATATTTTGCTTTGCAAAATTATACGATCCCTAAATCGGGATTATGCCCGATTTTCGGGAATATTCCAGATTTTCGATGTAAAATTATAGGGTCTTACCCGTAAGCGTTAAAACTTACGGATAAGGCCCTTTTAATATCAACAAATCCGTTTTTTCAATAAAACCGATTTTTATTTTTCGTACAGCTTCAGAAAATATATCGTATTGCCCTCGTACGGCATCTCGAACGTTAAACAACCGTATTCCGAATACGTCGCAATGCCCGGTTGTAAAACAAAAACCATCGCCGTGTCCGTCAAATAAAACTCCGTTCCCTTTATCGATTCGTTGAGAATATCCGTATATCCGTCGACGAATCGCTCCGGGTACTGCTCCGCTACAGATGTAAAACCCAAAAATATCAGCTGCAGCATTTCCTCGCCGCTTGCCGTAACTATCTCGTCGGCATATAACGGCAAGCCCACGGACATATCGTACACGTCGCCGTATATCTCGTGCCCGTCAAAATCTTCGTACTTCTCGTCATAGCTTCGTTTTACGGAAAGAAAACAGTTTTTGTTGTATGTTATATCGCAAAAAACTTCAAACGTGTATCGTTCAAACTCATCGGGCGCCGCCGCGTATGATGTTTCGGCATCGGCACCGAACTCCGCTTTAACGGAATCGATATACAGCTGCGCGTTGCCCGAATACATCAGATTTATCTCCTCAACGTTTTCCAGTTCGCACGGATTCGATATCTCCGGATACTCGACACTTATATATATCAGCTCCGTACCGTCGTCCGCCGTTAAACTCTCCGTCAATACCTTTGTTTCAACAGTATACACCGTGCTCCGCGGAACAGTCACTATATCGTTGTTTTCGTTTTTAACATCGTCCGAAGAACAACCGATCGTTGTTGTTAACACAAATATAATAAAAAAAACATAGAAAATCGCTCTCTTTTTCATTTCAGCCTCCGATTTCGATCCGTTCTCATTCAGCCTTCACCGCGACAAGGTTTGACGTACGCTTACCTGCGCTATAAAACATCGGATCTTTACAATGCTTACAGTATACCACGTTTGCACCTGCCTGTCAAGAAGCATTTTATTTCTGAAACACAGCCCGACTGATATGCAATCCGCCTGCAATACAGCTCGCCTTGATATGCATAGACGAATGACGGCGTTAGGATATTAACATTTTTTTCAATGTTCGAATTTTTTTCGTCCATACCCCCTTGACACAAAATCGTTTTTACGATATAATAGTGATGTAAAACATTCGGCTGAAAAAGCCGGCAATTTTTAGGAGGAAAAAAACAATGAA
>CAYUWC010000025.1:0-17258 GCA_964448355.1 uncultured Oscillospiraceae bacterium | reverse complement strand
GACGGCGTAACAACAACTGCTCCGACAGCTGATGAAAGCGGCGTTTACCATATCACAAGTGCAGCTGAATTTGTTCAGTATATCAACGAATTGAACAACGATCCTTCGCACGGCGACCACAGATACGACGGTGCAAACGTTGTTCTTGACTGTGATATCGATCTCGGTGGTCATACCTTTACAGTTTCCGGCGAAGGCTATGCGTTCGCTGGTAGCTTTGACGGACAGAATCATACAGTAAGCAACTTTACTGTTAAGCGCACCGATGGTTATTACTACACGGGTTTGTTCAGTGTTTATATGCAAAATGCAACAATTAAGAATTTGACCGTTGAAAATGCTACCGTAATAAGCAACGGTAAGCAGGTTGCTGCAATTGTTCCTTCTTTGTATGACGATGCAACCGTTGAAAACTGCCATACTATCGACTGCACCGTAAGCGGTGTTAAAAAGGTTGGCGCTGTTGTCGGTTATGTAGAGAACGGTACTGTTAAGAACTGTTCTGCTGAAGGCTGCTCGGTTTACGTAAGCAATAACGATAATGATGATGCAAACCTCTTTGGTTACAATAACGGCAGTACATTTACAAACAATACCGACAAGGGCGGCAATGTCGTATCGCATGGTACTGAACTTATTTCCGTATCGAGTGCTGCCGAGTTGACTGCCGCAGTTGCAAAGAACACTGCAAATGTCAGTGTATTGTTGCTGAACGATATCACAATGCCCGATAACTGGACACCTATTGACATTGGTTTCTACGGTGATTACAAAAATGTTACCAACTTAACGATCAATGGTAACGGTCATACAATCAGCGGCTTAACATCTGCTTTGGTTGAGAAAATTTCCGCAAATTGCTCTTTGACTATCAGCAATTTGACTGTCAAGGATGCAAAGATCAGCAATAGCACCTATACAAATGGTATGGGTAACGGCGTTCTCCTCGGCTATGTTGAAAACGGCAGCGTGACACTGAACAATTGCCATGTCGTTGATTCTGAAATTACCGAATCCCGTGTTGCCACAGCCGCATTGATCGGTTACATTTCTAACGGTACCAAAATTGAGATTACAAATTGTACCGTTGAGAATACAGCTGTGAAAGGTGTCAATGCTGCCGGCTTTGTTGGTTATGCAGCAGAATCAAAGATCACTGTTTCCGGTTGCAAAGTCAGTGGGGGCAGCTTCACCGGCGAGAATACAACAAAACAGGGCGCATACTTTGGTACTGTAAATGTCGACACTACTGCAAACATCAGCAATACCACTGCAGATACAACTGCTTTGGTTGGTCGTATTCTTTCCAACGGCGCTGTAAATTATAATTGAACATAATTTGTAAAAAAAGACGTAATAGGCGGTTTGAAATAAAGCCGCCGATTGCGACGACTGAAAAACTGTACCACGGTGGTATCTATAGAGGTATCACCGTGGTCTTTTGTTTTTTGAAAAACACCGTCTGCTCCGTTTTTGAAGCAAAAACAAAATGATTAAAATATAAAAAATTTATCTTTACTTCCCCCAAAAACGCAGTATAAAAACGCTGCCGATCCGTAAAATAAATATTTAACAGAGCCGACATGAGCGAAAGTTTGTGTCGGCTCTGTTTTTGAGGGTGAGGGTACGGTTTTCGTTTTGTTAGATCCGCATACGGCGTTCCGTGTTTCGAGAACGTAAAACAGCCTCGTATTTCGAGATCGCAAAGAGTTTTATGTCTCGGAAACATAAAAGAGTTCCGTATTTCGAGAACGTAAAACGGCTTTGTACTTCGAGATCGCAAAGAGTTTTATGTTTCGGAAGCATAAAAGAGTTCCGTATTTCGAGAACGTAAAACGGCTTTGTACTTCGAGATCGCAAAGAGTTTGATGTTTCGGAAACATAAAAGAGATCCGTGTTTGGAGATCGTAAAAGAGATTCGTATTTCGAGATCGTAAAACAGTTCTATATTTCGAGAACACAAAATATATATTTACGGAGGAGGGGACAAGTGCCATAAAACATATTATTTCTGTATTACCCGAACGTTTAAAAAAGATCGTGATGTCGAAAAACATGCTTATGACCGCATCCGAGCTTGTTTTGCGGCTTGAAAGGCCGTCTTGCGTACATACACGTGACGGTATGTTTTACCTGTCCCCGAACGGACCGAGTATAGAGCGGCGTAAATCTATGTTACTTTACAGAGATGAGATCACGGAGATCTTTGAGAAGATATGCAAAAGCTCGGTTTACTCGTTTGAAGATCAGATAAAAAACGGGTTTATAACGATCGAGGGCGGGCATCGTGTCGGAATATGCGGCACGGCGGTCATAAAAGACGATAAAATATCGGGCTTTCGGGACATAAGCGGTTTTGTTTTTCGTATAACACATGAGATCGAGGGCGCGGCACTGGGGCTCATGAAGTATGTGTTAAAACACGGAAAAGTGTTTAACACCGCAATAATTTCGCCTCCGGGCGGCGGCAAAACGACTGTTTTGCGTGATCTGTGCCGTATTTTGAGCGGCGGCGGGTTTAGAGTGGCGGTCGTAGACGAACGAGGTGAGATCGCGGGCGTGAGCGAGGGTGTGCCGTCTTTTAAAAGCTGCGAGCTTTGCGAGATACTTGATCGATGCCCGAAAGCCGACGGTATCGAACGTGCCGTTCGAACGTTGTGCCCCGACGTTATCGTGTTTGACGAGTTGGGCGACGTGTGTCAAGCCGAACAGCTTGTCAGCGCAATGAACAGCGGTGTGTCTTTTATTTTTTCCGTACATTCGGATTCTTTTGCACGTGCGTCACGCAGACAGGCGTTTGGGTTGCTTTTGGACAGCGGTGCTGTGGATGTTGCGATAGTGTTAAAAGACGACTGGAAAAAAACCGGTGCCGTTGACATCGCAGACAGTCTTGGTGGAGGCGAAAATCATAAAACAGATAGCGTTGATATTGATCCTTGCGGCAAGCTCGTTTTGGGGAATATATAAAAGTCGAGCGTTAAAGCGCAGAACGGAAGAATTGCGGTACGTGATCGATGCCGTGGCGCGTGTTAAAACGGGAATATGCTTTGAACGCAAGGGTATACCTGCCATTTTAACGCATATCGACGACGGCGGCCTTTGCTTATTCGGTGCGGTTGGGCAGTTGGCGAACAAACAGACCGTTGGCAGCGCATACAGATCGATCGTTGAAAATGCCGAGAAGAACTGGTTTCTTTTGCCCGATGACAAAAAAATAATCGACGGATTTTTCGATGCGCTCGGACATTCCGACGGTGAGCATCAGCGTGAGCTTTGCGATAACACGGCGGCGCGGTTGTTAAAACAGCTTGAAAACGCAGAGGAAACGTATAAAAAATACGGTGGAGTGTTTTCGAAATCGGGCATATTGGCAGGACTTTTTATAGTAATAATGCTCTTGTAAAAAAAGAGGAGATCGGTGTGAAGATAGATGTACTTTTTCAGATCGCTGCGGTCGGGATAATAGTTTCGGTGCTCAATCAGCTACTTGTTAAATCGGAGCGTTCCGAGCAGGCGCTGATGGTTACGATTGTCGGGCTTGTGATAGTTTTGCTTGTTGTGGTCGGCGAAGTCAGATCTCTTTTTGAAACCATAAAACAGGCTTTTTCTTTTATATGAACATTTTGACGTTTGCCGCAGTCGGCTTGATCGGGACGGCTTTTGCGGTGTTTATGAAAAAAACGGGCGAGGAGTACAGCTTTTGCATTACTTTGTTTTGTGTCAGCAGTTTGTTTATAGCGGCAATGCCGTATATTTCGGAGCTGTTGTCGCAAATAATGTCGCTTGTAAAGCTGTCGGGCACGGATGTTAATAATTTTACATTTATTTTTAAAGCTCTCGGCGTCGGCTACGTCAGTCAATTTTCATCCGAGATCTGTGCGGACGCAGGCGAAACTTCCGTTGCCTCGAAAATCGAGCTTGCGGGCAGGGTAGCGATAGTTACGATGACCGTGCCGGTCGTGTACTCTCTTATCGAAATGATAGAAAAGATGTTATGAACAAAAAGGTTGTTTGTGCTTTTACGATATTATTCGTGTTTTTTCTTTCGACAAGGTGTTTTAACGCACAGGAAGCGGCGTTCGACGTTCCCGAAATCGCGGAAGAGTTTTCGGACGAAACGTTAACACCCGAAAATTCGTCCGAAATTTTTTCGCCGACAAAGATCATCGGCTATGTCTTTTCGGCGATATCCGCGGCGTTCGGCGGTAAAACGGCGTTTATATCAAAGATCGCGGTACTGTTGTTTGCGGTGTACATTATCGAAAGGCTTTCGGAAACGTTCTCTTCCGAAAAGCTTGTTGCGGTGATGAATTTTTCGGTAACGGCAGCGTCTGCGGCGTCATTGTTTTTATCGCTGCGGTATTCTGCGGATAAGGCAGCGGAGGCGTTCTCGCAGTTGTCGGGGTTTCTCGGCTCGGTGTTTCCGGTTTTTCTTTCCGCACTTGCAACGTCCGGTCATGCTTCGGCGGCAACTTCCGGCGGCGCAATGCTGTTTTTTGCGTTGGATATCGTCCTTGCGGTTGTTTGTACGTTCCTAAAACCGTTTTCCGTTGCATATATTTGTATAGGCACGGTGTGCGGAATATCGGATAATGTTAATATAAAAACGCTTTCTTCGTTCGCACGTAATTTTTTGATCGCTGCGATGGGATTGGCGCTTACGGTATTCGGAGGTGTTATGTCGATTCAAACAACGCTTGCGGTCACGTCCGATACGCTGTTTAAACGGACGGCAAAGCTTGCGGCGGGCTCGTTTATTCCGATTTTCGGCGGTGCTGTCGGGGAAAGCATAGAATCGGCGTTTTCTTCGGCAGCTGTTTTGAAAAACAGCATCGGAGTTTTCGGCACATCCGTTGTTTTTTTTACATTACTGCCGTCGCTTGCCGAGCTTGCGGCGGATCTTGCGATCGTTTGTATCGCTTGCGGTGTTTGCGGCTTTTTCGGAAACGAACGTGCAATGTCGTTTTTCTCGGTCGTGAGAGACTGTGCGGCGATAGTGTTTTCGGCGGCAACGATATGCGGTATGGGTTTAACAATAGGCATATCGATCCTTGTGAAAATATGAAAGAATTTATTGTTTCTCTGGCTTTTTGCGTCTTTGCGGGTATGCTTGCCTTGGCGATATGTCCGAAAACAAGGCTCGGACGGTCGGTGGCGTTTCTTGTTTCGGCTGTCGTTACGGGAGCAGTGATATCTTTGTTTTCATCGTATTTTTTGAACGGAAAAATATCCTTGACGCTGCCGGAAATAGTTTCCGAGGATTATTCCGAAAAAACGAATGCGGCAATGTGCTCGGCTGTTGAAAAAACAGTTGCGGAAAATCTTTTTGCCGAGGTTTACGATTATCTCGGAGTGTACCCCGAAAGTGTTAAAACAAAGGTCGAATACAAAAACGGGGAATTTTATCTTATTTCCGCAGACGTTGTTGTAAATACGGAGCTTGCGGACGGATTAAGAGAGCATATACGCAAAAAAACGGGAATGGAAGTGACGATTTGTGCCGCACAAGAAAAAAGAGAGTGAGCAGAGAACAAACGATATGCTGTCGTTTTTAAAAAAAAATCATCTTCTTTTGGTCGTAGGCGCTTTTGTCGTTGCGTCGCTGCTTCTCGTTGCCGGAATGTTTACGGAAAACAACAGCAAAAGCTCGACCGACGTTATTTCGTATAAAACGGAGCTTGAGCTTCGCTTGTCGGATTTTCTTACAAAAATGGAAGGTGTCGGCGAATGCGAGGTGTTTATAACGCTCGAAAGTTCCAATGAAGATCTTGACGGGACGGGGACGGTCGTTCGCGGTGTTGCGGTGCTTTGCGACGGCGGCGAGAATGCGAAGATCAAAAACGAGCTTACGGAGCTGATATGCCGTGTGCTCGGTGTCGCAAAAACAAAAATATCCATAGGTATTCTTGATTAAGGGAGATATTGTTTATGAAAAAAACACGTTGGGTCATTGTGGGTTTGACTGCGGTATTAACATTGGCGGTCTACATCAACTGGAAGTATACTGCTGCCGGCGGAGATTACTATCTCGCTTCCGGTGACGATAAAGACGTTATAAGCTCGGAAGAGCTTGGCGACGCAGCATATGTTTCGTCCGGATCGTCGTATTTCGACAACGCACGATATTCGCGTTCGAAGAACAGAAGCGACGCAGTTGCGGTGTTAAACGAACTGATCTCAAATACCGATGCCGATGCCTCATCACGCAAGCTTGCGGCGGAAACGGTCGCGTCTTATGCGAAGATAACCGAAAACGAAGCGGCGATCGAAAATCTTATTTTGTCAAAAGGATATGAGGATTGTATTGTTTTTTTAACGGGAGACACCGCGTCGGTCGTTATCGAAACACTCGGACTTGAACCTTACGAGGCGGCTCAGATCATGGATATTGTCGCTTCCGCAACGGGATTTGACGCAGATGTCATAAAAATAATTGAATTTAATAGTGTACAAAATTGAAAAAGTGTGCTATAATATGGTAGTGGATATGATTCCACGTTGTTAAACAATACACTTTTGAAAGGAATAAATACTTATGAACGAGAAAAATTGCGGAAGCATAAAAATATCCGAGGACGTTATTGCTTCAATTGCAGCAACTGCCGCATATGAGATCGACGGTGTTGCTAAGGTTCATCAGAAAATGCTTTCGTCCGTAAAAAATATAGTCGGAAGTCTTAAAACAACTCAGAAAGGCATAAGCATTGTCACAACGGAAAACGGGCTTGACATAACTGTTCAGATCTCCGTTAAAAACGGATACAAGATCCCCGATGTTTCTCTTGCGGTACAGTCCAACATCAAGGATGCCGTTTCAAATATGACGGGTATTGATGTCTATCGTGTAAACGTTATCGTTTCCAACGTAGTTGCGGAGAAAGTGAAGTCTGAGTAAAATGAAACGCAGTCAATCCAGAGAAAGCCTTTTTTTGCTTTTGTTTGAAGCTTCTTTCGACAAAACGCCCGATGCCGACAGGATAATCACGCTTTCTGCCGAAAATATGGGGCATGAAACAGATGAATATTCCGAAAAAGCATTCAAAGAGATACTTGCGTGTACGGAACAGTTGGATAACGAAATAAAACCGTTCCTCGTCGCAAGGACCATAGAACGTCTTTCTAAAATGGCTCTTACCGCATTGCGAATAGCTGTTTACGAGATAAACCGCGTTGACGATGTTCCTAATGCCGTAGCGATAAACGAGGCTGTTAATCTTGTTAAAAAATACGATACCGATAACGCCACCGCATCGTACATAAACGGTGTTCTCGGTTCGTACGTCAGAAGCCGTGGCTGACGGTGCTTTTGCCGCCGTAGGTATCGACACGAGCAACTACACCTCATCGGCAGCCGTGATGTTTGCGGACAAGACTTGTCAAAGCGAAAAAAAACTTTTGCCCGTGCCGAGTGGCAGCGTGGGTCTTCGCCAGAGCGACGCAGTGTTTGCGCATGTTAAACAATTTGCGGAAATATTTTCACGATTGCGGTTTAACAAAGACGACATCCGCGCAGTCGGCGTATCTTCGCGTCCGAGAAATGTCGAAGGATCGTATATGCCGTGCTTTATGTATGGGCTTTCCGTTGCGCATACGCTCGGTTCGGTTTTGAATGTTCCCGTTTACGAGTTTTCGCATCAACAGGGGCATATTGCGGCGGCGATCTTTTCTGCCGGACAAGATATGCTTTTCGAGCAGCCGTTTATGTGCTTTCATGCCTCCGGAGGAACAACGGAGCTTTTGCGCGTGTCGAGTATCGACGATATATCGATAGTCGCAAGCACGGCGGATATAAGCGTCGGTCAGCTTATCGACAGGGTCGGCGTTATGCTCGGCTCGGAGTTCCCCGCAGGCCCCTTTATCGAACAACTTTCCGAGAACGGCTCTCTTCCCGAAAAACCCGTCATTCGGGTCAGGGACGGGCACTGTTCTCTTTCGGGCTTTGAAAATAAGGCGAAAACAATGTATCAAAAAGGCGTTCCCGCCGAAAATATCGCATTTTATATTGTTGAAACAGTTGCAATGACCGTCAAAAAGATGGTCACGGAATATAATTCGGACAAACTTCCCGTCCTCTACGTCGGCGGCGTCATGTCGAACAAAAGAATAAAAAATGTTCTTTCGGATAAAAATTCCTTTTTTGCCGAGCCTCGTTTTTCTTCGGATAATGCGGCGGGCATTGCATATCTCGCATTAAGAGAAATGCTTAAATAAGTCCGAAAATTAATTTTCGGCATCTGTTTTGTGTACGTTACAAAATCGCTCCGTAAAAACGGGATATCTGTTTCTGTCTAAAGAGACACAGGTGAATTCCGTTAATTTTCTGTTCGCTATGGGGATTATGGGCATGAAAAGTACACGGTTTAAAATTGTAAAAACATCTGTTTTACGCATAAATTCACCTTAAAAACGAGAGATCAGTTTTTGTCTTAAGAGACGCAGGTGAATTCCGTTAACCATATTATTTCGCCGCCATTGCGACGGAATGGAAATCGCAAAAAAAGCGTGAAAATTCAACGATTCAAAAACTGAAAGCCCCCTGTTTTATTAACTGTTTGTGCCGCCGTTTATGGCGGCGGAATGAAGATCGATATGATAAAATCTGCCATAACCGTTTCTCAATTAAATTTTTATATCCGTTCGCTTGTGGATTCGGACGATGTTTTGCGTTCCGTTTTTGTTCGCGGCGAGATCTCGAATTTTTCGCTTTACAGAAAAAGCGGACATATGTATTTTACATTAAAAGATACGCAGTCTTCCGTTAAGGCGGTGATGTTCCGTTCCGATGCGGAGCGGCTGAAGTTCATGCCCGAAGACGGTATGAGCGTGATAGTCGCAGGCAGGATATCCGTGTTTGAACGAGACGGCGTGTATCAGCTTTATGTTTCGGACATCATTCCCGACGGCATAGGCGCACAGACGGCGGCGTTTGTTCAACTAAAAGAAAAGCTTGAAAAAGAAGGACTTTTTGCCGAAGAACGTAAAAAACCTCTGCCGTATTTTCCAAACAAGATAGCTCTTGCCACTTCACCTTCGGGCGCTGCATTGCAGGATATTTTATCGGTGACAGAACGTCGTTGGCCCGTTGCGGATATCGAGATATACCCGTGCGTCGTTCAAGGCTCGGAGTCTGCGGCAAGCGTAATAAGAGCGTTGAATTATTTTAACGCAAAAAAAGATGCCGACGTTATAATAATCGCACGCGGCGGTGGCTCGTATGAAGATCTTCAATCTTTTAACGATGAAACTCTTGCCCGTGCCATTGCTGCAAGCGATATCCCCGTAATAAGCGCCGTGGGGCATGAAAACGATTTTACCATCGCCGATTTCGTCGCGGATATGCGCGCACCCACACCGTCCGCAGCCGCCGAGATCGCAGTTCCCGATATTGTTAAGATAAGAGAGTTTATATCGGATTTTAAATATACGTTAAAAAAAGAACTCACTTCTGTTATGAACGAAAGCGCTTCGGATCTTGAGTCGACAAAGAAAAGGCTCGATATAAAACGTATGGTTCAAAACAAGGAGATGTTGCTGGACAAGGTCTCGTCGTCGTTTTATACCGTGTCCGAGATGTTGCTCGATAAAAAGAAAAATATCCTTGCTTCCAAAATAGCGGCGTTGTCTGCGCTCGACCCGCTTGCCGTTATAGGCAGGGGCTACGCTGTTGTTTACAAAGATCAAAAACCCGTATGTTCGAGCAATGATATCGAAAAAAACGACAGACTTACCATAAAAATGAAAGACGGTGAAATATACTGTGTTGCAGAATAATAATGAACAAATGACTTTTGAACAAGCCATCGCCCGAATGGAAACGATTATTTCCGCTTTGTCGAACGGAGAGATCGGTATCGACGAATCTGTCGCACTCTATGAGGAGGGAGTGAAACTTGCGGCATTTTGCGATAAAAAAATAAAAGATGTTCAACGTAAAATAACATTGCTGCAAGATAACGAAAATGCTTGATTTTACAAAACAATTGGAGCTGTATCGCGATAAAGTGAATGCGGCTCTCGATATAGCTGTTCCGGAAAAGGACGAGCCTGCGATAAAAGCTATGCGATACAGCCTTTTTGCGGGCGGTAAACGCATACGTGCGTGTATGATCCTCGCTTTTTGCGAAATGTTGTCGGAAAAAATCGAAAGTGCGCTTGCGTTTGCCTGTGCAATCGAGATGATACATACATATTCTCTTATTTTCGACGATTTGCCGTGTATGGATAACGACACGCTTCGCAGAGGCAAGCCCACCAATCATGTCGTGTTCGGCGAAAGTACGGCTCTGATGTCCGGCGTTGCGCTTTACGGACGCGCGTTTGAAGTCGTTCTCGAAAGCAGCTCTCTTTCGTGCGAACAAAAGCTGGAGGGCACGGATATCCTCCTTGCCGCATCGGGTCTGCGCGGGATCGTTACGGGACAGATGTTGGACCTTGAAAATCGTTCGGGGCTTACGAGTGCCGAAGTTATGCATATTCACGAGCTTAAAACAAGCGCAATGATAGAGGCTGCTGCAAAGCTCGGCTGTGTTGCCGCAAATTGCGATGAACAAAGTAAAAAAGCCGCCGTCGAGTACGCAAAAAATATAGGATTGGCTTTTCAGATAAAAGATGATATATTGGACGTTTGCGGAACAGCCGAAAAACTCGGTAAAACGCCCGGAAAAGATAAGGCAAGCAATAAAACTACTTTTGTCGATATTTTAGGTATCGACAATGCTCAAACAGAGGTGGAACGTCTTACTTTGCAGGCAAAAAAAGCGATAGACGGCTTTAAAAACAACGATTTTCTTCTTTTGCTTGCGGACAGCTTGGCAGAACGAAAAATGTAACGAAGATCGGAAAGAGGGAGAAAACAGTGGGTTTATTTGCAAACCATATTTTGAACACCGCGGTGCTGGCATGGTTTTTTGCTCAGTGCATAAAGGGTATTCTTGCGTCGTGTAAAGAAAAGAAATTTTTGTTGGACCGTTTCTTCGGTTCCGGCGGTATGCCGTCGAGCCACAGCTCGTTGGTAACTTCTTTGGGAACAATGGTCTTTATCCTGCACGGCTTTGCTTCGACGGAATTTGCCATCGTTGCGATCTTTTGGTTTGTTACAACATACGACGCAGGCGGCGTGCGCTATGCGGTCGGCGAACAGGCAAAGATCATAAATCAAATAATTATTCACGACGATAAAATCGAACGCGAAAAACTGTTTAAAGAATTGATGGGGCATACAAAACCCGAAATTTTCTTCGGTTGCTGCCTCGGTGCGCTTATTGCAATTGTTTATTGGCTTGTATTTCTTAAATAAAAATGAACTTTAAACCGTTTTTATGCAAAACTACTTGCAAAAAATGAATAAGTATGATATACTGTATATCAGATGATACAGTATCCTAGTCTGAACATACGACTACCAGGGTGGGCCTAAAAATCCACCGAAGGGCATATCTGTGAAACTTCTTGTGCTTGCTTCTTACGCCCAGTCTGGGGTGAGTGCTGGAAGGAAGCTTTTGTACCCTCAAATTCAAAAGCTTGGGGCAGCCGGGCACCCGTAATGGCATACGTCAGTGATCCCGTCGTCCTTGGAGACCTGTTTTTGTGGCTTCATTTGAAAGCTACGGTTCAGGATTAAACCTGCAAGGCGGTTCGTTTCCGGTTCTTAGCAGAGAAACGGGCTGTATGCAGCCGTAGCCTGTCTTGAGTGGTGCCGGCGGATATCGGCCGGACGTCTGACCATGGCCGTGGTCTTTCGTCTTTTGCGATTGAAACCGATGCTGCAAAAGAGACTAAGAGTCGTTTTGGTCAGTGAAAGGAAAACTTCTAGGCTGAGAATTTTTTTTCTGCATTCAAGGGATTGCAGTACGTGCTGAGTGGCAATCAAGTCATGTATGCGGTGACGTTGCATCTTGAGCTTTAATGGGAAACCTCCTTCACGGCGACGGGAGGAAGCTCTCGGGGAAACCTACTTGACCTAAGACGTAAGATTTACTTTGAATGTTATCATCACATTTTGCTATTGATATCTGCCGTGAACATCGGACTTGTTCGACGTTTGCGACAGATTAAATTTAATAAAGAAAAAGGTATTGTTGCCTTTTTACCGGTCGTTTTTAACAACGAACCATAACACGCAAAAGCAAACGGACCCCACCGTTTAAAGGTGCGGACTTTTGCTTTCGGTTATTTAACAAATAATTTATTTTTGAAAGCAGGGTATTTTTTTATGGATACAGACGATAAGCCCCGACCTAAACGTTCCGCACAGGTTACAGAAACGGATAATAATGCGGATAAGTCGGACGTTAAGCAGGAAAAAGCAAAACCGAAAGAAAAGAAAAAACAGCTCATAAATTGGAGCTGGTCTTTGAAGATAATCGTACTTACGTTCAGTATATCTTTCTTCATGTCTTATCTTTCGGAAAGCGTACTTGCAAACGTCAATCTCTGGGTCGCTCTTATAGTCCTTATTCTTTTTATTTCGATAGGCGTATTTTTCGACCTTATCGGAACAGCCGTAATGTCCGTCGATGTTAAAGCATTCAACTCTATGGCGGCAAAAAAAGTCGCAGGCGCGAAAACAGCACTGTTTTTGATCTCAAAAGCATCGTCGGTCTCAAATTTTTGCAATGACGTTATCGGCGATATCTGCAGCGTCATCAGCGGTACGATGTGTTCCGTGCTTACAGTGGAGCTTTCTTCGACATTTAATTGGAACGTCTTTTTTTTAACGCTGTGCGTCACTGCGTTGACGGCTTCCGTCACGGTCGGCGCAAAGGCGGTCGGCAAAAATATAGCGATCGCATTCAGCGATAAGATCATTTATGCCGTCGCTCGTGTTTTGTGCTTCTTTATCCCCGAACACGTTTTCGATAACAAAAAGAAAAATTAACATATTGTTTTGACGGAAAAAGATCACGATAAGGATAAGTCACGATGCGTCTTGATATTTATGTATTTAAAAATTTTTCGTTGAAAAGCAGAGAGTACGCCCGTGTGCTGATAAAAAACGGCGATGTAACGGTCAACGGCTCCGCTGTTACAAAAGCAGGATATGATGTTAACGGCAGTGAAAATATTTCTGTCAACGATTCTCTTCGCTATGTCGGGCGCGGCGGGCTAAAGCTCGAACGCGCCCTTGATGTTTTCGATATTTGCGTTAACGGCAAAATTGCGCTCGATATCGGCGCTTCAACGGGCGGGTTTACGGATTGTCTTTTACAATACGGCGCCGACAAGGTGTTTGCAGTCGATGTCGGTCACGATCAGCTTGCGGATAAGTTGAAAAACGATCCGCGCGTCGTAAATCTCGAAGGCGTTCATATAAACGATCTGAATGCGGAAACGGTCTGTATTGTCGATATAATAACAGCGGACGTCTCTTTTATCTCGCTTAAAATGGTTTTGCCATCGATGAAAAAATTCGCAAACGAACAAAGCGATATCGTCTGCCTGTTCAAACCTCAGTTCGAATACGGCAAAAAAGTCAAAAACGGCGTGATAAAAGATCCTGCCGTTCATAAAGCTCTCATCTCGGATTTTTCGGAGTTTGCGTTAAACGAGGGCTTCGATATCGTAAACACCGCGCCGTCTCCCATACTCGGCGGCGACGGTAACAGGGAGTTTCTTTTTCATATAAAATTAAAAAATGCGGCAGAACAACAAAATTGAAAGAAGGTACAGTGCGTTGAGATTCGCCGTTATAACAAATAAAGACCGTGACTGCGATCTTTCCGTCACGGAAAACACAGTCGCCTATCTTTCTTCTTTCGGTTCGGAATGTCTGTTAAGCTCGTCTCCCGAAAGCGCCGAAAAGATCATTCCCGAATGCGATGCCGCTATTACGGTCGGCGGCGACGGCACGATCTTGGGCATTGCCGATATTGCTGCAAAAAACGGCTGTCCCGTCATAGGTGTTAACAAAGGCACTCTCGGCTATCTTGCCGAGGTGGAGCCGGACAGCCTTAACGAGCTTTCACGCCTCATATCCGGCGATTATATCGTAGAGGACAGAATGATGTTAAAAGCGACCGTCGAAACTTCGGACGGCATATGCGAATATTTCGCTCTTAACGATATTGTCGCAACACATGATTCGATCCTTCGGCTGATGAATTTCGACCTGTTTTGCGACGGTTTTTCGGTTGCTCAATATCGGTCGGACGGCCTTATTTTCTCCACGCCCACGGGTTCGACGGCATACTCGCTTTCCGCAGGCGGGCCGGTCGTTGACCCGGCGCACAGAGCGATCATAGTAACGCCCGTTTGCGCCCATACTCTTACGGCACGCCCGATCCTGTTTCGCGACGACGCTTCGCTGTCCGTGCGTTGTTATTCTAAAGATTCCGGCTGCGTTCGCCTTTATTGCGACGGTGGCGAGGGCGTTTGTCTTGCGGACGGGGCGGATGTTAAAATATCCCGTTCGCCGTTTTCTCTTAAACTTATACGATTCGGCATGAATTCGTTTTACAATATACTGTCAAAAAAATTACATTGAGGGAAGAAATAATGAAACAAAAAAACAAAAGGCACGCAAAGATCATCGATATCGTTCAAAACGAACAGATCGAGACGCAGGACGAGCTCACTTCGAGACTGAATCAAGCAGGCTTCGCCGCAACTCAGGCTACCGTTTCGAGAGATATTAAAGAACTTCAACTTGTAAAAACTCTCACCAACGAGAATAAATACCGATATTCTCTTCCCACGACTGCAAGAGTTGTTGAGCCGATTCTTCCCGCTAAACTTCTCGGCATTATGCGTGACGGTATACTTTCGGTCGAACAGGCGCAAAACCTCGTTGTCGTTAAATGCTGCACGGGCATGGCTCAGGGCGTTTGCGCCGCCATCGATTCGCTCGAACGAGACGATGTGGTCGGTTCGATCGCGGGAGATGATACGATATTTCTTGCCGCGAGAGATTGTACATTCGCAAAAAAAATAGTAGATAACATAAAAGATACTGTAAATATGTAGCTTGTCTGTAAGGGGGTATTACAGATGCTTTCATCGCTTCATATAGAAAATGTTGCCGTAATAGAATCCGCGGACATTTCTTTTCCCTCCGGATTTTCCGTTCTGACCGGCGAGACAGGCGCCGGAAAAAGCATGATAATCGATTCGATCAATATGATCTTGGGCGGAAGAACAAATAAAGATGTTATACGAACAGGCTGCAAAAAGGCGTTCGTTTCCGCTTCGTTTGAACAAATCCCTCCGAGCGTCAATGCTTTGGCGGCGGAACTCGGTATCGAGCTTAGTGACGGCGAATTGATAATTTCAAGGGAAGTAACATCAGACGGACGAAGTGTTGCGCGCGCAAACGGCAGGCAGATCACTGCCGCAATGCTGCGTGATATCGGGAAAAATCTTATCAATATTCACGGTCAGCACGATAACGCAGCTCTCTGCGACGCTTCGACGCACCTTTCTTTTTTGGATTCGTTTGCCGTTAACACAAAAGAAAAAGACGTCTATACAGAAAAATACAACAAAGTAAAATATATAACAAAGCAGATCGATTCCCTGTCTTTTGACGAGCGCGAAAAAGCGATGCGAACGGATATTCTGCGCTATCAGATCAACGAGCTTGAAGCCGCAAATTTAGTCCCCGGAGAAGACGAAGAGCTTGAGAAAAAACGTCTCTCTCTCGTTAATCGCGAAAAAGTCATTCGAGGTATGTTGACTGCACGTGAAGCGTTAAACGGCGGCGAAAACAATGCCTGCGACCTTGCAGCGACCGCGCAAAACGAGCTTGCGTATATATCACGTTTTGACGAGGACGCCGCAAAACTGTCCGAAAGAATGAACGATATTTATGCCGAGCTTGACGACATTGCGGACGAGATATCGCGTTTGTCGGACGATCTTGATAATGACGAATCGGAACTCGATTACGTTCAAACACGGTTGGATCTGATAAAAGGTTTCCGCAAAAAGTACGGCGGCACGATATCGGAAATGCTTGAGTATCTGGATAACGCAAAGCAGGAGCTTGAAAATATCGAATTTTCCGACGCAAAAATACAAAAACTGCAAAAAGAGCTGATCACAGCGCAAAAAGAGCTTGATAACGCCGCAAAAGACCTGACGCAGAGCCGTGTTCACGCAGCGGAACGTCTCGAACGTGAAATTACGGGCGAACTTGTTTTTCTCGATATGCCGAAAGTTCGGTTTGCGGTGAGTATTTTGCCGAAACAGCAGGAAAAAGACGGCGAAGACAATGTTGAGTTTCTTATTTCTACAAATATCGGAGAAGAGCTGCGTCCGCTCGCCAAGATAGCCTCCGGCGGCGAATTGTCGCGAATTATGTTGGCAATAAAAAACATTCTGTCAAAAGACGGAGACGAAACTCTCGTTTTCGACGAGATAGATACGGGCGTCAGCGGCAGAGCGGCGTACAAGATCGCCGTAAAACTCAAGCAGATGTCACGGTCAAGTCAGGTCATAGTTGTTACGCACTTGGCGCAAATAGCCGCAGAAGCGGACAATCACTTTATTATTCTTAAAGAAAGCCGAGCAGACAGAACGTATACCTCCGTATCTCCGCTGTTCGGAGAAGACAGGATAGCCGAGCTTGCAAGAATTATGGGCGGAGACAATATCACTCCCACGCTTTTGCAAACGGCAAGAGAAATGGTCGAAAAATCAGGAAAACAATAAACGGTATTTCATAAAAAAGGAGAAATTTCAATGCAAATCTATGAAGAGCTTCAAAGAAGAGGCTTAATAGCTCAGGTGACAAACGAACCTGAAATTAAAGAATTGATAAATAACGGAAAAGCCAAATTCTATATCGGTTTCGACTGCACTGCCGACAGCCTTACCGCAGGCCATTTTATGGCGCTTACTTTGATGAAAAGGCTTCAAATGGCAGGCAACAAGCCCATCGCACTTATCGGCGGCGGCACAACAATGATCGGTGACCCCTCCGGACGCACCGACATGAGGAAAATGTTGACCAAAGAGGATATCGATCATAATGCCGAATGTTTTAAACGCCAAATGGAAAAGTTTATCGAATTCGGCGACGACAAAGCGATGATGATCAACAACGCAGATTGGCTTCTTAATTTAAATTATGTCGAACTTCTTCGCGATGTCGGCGCTTGTTTCTCGGTCAACAATATGCTCCGTGCCGAATGTTACAAGCAAAGAATGGAAAAAGGCCTGTCTTTCTTGGAATTTAACTATATGATAATGCAGTCGTACGACTTTTATTATTTGTACAAAAATTACGGCTGTAACCTTCAGTTCGGCGGAGACGATCAGTG
>CAYUWC010000024.1:16192-18384 GCA_964448355.1 uncultured Oscillospiraceae bacterium | reverse complement strand
TTCAACTACAAAGAGGGTACCCAAACCATCACTTTTGACGATGTAAATAAGGAAGTCCCAGACGGGACTTCCGGTTCGGATTTGGATTGCTTAGGGGCACCATGCAAAAGTCACTTTTGTCTACCGACAAAGGTGACTTTTTTCAATGATATCCGTTCCTTACGGAACGGATGATATATCTTCGATGTGATATCGCATTGAGAGCGATGTTGTAATGAATATGATATCATACGACTTGCCGTATATCATTAAAGACCGCAAAATAGCCTATGATATCTTTATCTTGAAAGAAGTCGCTTTTGTGCCCGAAAATAAATTACCGGATTTATCTTTTGAGTTTGCAGTGGCAATTGTTACACTTGTTGACAGTGTAACCGCACCGAAAAGTTCTTATATGATCAATCAACTTGCAAGATCAGATACTTCTGTTGGAGCAAATATTCATGAAGCACAGTACGCACAGAGCAAAAGGGATTTTGTCGCAAAATTGGAAATTGCTTTGAAAGAGTCCGACGAGACAAGTTATTGGCTGAAACTAATGCACGAAACCAAAAGGATCGATAGTGCGGCGTATCAGTATACAGAAAAATTATGTGGCAATATTCGCAGATTATTGATCGCTTCTTGCCGCACGGCAAAGAAAAATCGTTATTAAATTTTCATCGCATTATTTTTAGCGTTTTGATTTCTCTTTGAAAACAAACAGTCTCTTCTCCCGAAAGGCAAAAGAGACTGTTTTTTATTTACGATATTATTTATCGGCGATATTCAGCGGTTTCAGCTTCTGAATTTTTTTGCGACAACTATGCCGACAACGAGGACCAATGCGGAAACGGCGACCCAAATCCATGCGCTAAGATCGGACGACGAAGCAGGCTCGTTTATGTTAAAACCATTACCGCCGGTCGGCTTTTGCATTTGTCCGTCACCCGACATATCTCCGCCGGGCATTGTCGGCATTTGACCGTCGCCGGAGGTTTGTCCGTCACCCGACATATCTCCGCCGGGCATCTGACCTTGGAAATTTTCCGGGACGTTATCGGGGTCGAAATCATCGGGAAGATCGCCGGAAAACATATTGTCCGTCATTGTTCCGTTTTGAGGGTCAAACATATCGGACATCTGTCCGTTTTCGGAGGGCATACCGTCAAAACCGTTCAAATTATCCGATCCCATGGGCTTATCCATAGCGCCGCCCATGCCCCCGTTCATGGAGCCCATATCGGAAAGTGTGATCGAAGATGCATCGACATACTGCATATTGTTGACGGTCTGTCCGTTTTCGAGCTGCAACGAAATGCTTTCGCTTCGCATTGAACAAAATTGACGGAGAGTTTCGACGCCCGTTTCGAACTCATCGTAAGTGTAAAACGCCGTGGGGTCTTTTTTTACATACGATTTTATCAGCTCGTACGCATCGTCAATGATCTTTTGAATATCGACCGTGTTCAAAAAATCCTCGAAATATTCGTGATACAGCTCCGTGTATTCCGTATTTTCAAATATCCAATTCAACATCGGTCTGTCTTCCGAACCGCCCGAAACGGGAGTATCGATCGGCGTGTTGACGGTGCTGGTCGCACTGCCACCCGAAAACGTGCCGAAGCCGAGATTGTAATCCCACGGGATCATCGCAAGCCGACCGTCTTTTTCGTAAAGATAATAGTTATGGACCATCATACCCGTATAACTGTCGTCATTGCAAACATAATTGTGAACAACGAAATAGCGTACTACCTGTTCGATATCCACGACGTTTTCGATATCCTCGTTTTCGGACAGTTTTTTCAACGATGATATCAGCCGTTCTTGATCGGCTTCGGTGATATTTGTTTTTGCATTGTCCCAAATATTCGAATAACTGTCAATTTCGTCGTCGATATATTGGAGTTTAACATCAGACGACCCCATGCCGAAACTTCCGCCGCCGTTAAAGCCGCCTGATATTGACGACGGATCAAAATTGCCTGACATATCGGGCATTGTGCCGCCTGATATTGACGACGGATCGAAATCTCCCGACATATCCGGCATCGTGCCGCCTGATATTGACGACGGATCAAAATTGCCTGACATATCGGGCATTGTGCCGCCTGATATTGACGACGGATCGAAATCTCCCGACATATCCGGCATCGTGCCGCCTGATATTGACGACGGATCGAAATCTCCCGACATATCCGGCATCGTGC
>CAYUWC010000024.1:0-16092 GCA_964448355.1 uncultured Oscillospiraceae bacterium | reverse complement strand
TCGTGCCGCCTGATATTGACGACGGATCGAAATCTCCCGACATATCCGGCATCGTACCGCTTTGCATTGACGACGGGTCAAAGTTTCCCGACATATCCGGCATTGTGCCGCCTGATATTGACGACGGATCGAAATCTCCCGACATATCCGGCATCGTACCGCTTTGCATTGACGACGGATCGAAATTGTCCGGAACGAAAGAATCGAGATCGTTGTTAAAATCAAAGTCAAAATCATTTATATCAAAATCTTTTCCGTTGCCCCTGCCGCCGCCGAAGCTGAGGCTGTCGGGCTTGTAAAGTTCGCCGTAATCGGAACCGTAATTACGCTCCAAAAACGCTTCTTCAACGCCCTCGACGGCAAGATACAAGCCCCAGTCTTCTCCGTTGACCGTGATATAAACATAGCTGCACAAAGACGAGTTGACGCCGAATTCGTTCATCATGGTGTATGTTAAATAATCTTTCATCATGGTGGAATCCTGGATCAGATTGTTCAAGCTCAGTTTATCCAGACCGTAATAAGTCAAAGAGCTGTCGTAATGATCAAATTCGATCTTAAAGCTGTAGCGTTCGCTGTTAAGGGTGGCGACCGTTGACAAAGAAGTATTGCCCTTTGTTCGGATACCGACGTTTTTATACGCTTCGCCGTCTATGACAACGTTTGCAAGATAATATTCTTCGCTTGTTGCGTTGGCGATAAGCTCGTCCCATTGGTCGGTAACGATATCGATCGTATGAACGCGGGTATTGTCGAACAATCGGGTCTCATAGCCCATGGTATGCGCCTTTACTTCGATACCGAGCGCGGCGCCGTTCATAAACAAGATCGTAACGACCAACATCAGCGCGGTGCAAACAACGGCTATGCGGTCAAAATTTTTGTTTCCGGACATATGTTACCCCATATAATCCCCGTTATAGGAAACGACGACCGCACTGTTGACGCCCGACATTTCCGAAAGGGTGTTGATAAAATCGGTATTGTCGTTTTTCAGACGGACTTCGATATTAAGCTCTATGGCGCCTTTTGTTGCGGATTTGCTTTTGACCGTTGATTTAACGACATTTTCCGAGAGGAATTTTACGGCTTTGGATTCGGAATTATGGTCCGAACAGCTAAGAACGACCATATACGGGCGAGTATTCGAGCTTTTGTTTACGAACACAAGAAGGATAACTCCGATACAAACGCTGCCGATGACTGCCAACGGGATCATACCCGCAGCCAAAATAATGCCCGCGCCTATAGCCCAAAACAGGAACGCTATATCGAGAGGATCTTTAATGGCTGTCCTGAAACGAACGATCGACAATGCGCCGACCATGCCGAGAGAGAGGACTACATTTGACGTTACGGCGAGGATAACGGTAGAGGTTATCATCGTCAAAGCGATCAAAGTGGTGCCGAAGCCTGCGGAGTACATCACGCCGCGATATGTTTTTTTATAAACAAGAAAGATAAAAAGACCTATTCCGAAAGATAATATTAAAGTAAGGACAATATCCAAGATACTGACCGAAGATACGTTTTCCAAAAAACTTGATTTGAAAATGTCGTTAAAACTCATTGATGATTCTCCTTTTGATTTGATTTGATTTTCAGTCGTACATTCTGCAAGCGGCGTATTTTGAAAAAGCCGTGGAATGTCTGTCTTCGAGTTGAACTGCATAGCGCACGACGTCGGGAAGAAAGTTATCCCATTTAACTTCCAAAATACAAACGGGGTCGCTTATGGGTACCGTAACGCAGTCGGGATTTAAAAAATCGGTGCAGCGAAGTGCGGTACGAATATCGTAATCGAGCGTTACACGGACGTTCCCGGCAGCAAAAACGAACGGTTCACGTGTGTAATCGACGATAACTTTCGGCGACAGACCGTCGAAGCGTGATCGGGCATAAAAATCGGATATCACTTTATCCGTACTGTTTGCCATCCAATCGGTGTTTCCGTCAACGATCGAGCGTGTCTGCTGCTCCGTTAACACTGCGACCTGTTTAAAGCCTAGACCTGCGTGTTTGACCTTACGCTCCAAATGAATGACGGAATGATCGTTATTATACAAACGGATACGATATTTTTCGCGATCCGAGATACCGTCAAGTTTTTCACGCAGAGCTTTATCGTCCAAGTTGTCGAAATACAGGCTGCGGATAATGTATTTTCCGTTCTCGGCGTGAATATCCGGCTGCATGACTGTTTTAAGTCTGCGCCGTAAGATCAGCATATCGAAATATGAGATCTCGTGTTTGATTTCGTGTCTGAATTGCAATAAACATTAACTCCTTTCTACGATATTTATTTTACCATGAAGCAAAAATGCTTGTTTACACTTCTTGCGCCAAAACGCATATCTTGCGCTTTTGCGCAAGGGGATTTTTGCGAAACCGACAACCAACATCCGAATCGGTTGTTGCACAGCCGCAAGGATTGTGCAGCAAGACTTACTGTATGTATTATAACACCAAAAGTTAAACTGTACATTAGAAAAAGCTCCCCTTTCAAGGCTATTTTGAATGAGGAGCTTGAATATTTTGTTAAAGAAAACCGAGACAACGTTACCGACAAATAAAAAAACGCAAGGCACGACCGCCTAAAAAGGCGGACAAATACCTTACGTTTCGGGTTCGGACACGGAAGTGTCTATTAAGCGGTATCCGACATGGCGTCTCGACGAAAGCACGACTGTGGTGCCGATCTCCTTGAGACGTTCGCGAAGACGGGAAATATACAGCCAAACGGAGCCTGCGCCCGCAGGATCCGAACGACCCCAAACTTTAGCCATAAGCACTTCGGATGGAATGCAAATATCGGTATGTTCCATAAGAATTTCCATAACGCGATATTCATGCCTCGGAAGAACGAATTGATTGCCGTTGCAACTGACGCTCCAGACCTGTTTGTCGAGAGTAAGATCGCCGAATGTTAAAATATCGGGATGGAACGCTTCTCTTCTGCGCAGCATTGCACGGATACGGGAAAGAAATTCACCGGCGGAGAACGGCTTTGTTAAATAATCATCGGCGCCGGCATCGAGCACACGAACAACATCGTTGCCCTTGGGATTATCACCGAAGACCAAGATAGGCTCGGTATGATTGTTCTGCCTGAGCTTGGAGATAAAGTCGTGCTCATAAGGTCTCATGTGCGAAAGGTCCAATATTATACCGTCATAAGAGCCGTTAACGATGCGTTCGTAGATATCTTTATCGTTATCGACAATTTCGACAAGGTAGCTTTGATGGATCAAAACATCGAATATCGCATCGGCAAAAGCTTTGTCGTCTTCGGCAAGAAGCAGCTTCATATCTTTCTCCTTTAAATTTAAACAATAAAGCGGTCTTTCGTCATCGATTGTCAATGCGAAAGCTTTTCTTGTTTTTATTATAACATACGAAGCTTAAATTAAAATAAAAAATCGAATTTTGTAAAATTTTAAATTATCTTATTGTTAAACAAACAGCTTGTCCCTGCAGCCTAAGAAGCAAACGCTCTATTCGGCTCAGATACAGGGGCAAAATTATTCCGTTTTAACAAATAAAAGGATTTGAACAAACCGCTTTTTAAAATGCGGAGGGTATTTGTTCAGATAATATCGGCTGTCATTCGGTTCTGAGAGCGACGACGGGATCTTTTTTCGCTGCGCTTGCAGACGGGATTATACCGGCTATCAATGTAAGTAAAACGCTTATAACAACAAGCGCTATCGCTACCGAGAGCGGCAAGATCGCGTCAAGATTGGGAATACCGGTAAGAGTGTTGATTACAAAGTTTATCGGGAATGTTAAAAGATACGTTACCACGACGCCGAGGACACCCGACGTAAAGCCGATAATAACGGTTTCGGCGTTAAACATACCTGAGACATCTCTTTTTGACGCACCGATCGCGCGAAGGATACCGATCTCTTTTGTTCTTTCCTGAACTGAGATAAGAGTGATAACGCCGATCATAATGGAAGAAACGACGAGCGAGATCGCAACGAAAGCGACGAGGACGTATGTGATGGCATTGATTATTGTCGTAATGGACGACATCATAATACCGATATAGTCGGTATAACGGATCTGCGAAAGGTCGTTTACCGTTGAGTTATATTCGGCGATCGCATCTTCGATAATATCCTTGTTTTCAAAGCTTGAGGCAAAGAGGTTGACGGAAGACGGGTCATCGAGATAAACGCAGCCGAGAGTTATGAGGTTTTTGTCGTACGTCGTATCGGAAAAAACAAGTACTTCGTCGTGATAAACGGCGCACTGTTCCGTAGTGTACGTCGAAAGCGACATTTCAAGCGCGCCCGCAAGCTGTTCGGTCGTCATTGACGAGAGCTGCTGTCTGACCTGCTCGGATATTTGGGCTGCGACTTGTTCTCTGACAATTTGTTCGAAAAACTCAAAAAGGTCATCGTCGCTCATAGAAGAAAGATATGCGCTGATATCCTCGGCGGACACGCTCATTTGCGAGGACATGGAAGACAGGAGGTTTTCCTCGAGTTTTTCACGCGTCATACCGGACATAACGTTATCAACGGCGGCGTCGAGCTGTTCGTCGGTGGGAATACACATGATCTCGACGTATGCTGCCGCTTTGCCTTCGGTGTCAAGCTCGTTTATATAATTTTTGAACGATGTTTCTTTTTCCTCATTCGTCATATTACCCGTGCTTTCGCGGAAAGGCAAGCCGGTAAAAATATCCGTATCGGGGTTTGCCTGTTGTGCTTTAACAACGTCTGCATCGTGCGCTTTTTCGACGATATATTCGGTGAGCTTGTAAGTATACGCCAAAGAACCGGTGAGCATGGACGAGGTTGCGGTCTCGGACGGTCTGATTATGCCGCTGACGCGCAATGACAAGCCGTTATCGTAAAGATAGCGCAGGCCTGCGTCCGTATCGCGAATATCGGTATACGTGCCGGATATTTCGTCGTAGGTATAACAATCGGAGTTTAACACCACTCTGTACTCTTTATTGCAAAGGTCTTCGTAAGACCAGCTTTGAAGCGAAGTATCGATATATGTGCCTTTGGCTACGGCGTCGAATATCTCGTCCATTTCGGATTCGGATTTAAGACCGAGAGCGAACAATGCAAGGTCGTTTATCTCGTTGTTTTTGTCGAGAACGATAACGACTTCGTCGTATTCGTCGGGCCAAGAGCCGTAAACGAGATCGTACTGATTTTTAAGCAGAGAGGAGACGAGGCTGCCGTTATCTCCGGGAAGCATTTCCTGCCAAAGAGAGATGCCGGAGCTGCTGCTCATCGAAGAAAGCAGAGACATGGATTCGTTTCCGGAGACCATGGAATCTCTCATATCCTGCACGGAGAGCACATTCATACCGAAATTTTCGGCGATCGCCTCGGAAAGGAACTGTTCGGTATCGGAAATAATAATTTCGCCGTCAAGATTTTTTGTGTACACCGTAAGCTCCGTATCGTATGTGTACTGAACACCGCTCAGTGCCTCGGAGAGAGGGCTGTCCTTATCCGCACGCTGAGTTTCGATATATTCGCGGAAAGATTTGAGGTCGTTTTCGGTCGTTTCAATATTGTTAAGAGCATTTATCATATCGAACATGACCGATTTGGAATATACGGCGTCACGCTCGTGGATCTTGCTTTCGTCGGAAACGGAGCCGATAAAGGTTTTTATGAGGCTTCCGATATCAACGCTCGTCGCTTCGATCGTTAAAGGATAAGAAGAAAGTGTATCTTCCTGAACGGTGTCGATATACGTGGTCATACCGTGAGATACGGCAAAAATGAGCGCAATGCCTATAATACCTATCGAGCCTGCGAAAGCAGTAAGGATTGTCCTGCCCTTTTTTGTAAACAGATTTTTAAGAGACAAGCCGAACGACGTTGCAAAGGACATGGACGGTTTTTTCTTGTTATCTTTGCTCTGATGTTTTTCTTTATCCGATTTTTCAAGCTCTGTCATCTCCGATTCGGATATGGGGTTTGAATCTCCGGTTATCTCTCCGTCGAGCATACGAACGATCCTTGTTGAATACTGTTCGGCAAGGTCGGCATTATGTGTGACCATAACGATAAGACGGTCTTCGGATATTTTTTTAAGTATCTGCATGACCTGAACGCTTGTTTCCGAATCGAGCGCGCCGGTCGGTTCGTCGGCAAGGATTATATCGGGGTTGTTGACAAGCGCACGTGCGATCGCAACTCTTTGCATCTGACCGCCGGACATTTCGCTAGGACGTTTTTTTATCTGATCGCCGAGGCCGACTTCTTCGAGAGCTTTTATTGCGCGTTCACGGCGTTCCGATTTGGAAACACCGGATAAAGTGAGGGCAAGTTCCACGTTTTGAAGCACGGACTGATGCGGAATAAGATTATAGCTTTGGAACACAAAGCCGATGGTATGATTTCTGTAAGTATCCCAGTCTCTGTCCGTGTAGTTTTTTGTTGAAATACCGTTAATTACAAGATCGCCGTCGGAATATTGGTCGAGGCCGCCGATGATGTTGAGCATGGTCGTTTTACCGCAGCCCGACGGCCCGAGCACGGAAACGAACTCGCTTTCGCGGAATGCGAGATCTATGCCTTTGAGTGCATGAACGACACCGTCGCCGGCGGAATAGTCTTTTTTGATGTTTTTAAGACGTAACATTGAGTATCCTTTCGTAAAAATAAAATCGAAAACCGCGCAGAAGAAAAAACGTCTGCGGCGGTAAAAATTATCGCTTAGGGGAATTTTGTACTACTATCATACACAGTTTTATGGAAAATATCGTGTCAAAAAAACGAACCTTAGAACGTAAAATTGAGACAAATTTTTGTTAAACCAAAATATCGTTAGCCGTTTAAAAAACGGACCGAAAAATTTCAGTCCGTTTTTAGGTGATTCAGTTTGTGTAAACGACGCCTTTTGACGAATCCAACGTTACGACAGCGCCGTGATGCAGTATTTTTGTGGCGTTGACGGCGCCGATGATGACGGGAATATCCAAAGAAAGCCCGACGATAGCGGCATGGGATGTTTCACCCGATTCCTCGGTGATTATTCCGGCGGAATTTTTAAGATATTGGATTATATCGTTTGACGTATACGGAACGACCAAGATATCTCCGGGAGTAAATCTTTCCCTGACCTGTTCGAGCGTTCTGCAAACGCAGAGCGGAGCGACGGTTTGTTTTTCGTTAAGACCCGCGCCGGAAACGAGGATATGGCCGGCAACGTGTACACGCATAAGATTTGTCGTACCGGAAACTCCGAGAGGGATACCGGCTGTTATTACAACGAGTTCGCCTTGTTTAACAAGCCCCTCGTCCACGGCTTTATCGACTGCGTGATCGAAAAGCTCGTCCGTGTTTTTTGCTTCTTCGAGCAATAGAGGCGTAACGCCCCACGAAAGGTTGAGCTGACGACATACGTGCTCGTATGTACTGTAGCCGATAATATCGCACTGAGGTCTGTATTTTGAGATCATACGGACTGTTTTGCCCGATTTTGAAACAGTGACGACAGCTGCGGCGCCGAGATCGTGCGCAGTGGTTACGGCTGCATGAGAGATGGCGTTTGTTATATCGGAATTGACGCTCATTTCGCGTGCGCGGAACAATTTTGTGTAATTGATGTTATTTTCCGTGCTGCGGGCTATTTTATCCATGGTCTTTACGGCTTCGACGGGGTACAAGCCTGCGGCGGTCTCGCCCGAAAGCATGATAGCGCTCGTGCCGTCGTATATAGCGTTTGCAACATCGGTAGCCTCGGCTCTTGTCGGACGCGGATTTTTTATCATAGATTCGAGCATTTGCGTTGCGGTAATGACTTGTTTTCCCGCGTTGTAAACTTTTTCGATGATCAGCTTTTGTATGCCGGGGACCTCTTCAAACGGGATCTCAACGCCCATATCGCCTCTTGCGACCATAATACCGTCGGACGCTGCGATGATCTCGTCGATATTTTCGACACCGCTGCGGTTTTCGATCTTTGAAATTATGTTTATGGTTTTACAATTAAGCTCCGCAAGCAGGCGGCGAACGGCGTATACATCGGACGCGGAGCGAACGAATGAAGCGGCTATAAAATCAAAGCCGTGTTTGACGGCAAATGCGATATCGGACTTGTCTTTTTCGCTCAGATACGGCATTGAAAGATCTACGTTCGGGATATTTATGCCTTTGTGGTCCGAAACCCGACCGCCGTTAACAACGCGGCAAATAATGTCCGTGCCGCGAATTTCTATAACGTTAAGCTCGATAAGTCCGTCATCGATAAGCACGGAGCAGCCGGGGAATATATCGTGCGGCAGATTTTTATATGATATGGACGCAATCTTATCGGTGCCGACGACGTCCTCGGTAGTCAATGTAAAAACACCGTCCGAACAAAGCTCGACATGGCCGTTTTCAAACTTGCCGAGACGAATTTCGGGGCCTTTTGTATCGAGCATGGCGGCAATATAAAGGCCAAGCTCTTCACGGACTTTTTTCAGCGTGTTGAATTTTTCGAGATGGTCTGCGTGAGCGCCGTGAGAAAAGTTAAAACGAGCGACGTCCATACCTGCGAGAATGAGGTCGCGGATCGTTTTTTCGTCGGAGCTTGCGGGACCGAGAGTACAAACAATTTTTGTTTTTCTTTTCATAATATTGCGGTATTCCTTCATTAAAGTTAAAATAAAAGGACATATTCACAAGAAATACCTCTGCGAAATGTCCTTTGCCGATAGTCTATTATTGTAACAAAAAATCAAGAGCCGTTCGGCCGTAATATCCGTTTTTTTGCTGCGGAACGTTGAACGGCCGGGCTGACCCCTTGTTTAAACCGACTAAAAGCGCGGAGGATAATAAGCCGAGTTTTGTATCTACGCGTATCATCTATCTCGAATACGGATCGCTCCGTATCTCCAGCTTCCTTTAAGACGCGACGGGAGGCGCTGAAGGCTCTGGGTCTTCTGTCTTTTATGCGGAATTGCTCCGAATAGGGTTTACACTGACGGTTGCCGTTGCCGACACCCCGGTGAGCTCTTACCTCACCTTTTCACCGTGACGGGTATTTGCCCGACGTTCTTTTCTGTTGCACTGTCCCGGAGGTTGCCCTCGGCGGACGTTATCCGTTATTCTTTCCCGTGGGAGCTCGGACTTTCCTCAGAAAAAGCCTTTCGGCTTTTTTCCGCGATCGCGTGTCCTCCGCGTTTAATCAATTTTACGATTTGAACGATGAAATATTATTCCTCGTCAAATCTGTGTTCGCGATTGTAAGACTTTTTGGGAGCGAGCTTGAGCTTACCGCTCTTGATAAGCTGAGTGCGGCGAATGCCGTGAAGCCATTCTCTGAGATTCTTGTTAACGACAAGAAGGCAGAACGCAAGAAGAACAATGCCGATGATATAAAGAGGGCTGCTCATTCTGACGGAAAAATAGATCGTGAGAAGCAAAAGGAAAAATCCCACGCCCAAAACGACGATCGTACCGGTGCTCAACTCTTTACCGGGGTTTGCATATTTTTCTTCCAATGTTTTTTTCATAACGGTGATACCTCTTTTTGTTAAAATTATGTTAATGTTTAAAGTGCCTTTGACCTGTAAATACCATTGCAATGCCGTATTCGTTGCATTTTTTTATCGAATCCTCATCGCGTATTGAGCCGCCGGGCTGAATGATCGCGGTGATACCGGCTTTATGTGCTGCTTCGACACAATCGTCGAACGGGAAAAACGCATCCGATGCAAGAACGGAGCCTTTAGCCTTGTCGCCCGCATATTTGACGGCAAGTTCGAGAGCCGTGATACGGTTTGTTTGACCGGGGCCGACGCCGACCGTCATGTTGTCTTTAGACAAAACGATAGCGTTGGATTTTGTGTGTTTAACAACCGTCCAGCCGAAGTCGAGAGCGCGAAGTTCTTCTTCCGTTGGCGCTCTGTCCGTAACGCATTTAAGTTTGCCGGCGTACAGAGAACAATCGAGTTCCTGCACCAAAAGACCTCCGGCAACTTTTTTCATATCGAGCATATCGGGCGTGTTTTTCTTTGCGATATCGGGAAGACGAAGGATACGAAGATTCGGTTTTGACGCAAGGATCTTTACCGCTTCGTCCGTAAAATCCGGAGCGATAACTATTTCCAAGAATATCTTGTGCATTTGCTCCGCCGTTTTTTCGTCAACGACCGTATTGGTGGCAACAATGCCTCCGTAGATCGAAACGGGGTCGGCGTTATATGCGTTCATATAAGCGTCGTACAAACTGTCTCCCGTACCGACACCGCAGGGATTTGCGTGTTTTACGGCGACGACGGCGGTTTTTGTGCCGAACTCCTTAAGAAGGTCGAGAGCGCCGTTCGTGTCGTTGATATTGTTGTAAGAAAGCTCTTTGCCGGAAAGCTGCTGTGCTGCGGCAAGAGTGCCCTCGTAATGGCCGATCTGGCGGTAAAAAGCCGCGTTTTGATGAGGATTTTCGCCGTAACGCATACTCTGGACCTTTTCGAAAGTCAACGTCAGGCTGTCGGGAAGAGGAGATTTGCCGAGTTGTTTTCTGAAATAATCCGCGATAAGCGCATCGTACGCAGCGGTATGTTCAAACACCTTAAGCGCAAGCTCTTTTTTTGTTTGAACGCTTATTCCGCCGTTTTTGAGCTGTTCGACGATCATCTTATAGTCGTCGGGATCGACGACCACCGCAACGTCGTTATGGTTTTTTGCGGCAGCTCTGATCATTGTCGGACCGCCGATATCGATATTTTCAACAGCGTCTTCGAACGTGGTGCCGTCTTTGAGTATAGTCTGTTTGAAAGGATAAAGATTGATCGCAACAATGTCGATAGGCTCAACTCCGAGCGTTTCGAGTTGATGCATATGTTCGGGATTCGACCTCATTGCAAGGATCCCGGCGTGGATCATGGGATGAAGTGTTTTGACACGACCGTCGAGACATTCGGGGAAACCCGTAACGTCGCTGACATTCGTAACGGCAACACCGTTATCTCTCAGAGCGGTCGCCGTACCGCCGGTGGAAAGGATCTCGTATCCGACAGACACAAGTTCTTTTGCAAATTCGACAATGCCGGTCTTATCGGAAACACTGAGTAATGCTCTCTTCATTTGCCGCACCTCGCTGTAAATTTTTATTGGTAATATTGTACAAAAATCGGATTTTCAATCAATAAAGTTCGTTAAAAATGACGATTTTAAAAATCGTGATCTCAAACGACCTTCAAAGCTTGACATCTTAATAAATATATGGTATAATTTTATAATGCGTCCTATTTCATTTCGGCGATTTTTTGAGCCGAAAATGAAAGATTTTCAAGTGTTAAAACAGGGGTATGAAAATTCTTTACAGACGCTATTATATCATACCTCAAACAAAAAATCAAGTGCTTTTTAAAATTTTAAAATATAAACGGAGATGATAGTGCATGAACCCAAAGGTTGACCCGAAAACGGTCGGTGCCCATTATGAGCAGCTCGGTAACAATACGAGGGTGAATTTCGCGAAGATCAACGAAGTTCAGCAAATCCCCAATCTTATCGACATTCAGCTCAACAGCTACAAGTGGTTTGTCGAAGAGGGCATTGCCTCTGTTCTCAAAGAATCGTCGCACATAGAAGATCATACGGGAACGATCGTTCTCGACTATGTGGGCCACACTCTTGAGAAAACACCAAAATATTCTATCGGCGAATGCAAAGAACGCGATGCGACATATGCGGCACCGCTGAAGATCAACTGCCGTCTGACCAACACACAGACACAAGACATCAAAGACACCGAAATCTTCTTCGGCGACTTCCCGCTCATGACCGACACAGGAACTTTTGTTATCAACGGAGCCGAGCGTGTCGTGGTTTCACAGCTTGTTCGTTCACCCGGCATATATTTCTCTTTTGAGATGGACAAAGCGGGCAACAAACTGTACAGCGGAACGGTCATGCCGAACAGAGGTCCGTGGGTGGAGTACGAAAGCGATGCGAACGATGTTCTTTACGTAAGAGTTGACAAAGGCAAGAAGTTCCCGGTAACGACGCTTATCCGTGCATTCGGAATAGAAACGGACGAGCAGATCAAGGCTGTATTCGGTGAAGATGCGAGAGTGCTTTCGACTCTCGAAAAAGACACGTCGACAAATCGTTCTTCCGCGCTTGTCGAGCTTTACAAAAAGCTGCGTCCGGGCGAGCCTGCGACGACGGAAGGTGCCGTTGCGCACATAGACAATCTTTTCTTCAGCGAGAGAACATACGATCTTACGCGAGTAGGACGTTACAAGTACAACAAGAAGCTTGCGCTCGGCCACCGCATTATGGGCAAAGAGCTTACAAGACCCGTATCCGATCCTCTCACGGGTGAGATCATTGCGGATATCGGCGAGGTCCTTTCGAGAGAAAAAGCTTTCGAGATAGAAGCAAAAGGCGTATACGAAGTATATTTGAACGTTGAAGAACACGAAGTTCGTGTATTCTCGAACGGAATGGTCGATATGAAAAATTTCGTATCGTTCGATCCCGCAGAAGTCGGCGTGCGCGAATGGGTCAAGTTCAATGTTCTTTGCGAGATACTCGATTCCTGCGAAACGGAAAAAGAGATCAAAGATATGTGTAAAGAGCGCTTATCCGAGCTTACTCCGAACACGATATGCAACGAGGACCTTTTCTCGTCGATAAACTACATTCTTTGCCTTTATCACGGCATCGGCACGACAGACGACATAGACCATCTGGGCAACAGACGTATCCGTTGCGTAGGCGAGCTGCTTCAAAATCAGCTGCGCATAGGCTTTACGAGAATGGAACGTGCCATCAGGGAAAGAATGAATATGCAAAATGCGATGGAAGCAACACCGCAATCGCTTATCAATTCAAGACCCGTAATCGCGGCAATACGTGAATTTTTCGGTTCTTCTCCCCTTTCGCAGTTTATGGACCAATCAAATCCCCTTGCCGAAATAACGCATAAGAGAAGACTTTCCGCTCTCGGTCCCGGCGGTCTTACACGTGACCGTGCGGGCTTCGACGTTCGAGACGTACACTACTCGCACTACGGTCGTATGTGCCCCGTAGAAACGCCCGAAGGTCCGAACATCGGTCTTATATCATATCTTGCATCTTTTGCCAGAATAAACGAATACGGCTTCATCGAGGCTCCGTACCATCCCATCGACAAAGAAACGGGTGTTATTTCCGACGAAGTTGTATACATGACCGCAGACATCGAAGACAACTATATCGTTGCTCAGGCTAACGAGCCGAGAGACGAGATGAACAGACTTTTGAGAAACAAAGTTGCCGTTCGTCACAAAGAAAACATCTCCGAGATCGAAAAAGAAAAGGTCGATTTTATCGATATTTCCCCGAAACAGCTCGTTTCAGTTGCAACATCAATGATCCCGTTCCTTGAAAACGACGACGCTATCCGTGCGCTCATGGGTGCGAACATGCAGCGTCAGGCTGTTCCTCTGTTAAAGACGGAGTCCCCGATAGTGGGCACCGGCATGGAATATCGTGCGGCTGTAGACAGCGGCGTTTGCGTTGTTTCAAAATGCGACGGTGTTGTAACATATGTTTCCGCAACGGAGATCAAAATAACGACCGACGACGGTCAAATAGAAGAATATCCGATCATCAAGTTCCTTCGTTCAAACCAGGGTACCTGTATAAATCAGCACCCGATCGTTTCCGTCGGACAGAGGATCAAAAAAGGCGAAGTTATAGCGGACGGTCCGTCTACAGACAACGGCGAGCTTGCTTTGGGTAAGAACATGCTCATCGGCTTTATGACGTGGGAAGGTTACAACTACGAGGACGCCGTACTGCTCAACGAAAAACTTGTTAAAGAAGACACATTCACATCCATCCACATCGAAGAATACGAGATCGACGCAAAAGAAACAAAGCTCGGTCCCGAAGAAATAACGAACGACATTCCCGGCGTATCGAAAGACCTTCTTGCGGATCTTGACGAACGCGGAATAATTCGCATCGGTGCGGAAGTCAGATCCGGCGACATTCTCGTCGGCAAGGTATCTCCGAAAGGCGACGCGGAGCAAACGGCGGAAGAGCGCCTGCTCAGAGCGATCTTCGGCGAGAAATCGAGAGAAGTCAGAGACGCGAGCCTTAAAGTTCCGCACGGCGAAACGGGTATCGTTGTTGATGTTAAAACATTCACGAGGGAAAACTCGTCCGAGCTTTCGCCCTCGACAAATATGATAGTTCGCGTATACATTGCGCAGAGACGTAAGATATCCGTCGGCGACAAGATGGCGGGTCGTCACGGTAACAAAGGTGTCGTATCGAGAATACTGCCCCAGGAAGATATGCCTTTCCTGCCCGACGGCACACCGCTCGATATCGTTCTTAACCCGCTGGGCGTTCCTTCACGTATGAACATCGGTCAGGTTTTGGAAGTCCACCTCGGCTATGCGGCAAAGGCTCTCGGCTGGAAGATAGAAACGCCTGTTTTCGACGGCGTAAAAGAATCGGACATATCCAACTGTCTTGAGCTTGCGGGCTACAACAAGACCGGTAAAACGCCTCTTTACGACGGCAGGACCGGAGATCTGTTCGACGGCGAAGTAACTGTCGGATATATGTATTACCTGAAACTGCATCATCTTGTTGACGATAAGATCCACGCGCGTTCGACGGGCCCGTACTCGCTCGTTACGCAGCAGCCTCTCGGCGGTAAGGCTCAGTTCGGCGGCCAGCGTTTCGGTGAAATGGAAGTTTGGGCGCTCGAAGCTTACGGCTCGGCATACACGTTGCAGGAAATGCTCACGGTAAAATCGGACGACGTAGTCGGCCGTGTTAAAACATTCGAATCGATCGTCAAAGGCAAAAACGTACCCGAACCGGGCATTCCCGAAAGCTTTAAGGTACTTGTCAAAGAGCTTCAATCTCTCGGTCTTGACGTTAAAGTACTTGCAAAGGATCAGCACGAAATAGATCTTACGACATCTTACGATGACGAAGTTGAAGAAGTCGGACTTGAGCCTGCGGAAGCAAAAGAAGTCATGAACTCAGACGACACATACGATTATCCCGAAGAAGATTTTATTTTCTCCGAGATAGGCGAAGATATAGTTAAAGACGATGCCGAAGAAGACGATTATCTGTTTACGGAGGCGTCCGACGGCGAGTCGGAGCCTGCAGGCAGTGACGACTTTGGCGACAGTGATGACGACAATATATAAAGGAGGACAAAGCAAATGAATACGGAAAAAGAAACAGCCACCAAGAGCAAAACTTCATCCGGAATGGAATTTAACGCTTTTGAATCCATCAAAATAGGGCTTGCGTCTCCCGAAAAGATCCGTTCGTGGTCTCACGGTGAAGTAAAGAAGCCCGAAACGATCAACTACAGAACGCTCAAGCCCGAAAGAGACGGCCTTTTCTGCGAGCGTATTTTCGGCCCGATGAAGGACTGGGAATGTCATTGCGGAAAATACAAGCGTTTCAGGTACAAGGGTAAAGTATGTGAGCGTTGCGGTGTTGAAATAACAAAAGCAAAAGTCCGTCGTGAGAGAATGGGACATATAGAGCTTGCGGCTCCGGTATCGCATATTTGGTATTTTAAAGGAATACCCTCTCGTCTCGGTCAAATGCTCGACATACAGCCCCGTCAGCTTGAAAGCGTTCTTTATTTCGGCGCATACATCGTTCTTGACGACGGCGGTATTCCCGAAATCAAGAAAAAGCAGACGCTTACCGAAAAAGAATTTTACGATCTGACGGAAAAATACGGAACCGATTTCAAAGCGGAAATGGGCGCGGAAGCGATCAAAGAGCTGCTTAAGGAAATCGACCTGGAAGAGCTTTCTGCGGAACTCAAAGCAGAGTTAAAAGACGCTACGGGTCAAAAGCGCATCAAGCTCATGAAGCGTTTTGAAGTAGTCGAATCTTTCAGAATATCCGGAAATCGTCCCGAATGGATGATACTCGACGTTATTCCCGTTATTCCGCCGGACATCCGTCCCATGGTACAGCTTGACGGCGGCAGATTTGCCACCAGTGACCTTAACGATCTTTACAGACGTGTTATAAACAGAAACAATCGTTTGCGTAAGCTGCTCGAACTTTCCGCGCCTTCCATTATAGTACGCAACGAAAAGCGTATGCTTCAGGAAGCCGTAGATGCGCTTATCGA
>CAYUWC010000023.1:0-20032 GCA_964448355.1 uncultured Oscillospiraceae bacterium | reverse complement strand
TGTTCATAATCATTCTCTTCAGAGTCGGTAGCTCGATCCCCGTTCCGTTCATTGACGCATCAGCTTTGGCAACCTATTTCGATAGCCAGGGAAGCCTTCTCGGTTATTTGAATATGCTTTCCGGTAATGCTTTGACCGAAGGAACGATCTTTGCACTTACAATTCAGCCTTACATTAATGCAAGCATCATTATTCAGCTTCTTACGATCGCAATCCCCGCTCTTGAGCGTTTGCAGAAAGATGGCGGCGAAGAAGGTCGTAAAAAGATCAACCAGATCACCCGTTATGTGACGGTCGGCATCGCTGTTATTCAAGCGTTCGGCTATCTCGTAACACTGAAAACCGATTCCAACGGTACCGGCGCTGCTTTCACGCCTTCCGCAGGCTTCTCGGGCGTTCTCGAACAGATCGCAATCATATGCGTTCTCGTTGCGGGCTCCTGCCTTGTTATGTGGCTCGGCGAAAGCATCAACGAAAAAGGTATCGGTAACGGTATTTCCATGATCCTGTTCGCTTCTATCGTATCGAGAGGTCCTCAGATCGTAATGAGACTTTACTACGATATACTGAACGGCAAATGGTACGTTCCCGTTGTTGTCGTAATCATGGCTCTTCTTATGCTCGCGTTCATCGTGTTTATGGACAATGCGGAAAGAAGAATCCCCATTCAGTACGCAAAGCGTCAGATCGGCAGAAAAATGTATGGCGGTCAGAATACTCACTTGCCCATAAAAGTTGTTATGACCGGCGTTATGCCCATCATCTTTACTTATTCGATAATCAGTATTCCGGCAACCATCGCGCAGTTCGTACCCAATTCCGGTTACGCTGCATTTATTGAGAAATATTTCTCTCAAACATCCCCCATTTTTATCATTCTGACATTCGTCCTGATTATTGCTTTCAACTATTTCTACATCTCGATTCAGTATAATCCCGTAGAAATATCCAACAATATCAAGAACAACGGCGGCACGATCCCCGGTATTCGTCCCGGTAAACCGACAAGCGATTTCATCATCAAAACTGTTAATAAAGTAACACTTTTCGGTGCGCTTTTCCTCGGTGTTATTGCGATCCTGCCTTACATTCTTCAGATCATATTCCCCGATGCGGTCGGTATCGCTCTCGGCGGAACATCTGTTCTGATCCTTGTTTCCGTATCTCTTGAAACGGTTAAACAGCTCGAATCTCAGATGCTTATGCGTCATTACAAAGGTTTTCTTGAATAAAAGAAAGGGGTTGGCACTGTGAAAACTAATTCGTTCAGACTTGTTCTTCTCGGTGCTCCCGGAGCAGGTAAAGGCACTCAAGCAGAAAGATTGGCCGAGAAATTCTCTGTCCCTCAAATATCCACAGGCGCGATACTTCGTGCTGCGATAGAGGCGGGGACACCTCTCGGTCTTAAGGTAAAAAAACTTATTGAGAACGGTGAACTCGTGTCCGACGAAGACGTTGTTTCCATCGTCGGACAGAGGATCGCCGAAGAAGACTGTAAAAACGGTTTTATTCTTGACGGTTTTCCCAGAACCATTCCACAAGCTGAGGCTCTCGATAACCTGCTTGCCGAGGAAGGCATCTGTCTTAATGCGGTCTTATCTATTGAGGTTAAGGACGCGGATATTATCTCACGTATGTCCGGTCGCCGCGTTTGTAAAAAATGCGGAGCGAGCTACCATGTTGTTTATAAACGTCCCCAAAACGGAAATCTCTGCGATAACTGTTCTTCCGAACTTGTTACGAGAGAAGACGATAAAGTTGAGGTCGTTATGGACAGATTGGATGCTTACCATAAGCAAACCGCTCCACTCAAAACGTATTATGCAAAAAAAGGTATGCTCGTGTCTGTCGAAGGCAAAGAAGAACTTTCCGAAACTTCCGCAGCCGTTGACGCTGCACTTGCTGCCGTAAACCTAAAATAATAGGTCAAAAAAATGATAGTAATTAAAAATCGCCGTGAGATCGATCTTATGCGCAAAGCAGGCGCCATAGCCGCCGAAGCCCTTATCAGGGGCGGCGAGGCTGTCAAACCGGGCGTCTCGACAAAGCATATAAACGATGTTATGGAAAAGTTCATCAGGAGTAAAAATGCGTATCCTTCTTTTTTGAACTACGGAGGATTTCCCGCGACTGCCTGCATCTCGATAAACGATGAGGTCATTCACGGTATCCCTTCGGATACGCGTATTATTCAAGATGGAGATATAGTGAGTATTGATGTCGGTGTTCTACTTAACGGCTACCATGCTGACAATGCGAATACCTTCCCCGCCGGCAAAGTAAGCGGAGAGGCACTTAAATTGATCGAAGTAACAAGAGAAACTTTTTGGAAAGGTATGCAGTTTGCTACCGCAGGCAAAAGGCTCGGCGATATCGGTCACGCAATAAGTGAACACGCAATAAAGAACGGTTTTTCCGTTGTTTACGAGTATGTCGGTCATGGGGTTGGAACACAGCTGCACGAAGAACCGAATGTTCCTAACTACGGAATGCAGGGCAAAGGTCGTCGTCTTGAAGAAAATATGACGATCGCCGTTGAACCGATGATAAATCAAGGCGTCCCGGATGTTAAATCACTTTCGGATAAATGGACTGTAGTAACAAAAGACGGAAAGCTTTCAGCTCATTACGAGAATACGATAGCTATAACAAAAGGTGAGCCGTTAATACTCACATCTCTGTAGGAGAGTATATGGATAATAATGACATTGGCAAAGGGTGCATAGTTGAATCTGTTGCCGGTCGGGACAAAGGTTATCTTTTCTTTGTTCTCGACACGATCGGAGAATACGCGCTTTTAGTTGATGGAAAGATCCGCAGAATCGAAAATCCAAAGCGAAAAAAAATCAAACACTTACGTTTCGTCGCATTGCGCGAAGACGTTCGTGTATACACAAAAATTGTTGCCGGTATCCGGCCTGATAATGCCGAAATACGAAAAACGTTATCGCTTTTCGCCGATCCCGACAAACAAAGCTCTTGAAGGAGGTTAATCACTTGGCAAAAGAAAATCTGATAGTGGTCGAAGGTGTTGTTGTCGATACTCTTCCGAACACAAAGTTTATTGTCGAACTTCCCAACGGACATAAGATTGATGCTTATATATCCGGCAGAATGCGTGAAAATAACATACGTATAATGCTCGGTGACCGTGTGGAAGTTGAAATGTCACCTTATGACCTTACCAAGGGCAGGATTACTTTCCGCGGAGTTCGCAAAAGAAATCCGCAGTAAATAGTCCTTCTTGTAACCAATCAACCATTTTATTGAATGAACCTAAGGAGGTAATTCACAATGAAGGTACGTCCTTCCGTTAAACCGATGTGCGACAAGTGCAAGGTTATAAAGAGAAAAGGTAAAGTAATGGTAATTTGTTCAGACCCTAAGCATAAACAGAGACAGGGTTAATTAAATCGGAGGTGTATTCACAAGCATGGCAAGAATAGCTGGCATAGATCTGCCGAATAACAAACGCGTAGAAGTCGGTCTGACTTATATCTACGGCATCGGCATCAACAAATCCAGAACCATCTTAAGCGAAACAGGTGTAAATCCTGACACAAGAGTAAAGGATCTTACTGAAGAAGATCTTTCTGCTCTCCGTGAATATATAGATAAACACGTAACAGTCGAAGGTGATCTTCGCAGAGCAGTAGCTCTCGATATTAAACGTCTTGTTGAAATCGGATGTTACAGAGGCGTTCGCCACAGAAAGAACCTTCCCGTTCGCGGTCAGCGCACCAAAACCAACGCAAGAACTCGTAAAGGTCCTTCGAAGACCGTTGCGAATAAGAAGAAATAAGGTCGGAGGGAAATAATATGGCTAAAGTCGCAGCTAATAAAAAAACAACCATAAAAAGACGTAGAGACAGAAAAAACATAGCTAAAGGCGCCGTTCATATCCTTTCCAGCTTCAATAATACCATCGTAACCATCACCGATGTTAACGGAAATGCCGTTTCTTGGGCATCCGCAGGTGGTCTTGGTTTCAGAGGCTCCAAAAAGAGCACCGCATTCGCTGCTCAGACCGCTGCCGAAACAGCAGCAAAAGCTTCTATGGAACACGGTATGAAGTCTGTTGAAGTATATGTTAAAGGCCCCGGCCCCGGACGTGAAGCAGCTATCAGAGCACTTCAGACAGCCGGCATGGAAGTTACTATGATCAAAGACGTCACACCTATCCCGCATAACGGTTGCCGCCCCCCGAAGCGTCGCCGCGTATAATAGGAGGTATTATTTCAGATGGCAAGATACACAGGTCCTGTCTGCCGTATGTGCAGACGTGAAAAGGAAAAACTTTTCCTTAAAGGTGAAAAATGTTATTCCGAAAAGTGCCCTATAAACAAGGGTGCTAAAGTTCCCGGTCAGCACGGTGCAAACCGCAAAAAACCGACCGATTACGGTATCCAGTTCCGTGAAAAACAGAAAGTAAGAAGATATTACGGTATACTTGAAAAACAGTTCTCCCTTTATTTTGATATCGCAAGCAAAAAAGAGGGCGTTACCGGTGAAAATCTTCTCCGTATCTGCGAATCAAGACTTGACAACGTTGTTTATCGTCTCGGCTTTGCAATGTCCAGAGCAGAAGCTAAGCAGCTGATCAACCACGGTCATTTCCTTGTTAACGGCAAAAAAGTTGACATTCCGTCCTATCTTCTTGAAGTAGGCGATGTCATAGACATTAAAGCAAGCAGCAAAGAATCCGGTAAGATCAAAGCTGTTCTTGCTGCAAACGATCAGAAGCCCATTCCCAGTTGGCTCGACCTCGATAAAAATACTTATACCGGTAGGGTAGCAAATCTTCCCGATCCCGCCGGAATTGATCTTCCGATAGAAGTTCATCTTATCGTTGAGTTGTACTCCAAATAATAGTTTCTGAATATAATCAAACCGCTTCGTTGATATCGGGAACATGACGGGAGTTGTAAACTTGATAACAACGGCAGAGAACATTTCACTAAAGAAAGGGTGCGTTATATGATAGAAATCCAAAAGCCCACAATTGATGTTGTTGAAGTTTCCGAAGACGGTACTTACGGCAAGTTTGTTGTAGAACCTCTTGAAAGAGGCTACGGAATTACACTCGGTAACTCCTTGAGAAGAATGCTTCTTTCCTCTCTTCAGGGTGCTGCGGTAACTTCGATAAAAATTGATGGCGTACAGCATGAATTTTCGACGATACCCGGTGTTAAAGAAGACGTCGCTGAGATCGTTCTTAACATGAAAGGTCTCATAGCTCGCCTTCACGGATCGTCGTCCAAATTTGCATATATTGAAGCTCAGGACGAAGGAGAAGTCACTGCACGAGATATTAAAGCAGACAGTGACATCGAAATACTTAATCCCGATATGCATATTGCAACTCTTTCCAAAGATGCAAAATTGTATATGGAGATTACTATCGGTATGGATAAGGGTTATATTCCTTCCGAAAGAAATAAACCCGCAAATGCTCCGATCGGTCTTATCTCGATGGATTCTTCTCATTCTCCTGTATGCAAAGTTAATTACAGCGTTCAAAACACCCGTGTCGGCAACATAACCGACTACGACAAACTCGAAATGGAAGTTTGGACAAACGGCACTGTTTCCGCACGCACAGCCGTATCCATGTCCGCAAAAATCCTCAGTGAACATCTTACATTGTTCATTGATCTTGCGGAACCTCAGGAAATGGCTGAAGATGTTTGGAAAGGTGACGAGATCGAAAGTAAAGAAAAAATCCTCAGTATGACAATCGAGGAACTTGATCTTTCCGTTCGTTCGTTCAACTGCCTTAAGAGAGCCGGCATCAATACCGTGGACGACTTGATCAACAAGTCCCCCGAAGAAATGATGCGCGTTCGTAATTTGGGTAAAAAATCGCTCGAAGAAGTAATTATTAAACTTGAATCATACGGCTTGCAATTCGCACTTGACAAAGAATAAGGAAGGAGGCTACTGCCAATGGGAACACGCAAACTCGGCAGATCGACTGATCATAGAATTTCTATGCTTCGCGGAATGGTAACTTATCTTCTTGAAAACGGACAGATCGAAACTACCGCTACAAGAGCAAAAGAAGTCCGCAGCATAGCAGAAAAAATGATAACTTTAGGTAAACAGAATACATTGCACGCAAAAAGACAGGCTCTCAGCTATATAACAAAAGAGGATGTCGTAAAGAAACTCTTTGACGATATCTCCCCCAAATATGCTGACCGTAACGGCGGTTATACTCGTATAATCAAAACCGGTCCTCGTCGCGGAGACGCTGCTGAAATGGCTATTATTCAGCTTATCTGACAATAATATACTTTAAAAGCGAAAGAATGCGAGTTCTTTCGCTTTTAATTATACTTCCGATACCTTTCTGCATCAACACAGGATAGTCTTCAATGCGTATGCAAAACAGAAATCAAAACGTCAACTATTCTTTAACGGATATTTGCGGAATTTTGCAACTTTATGTTTAAACATAACATATGATGCCCGTACCTTAAACAAATGGATCAACTCAAAGTTTCGATATAAGTTCTGATCACTGCCGAAAGAATCGGAAGTATTACTTTGATAGAAAATAAAGAAAACCGACCGTATGTATTGAAATTTTCGATAAATACGTGTATAATAGTGATATATTCGTTGAGCCGCGAAAAAAAATTTATTTTACAGAAAAAAATGCAACCTGCCCCGAAAAATGTTGTGTATATAAGTAGGGACGCAGTGATGAGAGGTGACTGTATGAACGACGAACAGATAGTTGAACTGTTTTTTGCGAGAAACGAGGCTGCCATAGCCGAAACAAAGAAAAAATACAGCGCATACTGTATGAAGATCGCCCGAAATATTCTCGGCAATGAGCTGGACTGCGAGGAATGTTTGAACGATACATGGCTTGGCGTATGGCGTTCCGTTCCACCGAAAAGACCGTACAATCTTGCCACATACCTCGGAAAAATCACAAGAAATCTTTCGATCAACCGTTATAAAATGAAATATGCGGAAAAAAGGGCTGTCAACGAATTTTCGGTTTCCTTAGACGAACTTGATGAGTGCGTTCCGGGAGGTGAGTCGGTGGATAGTGATGACCAAATCGTATCTGTCGGTGCGAGTATAAACAGCTTTTTGCACACACAAAAGGTGCTTGACAGAAAAGTTTTTGTGTGCCGATATTTTTACTGCGATTCCGTTGAGGATATCGCCGAACGGTTCGATATGAGCGAAAGTCGTGTGAAATCTCTCTTGTTCCGTATGCGCGCAAAGCTTAAAACGCATCTGGAAAAAGACGGTATCACTGTGTAATCGGGAAGGAAGACTATTAATGAAAAATGAACTGTTGGTTCGTGCAATGGGCGAGATCGACGATGAGTTGATCGAAGAAGCTCATATGCCTAACCCCAAAAAACAAAATATCATCAATATCGTTTCTCGATATGCTGCGGTAGCAGCCTGCGTTGCGCTGATATTTTGCGCGGCTGCTGCGCTAATGCGTCATGATGTCGATATCGCCGTTAATATAAACGGTACGGAGCTTCATGTAAAAGAACTTACGGAAAAAACAGCTGAGATCCCTCTTGTTTCAACAATGCAGATACGCAGCTTTTCCGGAACCGAGATCCCGGTTCGGATAGATGCCGACGGATCCAAAACAACAGTCACGGCGTCTGTCGGAAGCACTGTAGTAACGCAGGACGGAACAGAATGCGATGAGCTTGTTTTGTCAAACAATACGGAGGTTATATGGTGCATCGATATTACGCAATACGACACTTTTTCCCTCACCGTAATTACACAAAACAAAACATTGGTATTGACCGCCGAAGTCGATATCGATCGTAATGCCGTTGTTGTCGGTGTTAACAACGAAAAATAGTTCGGCAGGCTCGGTGACGGCTTTGTGGCACCGAAATTTCAGGGGGCATTGCTCCGATTTGAATTTTAGATCTCAATTTTGAAAGGAAAATAAAAAAATGAAAAAGACACTCTCAATTTTTCTTGCACTTATTATGACATTCGCAATGTTTGCTCTCACCGCTTGCGGCGGCAACGAAGACAGTGATGTTAACAACAACAAGCCCGTTATCGAATCTGCCGTTGATTTTTACACAAAAGTCTGGGCTGCTTTCGGCGAAGATAATCAGTTTGCCTGCGGTGGCGGCGATGAAGAACACTCCAATATGGAAGGCCCCGGTCAGTATGCGTTGACTGACGAAAATGCGGATATGTTAAAATATTATCTCCATCTTACGGACGAGCTTTACGCTATGCTCGACGATGACGTCGCAACTCTTCAGCATATGATGAATATCAACACATTTAGCTCCGCAGTCGCAAAATTAAAGGACCCTTCCAAAGCTTCCGATTTTGCCGAAGCGTACAAGACGGCTATTCAGAATCAGCAATGGATGTGTGGTTTCCCGGATAAAGTAGTTGTTATTTCCGTAGGCGATTATGTCGTTATGGCATACGGTCATGAAGAAAACATCAACAATCTCGTTACCGCTTGTTCAACAGTTGAATCCTCCGCGTCTGTTCTTATCGACGCACCTGCAATGGTTGAATAACAGAAAAATATACACAAATTCGGGGGTGCCGTATTTGTGCACCCCCGTTTGCAATTTTTGACGTTTTCGAATGCCGTAATATTCGAAAACATACTACGCATAAGAGAAAGAATATGGTATTTTAAAATGTTGTTTTCAAGTATACCGTTTTTGTTTTATTTTTTGCCGTGCGTCCTGATTATATATTTCATTTCTCCCCGTTGCCTTAAAAACAGCGTTTTGCTTGTTTCAAGCCTTGTTTTTTACGCATGGGGCGAACCGAGATATGTTATTTGGATGGTCATAGCGATACTTTTGGGCTATATTTTCGGTCGTCTTATCGAAAAATATCGGTCAAAACCGAAAATTTCGCGATTGTTTCTTGTATTATCGGTCGTGAGCAGCCTTTCAATGCTCGGTTATTTTAAATATGTGGATTTCTTTATCGGCAATTTTAACGCCGTTACCGGTCTTTCCGTTCCGCTTCTTAACATCGCACTGCCTATTGGCATAAGCTTTTACACTTTTCAGATCCTCAGCTATACTGTAGACGTGTATCGCGGCGATGTGTCAGCTCAAAAAAATATTATCGATCTTGCCGCATATGTTTCGCTTTTTCCGCAGCTTATCGCAGGCCCGATAGTTCGTTATTCGGATGTTGCCGATCAGCTTAAAACACGTACTCATTCTTTTGAAAAAACAGCGCTCGGCATACGTCGATTTTTGATCGGGCTTGGCAAAAAAATAATGATCGCAAATGTCCTCGGCGAGCTTTGCGATACGTTCCGATCTTCCGATGATAAATCCGTCTTGTTCTTTTGGCTTTACGCGATAGCATATTCACTGCATATATATTTTGACTTTTCAGGTTACAGCGATATGGCGATCGGCCTTGGCAAAATGTTCGGTTTTGATTTTCTTGAAAACTTTAACTACCCGTTTATTTCTGCAAGCATTACCGAGTTTTGGCGCCGTTGGCACATGTCTTTAGGCTCTTGGTTTAGAGATTATGTATACATTCCGCTCGGCGGAAATCGCGTTAACAAATACCGTCACTTGTTTAACATCTTGGTCGTTTGGGTCCTTACCGGATTTTGGCACGGTGCAGCATGGAATTTTGTCGCATGGGGCTTGTATTTTGCGATCTTGCTGATGATAGAAAAGCTTTGGTTGCTTAAACATCTAAAAAAGAGCCGAGTATTAAACCATGTATATGTTGTTATTCTTGTTCTTATAAGCTTCGTTCTTTTCGACGCATCAAGTATGAACCAAGCATTTTCTTATATCGGGTCTATGTTCGGTTTGAACGGATATCCGCTTATTTCCGAGGAATTTGTTTATTTCCTGAGAAATTACGGCATAGTTCTTCTGGTAGCTTTAGTCGGAGCTACACCTGCGCCCAAAAAGCTTTTTAACAAGATTTGCGAATCTTCCGTCGGGGACAATATTATGACTGTTGTTGAACCGATAGCGTTGTGTGTCTTGCTTTTGGTCTGCACGGCATATCTTGTTGACGGATCGTACAATCCTTTCCTTTATTTCAGATTTTAACGGAAAGCAACTTTACGAAGAAAGGAATGCCTGAAAATGAAAAAATATAAAAGCGTGATCTGCATTGCAGTGGTCCTCAGTTTGTTTACCGTTATAGCAGTTTCCGCATGGCTGCACACTCCGGTTGAATTTTCCGACAGTGAACGCCGTAAGCTTGCGCTTTTCCCGACACTCTCGTTGTCTTCTTTATCGGACGGAAGCTTTATGACAAAATTCGAAAGCTATACACAGGATCAATTTCCTTTGCGGGACAGCTTTCGCACGTTAAAAGCGATCACTGCGTACTATGCGCTCGGTAAACTTGACAATAACGATATTTATATCAGCGACGGATATGCCGCAAAGCTCGAGTATCCGCTAAACACATCTTCTCTTGAATATGCAACAAGCAGGTTTAAATATGTTTACGAAAATTATCTTAAAGATAACAATACGAACATATACCTCTCCATAGTCCCCGATAAAAACTATTTTATTGCCGAAAATAACGGATATCTCAGCCTTGATTATAATACGCTTTTCGATACCGTTATATCCGAAATGAGCTATGCAAAATATATAGATATTACCGGTACGTTGGATATCACCGATTATTACAAAACCGACACGCATTGGCGTCAGGAAAAGCTTTTGGATACCGCCGCCGTTCTTGCGTCCGAAATGGGAGTGGTCCTTTCGGGTAATTACACCGAACATACTCTCGACCACCCGTTTTACGGCGTTTACTACGGCCAGTCGGCTCTTCCGCTTCCGGCAGAAACGATATATTATCTTTCAAACGATGTTTTGTCCGACTGTGTTGTTATAAATTATGAAAACGAAACTGTCGGCGGCATTTATGATATGGAAAAAGCGTACGGCAAAGATCCTTACGAATTGTTCCTCTCCGGTTCGATATCGCTTTTGACGATCGAAAATCCGAATGCAAACACCGATCGAGAACTGATAATTTTCAGGGATTCGTTCGGAAGCAGTATCGCACCTTTGCTCGTTGAGGGATATTCCAAAATAACTTTGGTAGACATTCGTTATTTGCGAACCGACTATCTCGGCAGATTTATAGAGTTTAAAGATCAAGACGTACTTTTCCTTTACAGTACGCTTGTTCTTAACAACAGCGAAACCCTAACCTGATTTTAAAATCCGAGCAATGTTTTTTTACATAACATTCTTCGGGGCACGACCTAAGTAACGTATTGTTATATATTGCGTTAGGTTAAACAACAAACACATAAGACTTAAGGTCGCGCGGGAATTTCCTGCGCGACCTTAGGCGTTTGTTAAGCTATGATCGAACGCAGCTGCCACCGTCTTTGGGATTTGGTGTGAGTTATTCTCTTTTACCGAAATCCCGAACAATTAACGCCTTATGCGTAGGTTGCGATCGTTTGTAAGCTTTGATCCGATTTAAAATATTAAAAGTTCTTATTTTGCCAAGTCTTTTTGCCTGATATACGCACGTTTAACTTTTCCGCTGATGGTTTTCGGCAGTTCGTCTACAAACTCCACAACTCTCGGATATTTGTACGGTGCGGTATGTGTTTTAACGTAATTTTGTATTTCGCGTTTAAGCTCGTTTGTTCCGACGGTTCCTTTTGTTAAAACGATCGTTGCTTTAACGATCTGTCCTCTGATCTCGTCGGGAACGGGTGTAACGGCGCATTCCAAAACGTACGGTATTTCCATAATAATGCTTTCTATCTCAAACGGGCCTATGCGGTATCCGGAAGACTTGATAACATCGTCAATACGTCCGACATACCATAAATATCCGTCTTCGTCCATCGTTGCCTGATCGCCCGTGTGATAAAAACCGTCATGCCAAACTTCGCTCGTCTTTTCTTCGTCCATGTAATAACCGAGGAAAAGTCCGCACGGGATCCTGTCTTGTGTTCGAATACAAATTTCGCCGGTATCGCCTGTTTTGCATTCGTTGCCGTCGGGGTCGAGAAGAACGATATCGTAAAGGGGGCTTGATCTGCCCATCGAGCCGATCTTGGGTGTTGACCCGACAAAATTCGCAATCGAAAGCGTAGTTTCCGTTTGACCGAAGCCCTCCATGACTGTAAGCCCGGTAGCCTTTTTGAATTGATTGAACACCTCCGGATTGAGTGCTTCACCGGCAGTGGTTGCATATTTGAGTGAAGAAAGATCGTATTTTGACAGATCTTCTTTTATGAAAAATCTGTACATCGTCGGCGGCGCGCAGAACGTTGTGATATTGTATTTTTTGAACAACGGAAGTATATCTTCCGAACGGAATCTGTCAAAATCATATGTGAACGTTGCTGCCTCACAAAGCCACTGACCGTAAAGCTTGCCCCAAAGCGCTTTGCCCCAGCCCGTGTCGGATATCGTAAAGTGCAGCCCATCGGGATCGATGTTATGCCAATGCTTTGCCGTGGGATAATGCCCCAGTGCGTATTTGTACGAATGCGTAGCAATGCGGGGATATCCCGTCGTTCCGGACGTGAAAAGCATAAGCATCGGATCGTTGCCGCAGGGAGATTGTTCCGTTCTGTAAAAATGGGTGCTGAAACGCTCCGATTCCGTGTTAAAATCGTTCCAACCGTCTTTTTTGCCTCCGACAAGTATCTTTATCATGCCGGGGAACTCTTGTGCCGCTTTTTCCGCTTCGGTCGAAACGTCTCCGTCTGCCGTGCAGACTATCGCTTTGACTTTTGCGGCTTTGTATCTGTAAACAAAGTCGTGTTCGACAAGCTGGTTCGTCGCGGGGATCGCTATTGCGCCGATCTTGTGCAGTGCAAGCATACAAAACCAGAATTGATAATGCCTTTTTAACACGAGCATTACCGTATCTCCGCGTTTTATGCCGAGAGATTCAAAATAATGCGCAGTTTTCGCCGAATACTTTTTCATTTCGCCGAATGTGAATCTGCGCTCGGAACCGTCGTTTGCGACCCACAGCATCGCAAGCTTGTCCGGATCTTTTTTTGCGATCGCGTCAACACAGTCGAACGCAAAATTGAATTTATCCTCGTTTTTGAATGATATTCCGCTGAAAACACCGTTTTCGTCGTATGTTGATTCAACAAAATTATCCGCCACCGTTTTTACGGTGCTTTGAGCTTTTGCCGTTTTTGCCGCAATGAACGGGGCTTCGGGATATTCTTCGCTTACCTGACCGTCGTGTGGATTAAGCACAACGGCGTGAAATTCGCAGCCGCCCTCGCTGACCGCTATCATACCGTGAGGGATCAGACTGTTATAAAAAATGGAATCTCCCTCGTTAAGAATGTCGATATGACTTCCGACCTGGACTTTGAGCGAGCCTTTTACTATAACGTCAAATTCCTGACCGTTATGAGAGTTGAGCTTGATGGGTGCGTTTTGCTCTTCTTCAAGGTATGGGAATTTAACAAGAAATGGCTCCGCCAGCTTTTCTTTGAATTTGGGCGCGAGGTTGTTGTATACCACGCCTTTTTTACGTATGATCTTTAAACCTTCGCCCTTTCTTGTTATGGCAAACGAGGTCAACGTTGTGCTCGTACCCTCAAGAATATCCACAACTTCAACATCGCAGGCCTTTGCGCATTTGTATATGAACGTAAAACTGAAGTCCGTTTCACCTTTTTCAAGTATACGGTAATCTTCGACCGAAACACCTGTAAGTTTCGCGAGTTCTTCTTGCGTGTAACCCTTTGCTTCTCGCAGATCTTTTATTCTGCCTGCCACTTCTTTTAAACTGTAGCCCATTTTATCTCCTCGATCACGGTTGATATATAAAAAAACCCGTCTCAAAATTTCTTTTGAGACGAGTTGTTAAACCCGCGGTACCACTCAAATTGCGAATAATCGCCACTTTCGGCTCAGACAAGCCTTTTGCTTTTACGCAGCATTACGGGAGAAGTCTACTTGCTTTCGCTTTCGGTCCTCCGACTCGGAAGTGATGGGTCATTGGAAAGCGTCACCATTGGCTCGCAGCAACCGCCAACTCTCTCAAGGTTATTCGATCCGACCGTCTTCGTCATAGTCTTTGTTTGATGATATTCAAATTTTAAATATTATATCATTTTACTTTCTTGTTGTCAAGAATTTTTTTGTGAACATAAATCGACAATTGCCGAGAGACGTTTTTTCGGTCGAAAACCCCCCGATTTTTGATGCTCAAAACCGCCGAAAAACGGGTTTTTGTTAATAATGTCCAATTCGTGTTGCAAAATCAAGCGCATTCTTGTTACTTTTGTATGTTGACAAGTTCGCTTTAATAGTGTATAATAAGTATTAAAGAAAAGTAAGCGAAATTCGGTTTCCGATATATAAAGGAGAAAAGTAGAAAATGATAAATCAAAAAGTAACAGTCACAAATTCAGTAGGTCTTCATGCAAGACCGGCAACATTCTTTATCCAGAAAGCTAACGAGTACAAGTGTTCCATCTGGATCGAACGCGAGGAAAGAAGAGTTAACGCAAAAAGCTTGCTCGGCGTTTTGTCTTTAGGTGTTACAAAAGACAATGATATAAACATTATTGCCGACGGACCCGATGAAGAGGCAGCAATCAAAGGTCTCAGCGAGATCATCAACACCGGCTTTGCGGGACTTATTTAAAAAAAGTTGATCGCGGTCTTGGCGGTTAACAGATCCACAAAATAAAAATCCTCAAACATTTTTTGTGTTTGAGGATTTTATAGGACTTAGATCAATTATTGGAGTTCTGCAAAGTATTTGATCGTTCTTACCATCTGGCTTGTGTAGGAGTTTTCGTTGTCGTACCAAGAAACTACCTGAACCTGATATGTGTCGTCATCTATTTTGGAGACCATAGTCTGGGTAGCGTCAAACAAAGAACCGTATCTCATACCGACAACGTCGGAAGAAACGATCTGTTCTTCGTTATAACCGAAAGAAGCGGAAGAAGCGGCTTTCATTGCAGCGTTGATGCCTTCTTTGGTAACGTCTTTGCCTTTAACTACAGCAACGAGAATAGTTGTTGAACCGGTAGCAACGGGAACACGCTGAGCGGAACCGATAAGTTTGCCGTTAAGTTCGGGAATAACAAGGCCGATAGCTTTTGCAGCGCCTGTGGAGTTCGGAACGATATTTGCAGCGCCGGCTCTTGCTCTTCTGAGGTCGCCTTTTCTGTGCGGGCCGTCAAGAATCATCTGGTCGCCTGTGTAAGCGTGGATAGTGGACATAATGCCGCTTTCGATCGTAGCATAGTCGTTAAGAGCTTTTGCCATGGGAGCAAGGCAGTTTGTTGTGCAGGAAGCTGCGGAGATGATCTTGTCTTCGGAAGTGAGAGTGCCTTCGTTTACGCTGAAAACAACTGTCTTAAGATCATTGCCTGCGGGAGCGGAGATAACAACTTTCTTTGCGCCTGCTTGAATGTGCGCTTCGGATTTTTCTTTGGATGTGTAGAAACCAGTGCATTCGAGAACGACGTCAACATCAAGCTCTTTCCAGGGAAGATCCTGAGCTTTGGGCATAGCGTAGATAGTGATTTCTTTTCCGTCAACAGTGATGGAACCGGGAACGGTTACTGTTTTGCCGTCTTCGGCAAAAACAGGCTCTTTGTAGCTTACGGTATGAGTGTTGTCGCCGATTCTGCCGCAATATCCGCCTTGAGCGGTATCGTACTTGAGAAGGTGAGCCAACATCTTCGGGCTTGTAAGGTCATTGATAGCAACGATTTCGTAGCCTTCTGCGCCGAACATCTGTCTGAAAGCAAGACGTCCGATACGACCGAAACCGTTAATTGCAACTTTAATGGACATAATGTGATCCTCCATAATTATGATTGTTGTAATTTTTTACTGTATACTATTGTATACGATAAATATGTCATAATCAAGACGTTCGGCCAAAGTTTCAAAAAAATGTCAGAGAACATAATTAGTATACAAACCTTGCACAGTTTAAACTCGGCGCAAATGTTCTCGTTTTAATGCGGACGATATCTTTTTTATTGTTTAACGCGCACCGGCAGGTCGAGATCTGCCGTCTAATACAGCCGATTATAAGGAGAGTGTTTATGAGCAATTATTTGGACTATAAAATATACGATCATATTTCTTTCCCGATTTTGATCGCGTCGGAAGATCTTGCAATAGAGTATTGCAACAAGATCGCAAGAAAAACCCTTGCATCCATTTGCAGAGCAACGTCGTTAAAATCTGTTGTTGCGGACAGATACGCAGATGTGTGTGCTTGCGTAAAAAGGGGAGAGGTCGTCAATCTGAACGATAATTTCGGACCGTATATGTTTATAACGCTCTTACCTGTTACGTTCAAATCGAAACGTAAGGTGTTTGTTTTTGCGGAACATTCTTTCAGCGTTTTTAAATCAACCGACAGATTCAGCTGTGAAAAACATATTTTCGATGTCTTCGGCGATATGTACGATATTTTTGTTCGGGGCATCAACGGAACGATCGACCGTATTTTCCAGTTGCCGTCCGGTACGGAGATAAAAATGGTATATCCGCACTTGACGAGCATTACGACGAATTTTATCAACGTCAGCGGCGTGATCGAAAATCTTATGTCCGTGCTTCGATTGCAATTTTTGATCGGCGAAAAGAATGTTGAATGTATCGATCTTGTGCGGTTCTTTGCGGATACGGATAAGCTGCACGGAGTTTTCGATTTGAGCGGACTTTCGTTGACCGATCTGGAGATCCTGTATAATCCCAAAGAATTAAGTTGTATACTCGGCGATATTGCAGACTTTTTCCTTGAAAATTGCGACGGAAACATAGCCATAAAAGTTTTGGCTAAGCCGACAGGATCCCATATCATACTATCCTTTTCAGTCCCAGCGCAAAAACGTCGATTCGATACGGAGAATGTTTTTGATCTTCAAAGCCGAAAAAGAAGAACATCTCTTTTCTTTGTTAAAAAAACAGTCGAACTCCGAGGCGGAAATGTCCTTTTCAGGAAAAACGGCCATAGATACGAGGTTTTGCTGTCTTTGCGTAGAATGTTGCCTCAGGATTATTCCGGATATCTTGCAAACGACCGCGATCTTGTCAAGATCGTTTAGCACCTCTGTTTGCATAGTAAATATAATACCATTTTTTGCTTTTCTTTTGCGGACAGCTTTCGTATAACTCGTCTATTTGCTCGCAAACAGTCAGATATTTTTCCTCTGTTTTCGGTATCGTGATACCTTTTGCGTAGTTTTGTATAGTTCTTGGTGTAACGCCTGTCTTTTGAGCTATTACTGCAAGCGTTACTTCTCTTTCGCGGATAAGCCTTGTGATCCGTTCTTGTAATGTCATCGATTATCTCTCTCTCGTCTTGTTTTTTACTTTACGTGAGTATACCTTTCGTTTTTTTGATTAAAGTTGTTTTATGAGACTATAATATCACATAATGTGAGTAAAGTCAATACCATAAGCGTGGCAAATTAATCAAATTTATGTGAAAAAACTTAACACGGATATCGCCCTTTGCGATGTTTAAATCAGCGCAGGTCTTTACTACCTTGCTGTTCGCAAAACATTTCGCGCCATATTACAGCCTTGCAATATGCATGTGCAAGCGAATGCGAGCAAGTGTAAAAAAGAGCAAGAATCACGTGCAAATGTAAGCATTTTCACAACGCGGTAAAATATACTTAAGCATATTGTCCTGTTAAATTGAAAAAAATATGCAGAATTGAATTTTAGATAAAGGAGGACTGTGGATGTTAATGAACAACAACGAGTACCTTGACTTGGTGCAAAACATTAAACAGGAAATCAGGCACGCACAGTACAGGGCAGCTTTGAGCGTTAACAAGGAATTGATCGGGCTTTACTATAACATCGGTCAGCTCATCAACAAGCATAAAACATGGGGCAGCAAGTTTATCGAAAATCTTGCCGCCGATATTAAGCTGTCATTTCCCGATGCAAAGGGCTATTCTGTGCGGAATCTGAAATATATGGCGAAGTTTGCTCTTCGTTTTCCGGACTTTGAAATTGTGCAAGCGGTGCTTGCACAAATTACATGGTATCACCACATCGCATTGATGGATAAGATAAAGACAGCAGATGAACACATTTGGTATGCCGAGCAAGTTTTCAAAAACGGATGGTCACGAAATGTATTGGTGCATCAAATCGAAAGTTGCTTATATGCAAGACAGGTTCTTGCCCATAAGATAAGCAACTTTGAGAATCGCCTTGCTTCGCCGCAGAGTGAGCTTGCCGTGCAGACCATGAAAGATCCGTACATCTTTGATTTTGTCCCATTTAAGGAAGATATGGTCGAACGTGATGTTGAAAACGCTCTTGTAAAAGATGTAACGAAGCTGCTGTTGGAGCTTGGCACAGGGTTTGCGTTTCTCGGCAATCAGTATCAACTCAATGTGGGCGGCGATGATTTTTACATCGATTTGTTGTTTTACAATCTTAATCTCCGCTGCTATGTTGTAATCGAGCTGAAAACCGGTGAATTCAAACCGGAATACGCAGGTCAGCTCAACTTTTATCTGTCTGCGGTGGACGGCATTTTAAAAAAGGACGGCGATAATCCTTCTATCGGACTGCTGATGTGCAAGAGTAAAAACGATTTGGTCGCCGAATATGCACTCAAGGATATGTCCAAACCTATCGGTGTCAGCGAGTATAAAGTTACAAGCGATCTGCCCGAATATCTCAGTAAGCAGCTGCCGTCTATTGAAGATATTCAAAAGCGTATTTCAAAAGAATAAGACCGAGACGAAAAAACAGGCTATTAAAAAATATACCTAAGAGGCGTTTATGAACATATACGATAAAACTCAAGAATCAAATATAGATTTCAAAATCGAAAAGAATAATGCCGCAGTGTCGGCAAACGACGAGCCGTGGGAAGTCTGTTATAACGGCGGTTTTTTCGGAAAACAAAATCCCTCAAAACGTATGCCGGAGGAGCTTGCTTTAAATGCCTGCTTTGCTTGGAACAGCGAGCTATGGCATATTCCCGCAGTTTATATTTTTCCAAAAGGCATTGTCGTGGATTTTTGCGTGGAAATCGATCCCGAACGCGAAAAAGCATTTATCGAAAAATGGATTCCGACAAAAATTTCGGAAGAACGCCTGACACGGGAACTGCGTAGACAAATCGACAACGAAAATCCGCTGAATATCGAATTTTGTCCGTATCTTACCGTAAACGGAAGATTGCTCACCCGCCAAAACGGCATGTCAGTATCGTGGATCCCGATAAGCTGTTTGCCGGATGATGAGCAAAACGACAGGCAGGCTGTGCGCATTATAAAACATTACGGGCTTGACGCAACAAAAGCATGGTCTTTTCACCGCATTTCGTTTTTATGGGCGACGGTAAAAAAACCGAAGATAAGATCAATGTCGTTGAAATCGGAACGAGAGCTTGTTCAAATCGACGGGATCTGCTTCAAAAACCCGTCCGTCGGCGATGTTATAACTTTTACCCACCCCGTATTCGGAACGGAACATAAACTGACGGTACTGGAATACGAACCGCAAGAACTGCCGTCTCACGCCTTCGCAAATCCCGAATACGAGTTTCCGACATATCATATTGCAATGACATATACGCTCGACCCCGATATCCCGAACAAAAACTTCGGTGTAAGAGATCGGCTTGACAATGATGAGCCGAAACGCAGACCTCAAAATGCCTACGAACCGCAAGCTACATATGATGCGTGTACGATCGGTATCATCGGCGGTGCGGACGGACCGACGGCCGTGATTCTGTCTGCCGGAAAAAATACAAACAGCGTTTCTCACACCGCACTGTCCGCATTGCACTTTGAGCCGACAAACGATGTTGAGTGGAAAATGATTTTTAAAGAAAAACAGTGCGAAGATATCGTTGTTAAACTGCTTTGAACATAAAAATAACCGAAATCGACACAATCGTAATGACCCATCTTAAAGCGAATTTAAAAACATTTTAAGTGTCTGCTCTAAGTGATCATATTGTACGTTTATGTCGGTTTCGGTTTTTGATTTTATCGTGGTCAAAATGATATATCGGG
>CAYUWC010000022.1:0-20979 GCA_964448355.1 uncultured Oscillospiraceae bacterium | reverse complement strand
GTTTAATGATTTTCTGTTAATAGAGTTTTTAGTCCTCTATCGCAGCTTGGGCCGCTCCTAATTAGCTTTGATTTTTAGGCGTTTACAGATTGTTTCTCAATTTCTTCTCAACCTAAAATCTTCGCCGTATTGATATCGGGTTTCTGAATTGTAATAAATAGAGCTAACGCTCGTATTTGTTTCCTATCTCATATTATTCTGTTTATATATTTCAATTATTTCATCTTTATCTGCAAGTTGGGATTTAAGACCAGCTACTTGGTCTTTAAGTGTTGCTATCTGGTCTTCGAGCAAGCCACACCTATCTTTTAATCCTTGATTCTCGGTTTTCATCTTCTCGATATGTGCCAACACTGCAGCTTCGCCAATATTATTATTGGCATCACCATCTCCAAGTGCCACAGCTGCGAGGTATGCATTGATACTTGTAGGGAAGTGGCAGAAAAGTGCAAAGAAATTAAAGTCAAGCACCTCGCATATACGAATAAGTTTCTTTGTTTCAATCGTATCTTTTTCAAGAAGTCGATTTACATGCTGTTGCTGAACCCCGATTTGATTGCCAAAATCGGTTTTAGTCATGTTTAGTTCCTCGATTCTTTTTTTTATCTCGTGGCCTATATGAATATGTTTTAAGTCAGCATTTTTCATCGTTAATATCTGAGTTAATCAGTACATTAGTACATCATTAAGAAATTAGGCAAACCTTAGTAATAGTATTGCTTTTTCAAACAAATTTTGTTTACTTTGCGTTTGGCTAACATTCCCTTTGTGGTTACACAAGTTAGTTAATATATAGGAAATAAACAAATAAATATAGTAATAAATTATGGATAAACAAGACCTGCCTATACGTCCTACTCTTATGGACTTAGCGGTTGGTGCATCTGCGAGTTTCCCTTTAGTTCGCCTTAGAAGTGTTCGCTCACAGGCATCTGAACTCGGTGCAATCTACGACCGCAAATATACTACGAAAATGAGCAGAACAGAGCGAATTATTACTGTTACTCGTCTGAGTTAAAGCACATATCATGCCATTCATTCAATTTTCAGACCGTTTAATTCCCTATGAAATCTTTCTCCGTGATGTAGCTGCAACTTTGGCGAAGATGATTAGTGAACAACGCAATGACCCCGATTATATAAGCCAAAGAAAGGCTTATGCAATGTTTGGCCGCGCCAATGTAGAACGATGGCGGCGAGAAAGAAAAGTCAAACCGAGCAAGCACCCCGGTAAGACAGAGTATTGCACGGCAGACCTACGTTTTCTCCAACGTCAAGAACAAGACTACTTTGAGCTATGATAGCGCAAAAAACGATAGACGCTGTTCTCGACGCGGTGCAGATTCACGATGTCGTGAAAGAGTTCATGCAGTTGCGGCGCAACGGCTCCGGCTGGGTCGGGCTGTGCCCGTTCCACTCGGAACGCACGCCATCTTTCCACGTAGACCCGCGCCGCAACATCTACAAATGTTTCAGTTGCGGAGCAGGCGGCGGCGCGGTCAGGTTCCTTATGGAGCAGCAGAATATGTCGTATCCCGATGCCATAAGGCACATAGCCGGGATATACGGCATACCCGTGGAGGAAACGCCCCGGACACTCACCGACGAACAGCGCAGACTTGCCATTCAGCGCGAGAACGCCCTTATCGCCCTCGAAACCGTGCAGCAGTTCTTCGAGGATTCGCTTGTTGCCAAGACACCGGCGGCGAAACGCGCCTGTGCATACGCCTCCAACCGTTGGACGCTCGACTACTGCCGCGCCAACGGGATAGGATATGCCCCGTACCCCAAAGTGTTTTTCGAGTTCGTGAAACAAAAGGGCATCAGCTTCGAGGCTCTTTTGGATATCGGTATGGTACGCAAGAAAGAGGACGGCCATTTCTCTTTTATGTTCGCCAACCGCATTAGCATACCCATACGCGACAGGTTCGGACGGGTCATAGCATACTCCGCCCGGAGCCTCGATGAGAACCCCGAATGCAAATATCTCAATTCCACGACCTCGTGCGTCTACAAAAAGGGTGATACCGTTTTCGGCATCGAGATTGCACGGAGGGCGGCGGCAAAGGCCGGTTGCCTTTTCGTGGTCGAGGGCGCGCCCGACGTGCTACGCCTCCAGTCCATCGGCTGCGACAACGCCGTGGCCGCTCTCGGTACCGAATGGACTGCCGCCCAGTTCGATGCCATAAAGGGAATATCAGACACGCTTTGCTTTATCCCCGACAGTGAGGTGCCGAAAGAGGGCGAAATATACGCCCCCGGCACTATGGCCGTGATGAAAAACGGGCGCGAGGCCATAAACAGGGGATTCCGCGTTGTCGTGCGCGAGATTCCGCTTGACAACGGAGAAAAGAAGAACGACCCCGACAGCTATTGCACCACCCCTGCAATCCTTGCTTCTCTCGAAGAACAGGATTTTGTGCTGTGGTATGCCGAGAAAGCATTTCTCGCGCCCACCACGCAGTTGGGACGCACCGAGGTTATAAAGGAGATATGCGCCATGCTCGCAGCCATCGAGGACGCGACACTCGCCTCTATGTACCTCGAACAGCTTATTAAGAAATACAAGGAACGGACGGCGTGGAAACTCGCCTACAACTCGGCGCAGATGCGCAAGCGCAGCGATTCGGGCACGGAGGGTGCCGGGAGCGAGAACGAGCGCGACCTTTTCAGCAGATACGGCTTCTTCATCGCCAACAACTGTTACTGCACTTACGGCAAACAGAGCGAGGTCATACGCCTGTCGAACTTCGTACTGGTGCCGATGTACGACATACCCGATGAAGGCTCCATGACGCGCCTCTACAAGATCATAAATGACCTCGGACATGACGCCATAATACCGTTGGAGCCGGACGACCTCGTGAACCTCGCCCTGTTCCGCAAGAAAATAAACATCGCCGGGCGTTATGTGTGGCTCGGCAAAATCGACGACCTTATGCGCGTCGAGGAATACATATTCAGAAAAAGCGAATCGGCAAAACGAATACGCACCCTCGGCTGGCAGCCGGAGGGTTTCTTCGCCTACGGCGACGGTATTTTTACCGACCGCTTTATCCGCGTCGACGAGATAGGTATGGTGAACCTCCCCGGACACGGCATTTTCTATCTGCCGGCCTTTTCGGTGATGTACCGCGACAACCGCCTCCGCTTCGCTTTCGAGAAGTCTTTCACCTATACCCACAAGGCCGACGTGTCTATGGCAGAATACCTGAAACTGTTCGTGGAGGTGTTCGGCGACAACGGCAAGGTGGCCGTGGCGTTTATCTTCGCCACATTGTTCCGCGATTTCATCTTTGAGATGTTCGAGTTTTTCCCGATTTTCAACATCTTCGGCAAACCGCAGTCTGGCAAGAGCCAGTTGGGTAAGGCCATGAAAGGCTTCTTCACCAACTCATACAAGCCCATAAACTACGAGGGCGAAACATACCCGGCAATCAACAAGGCACTGGAACAGACCGCAAACTGCCTCGTGCATTTCGACGAATACAAGAACTCTATCGAGTGGCGAAAGGTCGAACTGCTTAAATCAATGTGGGACGGCGTGGGGCGCGGAAAGATGAAAGACGGCGACGTGGAGCGCGTGAACGTCAACTGCGGCGTTATTCTGTCGGGTCAGGAAATGCCGACGATTGACCCGGCACTGTTCACCCGTATTATCCACGTTACCGTAAACAAGACTTCCTACACACTGGAGGAACGCCGACGCTTCGCCGACCTTATGGAACTGAACCGACGCGGAGTGTGCCACCTCACTATGGAGGTGATCGCGCACCGCGACCGCTTCGTTCAGGACTTCCCCCACTTCTGCGAGCTTGCACGTACCGAGGTGGTGAACCGCATCGCAAGAACCGGCAAGACCATATCAGACCGTATGTATATGAACTGGGTTGTCGTTCTCGCCTCCTTCTGGACGCTTGAACGCATACTGCCGGTGCCGTTTTCCTATGAAAACCTGCTCGACATCTGCGTGGAAATGCTGCTCGACCAACATTCCATTACGGAGAGGTCGGACGAAGTGGCATCGTTCTGGAACTTCGTTCATGTGCTGTATCAGGAGGGGAGGCTGTTTCAGGAGGGCGACTACCGCATCAATTACCGCGTGTCGAGCCTCCGGCTGCACGGCGTTTCGGAAACACGGGAATTTTCAGAGCCGAAGAATATCCTCATCATACGCGACCGCCGTATCATTCAGCACTATCAGACCGACAAGGCGCGCTCCACCAAACAGCTTGTGCTGTCGGAGGACGATATGCGCAAGTACCTTGAACGCTCCGCGCCATGCCTCGGAATCGTAAAGCGCAAGTTCTACAAGATGAACCAGTACGGACAGCCGGTCAAGGAGATTGGCGACGGCGGCACCGTCGGCCGTCAGCTTTACGATGTCGATACCGCACTGGCTTTCGACTACGACCAAGTGCAGAGGCTTTATCACCTGTACCTCACCGCCGACACGTCGGCACTTACGGAGGAGGAAATGAAAGAGAATGAAAATCAGCAGGGTAAGCCTCCGGCAAGCGGCAACGGGCAATCAAGGCTTCCTTTTTGATTTTTTCTGAAAATCTTATGAAATCCGCAAGTTACCACAGCCACCGCCGCCACCGCGCTATGAATCAACAATATAAGCACAGCCGCCTATGACTACCGCATCGCCACCGCCAGCCACCGTTTGCCGATTTTGCAACCGGCGGCAACCGTTTTTCCTTATTTTTCTCTTTTTGAAAAGAAAGAAAAATATCATAAAAACGTGGTTTCGTGGGGGTTGTAGCGGCATCGACCCGGCGGTGGCGCGGTTCCGGCGGTTGCACCACGGTATATACTGATTTTGAAATAAAAAACATCAATACAATAACATTTCCGAATATGAACGACTTCCTTATTTATCTTCCGCTCGAAAACTTTATGGCGCAGTGGTTCAGGCACCGGCACGGCGGTTCCCCATACACCGTGCGCCTTGTGCGCGGCAGCGTGGAATCCAAACGCCTAAAGGCGTTGTTGGACGTGCCGCCCTCCGGCTTTGTTCCGGCGCCGCCGCCACAGGGCTGCGTGCCCGTCGCTATCCCGTCGTTCCCGGCAAAAGACCCACGGCAGTTCAACTATGTTTCGCCGCAGGGGATTAACGCCCTCGTGGAAACGCTGCGCGACCTTTTCGACCTCGAACTGCACGACTACTATGTGAAAACCTATATCAAAGGCTCACGGATAGACTATATGATCGAGGCGTGGATGGAACTGCACGGCATCGAGTTCAACGATACAAACTACAATTCGGTCAAGAAACGCCTCGACCGTGTGAGGAAGAAAATCTATGTCAAGAGGCACCGCGACAAGGAAAAGGGTGCCGGATCCGGCGTATAACCCGAAAAAATCAATAAAAATCGTACCGAGTTCAGAGCGGTTTCATACCGCGCGACACTTCGGTAACATCTGTAACATCATCAATATCTGTAATCTTATGTCAGAAACGACGAAACTTTGTACCGGCTGCAACCGCGAGTTGCCGCTGGAAGCATTCGGCAGAATGGCTTCGGCTCCCGACGGCCTGAGCTACCGATGCAGGGAGTGTGTGAACGCCGCGAAACGCGAGTACCACCATTCCCGTAAGAAACTGAAAAAAGTGTTCACCAATCCCGACCTCGCGAACTTCACGCCCCGGCAGCTTATCGACGAGCTTAAAGCACGCGGTTATTCGGGAGAGTTGAAGATAACGCAGACTATAAAGGTATGAAATCGCCGCTCGTTCCCTCACTGTCGCTTCCCGGTATCCGTTTCATAGGTGTTGTGGACTGCGAGAAGTTGCAGCCCGACCTGCGCGAAGCATCGCTTGCCGGGCTTACCGTCGCGGCACATACCGCTGTCGAGGAAGTGCCGTTTGTCAACGCTACCGTCGAGGCGGTCAGCGAGTGCAGCCACGGTGCCCCGATGGAAACGACCACGCTGAAATTCCGGACATCGGATTTTCTGCGCATTGAAATCCAACTCGGTTTTGTCGTTACCGACATCACCGGCCAGTCGTGGCTTATAGGTGCGGCGGAGCCGCCTTTTCCGAAAGTGTCGCTCACCCGAAAGACGGGGTTGCCCGGTGGCGACCCCGCAGTCTGGGAGGTCGAGGTGAAAGCGGTAGGGCAACGCGCGCTTTTGCCCTGCGTATTCTGAAAGGGAGGCTTGCGCCGACCCTCGGAGGCCGGGGCTTTCTTCTCCGGCGGTGGAACACTCCGCTGTTATCCGCAGCCGTACATTTGCGGTCATAACCGGCATGGACGAAGCCGCCATGTCGCCCCGTTGTCGGTGTGGCGTGGCAGTCATCGGTTGCCGCGCTTCCCCGTCGCGGTGGCCGCAGCCGCAGCCGTGGCCGTAATGCTTTCTTTCCCCACTCTTTGTTTTCGGACGGTCTGCCTTGTGGCGGACTTTCCTTTTTTATACGGTTTTGTTTCCTCCCGGTGCTTTCCGCTGCTTCGGTATAGTCGTTCTCTCCATTATGGAACATCTGTATCGGTGTCGGCAGGGCAAGCCGTTTCCGTCGATGCGCGGTAATAATGCCGGTGCCGCGAGGTCTGCCCTATATGATGCCGTCGTATTGCCGTATATGGCGTATGTGCGGTTTACCTGCTTGGCCGGACACGGTGCCCGGTTCTGCCCCCGTTGGGTTCGGGCGGTGTGGCGGTGCTGCCGGGCTGTCGGATTCCCGACGTTGAGGCCGGCAGACTTCCTTTCATTTTTGAATCCGGGGCATGAATGATTCCGAGCGCTTCCTTTTCCGCCGCAAAGTTAACAGCCCCCTGCGGCGCGTCAAGGCTAAAGTGCATCTTTCTGAAAATCTTCCTCTTGCAGAGAGTATTTCCCGTGCAGAGCCTTGTCTTGGTACACCGCCGGGGGCAACTTTTGGGGCAGCGTAAAAGAAAGTGCTTTTACACGAAATCATTCATCAAACCCCAAATCCAAACAAGACATGAAAGAAATTCTTAAATCCGGCCTCACTCTGCGTCAGGAAATCATCGACCGCCTCGAAGAACTCGGTTACACGCCCGAATCGCTGCGCGAGGCAATCACCGAACACGAATCCGACTACCGCGACGGTAATCCGTCGCTCTACTGCGGCACATACGCCAAATACAACGACGGCGACATATCCGGCCTGTGGATCGACCTCTCGACTTTCGACAGCTACGACGACTTCATCGACTTCTGCAAGGCTTACCATGTCGACGAGGAAGACCCGGAGCTGATGTTCCAGGACTACGAGAACTTCCCCCGTGAATGGTACTGCGAAAGCTGCATGGGAGAGGTCATCGCTTCAGCGCTTTGCTTCAGCAAAGAAACTTGGGATAAAATCGCCGAATATATCCGGCTGACGGAAAGCCACGACAAGGAGGCCGTGGACGCTTTCGTGGAGTGGGGAGGCGAAAGCCTCGACCACTTCGAGGACTGCTTCTGCGGCGAGTGGAAAGACGAGGAAGATTTTGCGCGGCATATCATCGAGGACTGCTACGACCTCGACAGTCTGATGGGCAACCTCGCAGGGTACTTCGACTATGCCGCCTTTGCACGCGACCTGTTTATGTGCGACTACTATATGGATAACGGCTATGTGTTCCGCAGATATTGAGCCGTGAAAGCCTCTCTCTCCCTCCGTGGGTCGGCGAAAGCCGGCCTTTTTTCGTTGCCCGGCAAACTTTTTCGCAAAAAATAGCGTTATAATTTTGCAGGTAATGAAATTATCACTAAATTTGCATTACCAAAACGGGGTCAGGTTTCCCCCTCATAAAAGAAATACTTCGAGTGCGAAAGCAACGATTTTAGGCATCTGCTGGCGCAGATGGGAAAGAGCAGCCGAAAGGCCGCTCTTTTTTTAATGCGGTATAACTTTGAATCCGAGCATTACGCCATTACTTGAATAGATGCTGGGCTTGATAATATCAAATGCCGGATTTACGCTTTCGGGCGACAATACTTTTCGGGCTATCGGATAGGCGATAAGGTCTGCTATCTGCAAACCAATTAAATTATCTTTTTTGGAACGTGCCGTAAATGCTCCAATCCTTTCGCATAGCCGTTCAGGTGTTACCCATTTGGTACCGGTTACGCGAAGCCCGTTATAAAATTGCGTCAGAGTTCGGTCTTCTATTTTTCCTCGTTTCTCAAAGACTACATCTATTATTGCTTCCTTTTCATTATCATCTACACAAAATATACTGCGCTCCAACAGGTATGATAATGACAGCCCGTAAACATCTTCCGTATTACTGAATAATCGGATAAACGGCTCTTTCAAAATTGAGCAAGCAACGATTACATAGGCTTCGTTCTGTGAAAGAATCTCATTTATGCGGTTGTAAAACCGCTGCTTCACTTCTAAATCCAGTAGATTTATAAATTCTTTCTTACACCGCCTTATGTCGCGAGAATGTATTATTATGTTCTCATCGCCCCATAACTCTTTTTTAAGGGCTATAAAGTCTGCCTCTAATTTCTTTCTATTATCGCGCGACACCAATACACCACACAAAGTAAAAATAGGAAACTCCGGGTTGAAGTTCTCTAAATTTTGGTCGCCGCACTCATCAATGTAGAGGTAATATTTTGCTTTTGATTGATTTTCCATATTCAGATTGAATTGCAAAGTTACGAAATTTCCGTGAATTTCAGTGTCTTTTAGCCGCTTTATTTACTGCGGTACTTTTGTGGCAAACAACGATTAAGCCATGCCACAACCTAAATACAACCTGCATCTGAAAGGCTTCGTCGGAGGCTATGACTTCGACCGCGATTATGTGGACTACATTCTCACCAAGAACGCCGACAAGCCCGTGAACGTGCTGATTGACAGCACAGGCGGCTCACTCGCCACCGCGCTTTCCATTTCTTCCGCTTTCAGGCGACACGGCGACGTGTCGGTGCATTTCGTCGGCATGAACGCCTCCGCTGCAACCATCGCATCGCTCGGCGCGAAGCACGTCAGCATCGACACCGCCGCGTGGTACCTCGTGCATAAATGCTCCAACGAGTTTTTCAAGTGGTCGAGCCTCAACGCAGACCAGATGGCAGACCTCATTTCCGCGCTCGAAAGGCAGAAAGCCGACCTCGACAAACTCGATGCCGGGGTTGCCGCGATGTACGCCGCCAAATGCCGCAAAGACCCCAAGGCACTGCTCGACCTGATGAAAGTAGGCGGCTGGCTTTCGGCAAAAGAGGCTCTTGAATGGGGATTTGTCGATGAAATCACCGACGAGCCGGAGGACACCGCCCCCAAGCTCACCGATTCCACGGCCTCGGCGATGGCCGCTGCCGGTATGCCTATCCCAAATATCCCAGTGGCGGACAGGGAGAGCGGCATCGCAAAGTTCTTCGCCGCCATCGCCGCCATGTTCCGCAACGGAAACGCTGAATCTACCGAAACCAGTAACCAATCCAATAATCATCAAATGTCTACAATTATCCTCCCTGCCCTGTGCGCCGCCCTCGGCCTCGATGCCGTCGAGCTTGCCGGTGATAAGGCCGACGCCAAACTGTCGGTGGCGCAGCTTGCAGTCATTGACAAGGCTCTATCCGACAACGCCGCCGCTGTAAAGGCCAAAGACACCGAAATCGCAACCCTCCGCGCACGTGTCGCAGAACTCGAAAAGAAACCGGCTGAAAGCACCTCCGCAATCGTCAGCGACGGCCACGCCTCCGGCGACAAGCCCGATTCGCCGATGGACGCTTTCACCGCCTCGGTCAGACGCGCCCGCGAGATCTACGACCAACTGCCGTAAGCCCGGCTCCGCGCTTCTTCCCTCATTAACCAAAATTCAAGTACATTATGCCCGATTTACTTCACTCTATCCAAATCACAGACCCCGACTATGAAAAGGCGGCTATCCAGTGGAAAAACGATTTTCTGCTTATGCCGCTGTTCGCCTGTGAGGACGCCCTGAAATATATGCAGGGTATGCCCGGCGTTACCGCGCCGACCAAACTCCCCTCCGTCGAGGGCGCGGGGCAGTTCGCGCCATACCGCCGCGACCGCCGCAGCGCGTCGGCCACTAAGGTAGGCTACCGCGAAGTTACCTCGTATCTCGGCAACGTGCGCGAGGACTTCGAGCCTCTGGAAATCATTCAGACGCTTTTGGGGCGCGGCACCGCCACCCTCGGCGACGCGCAGATGCAGGCTCCTTCGGCGCGCCTCGTTATCGCCGCCGTCATGCGCTCCCTCGGCCACCATCTGCACGAGGTTCTTTTCACCGCAAAGCGCAACCCCGACGGCGACACCACCGCCGACCTTTTCGACGGCTGGGGAACTATCCTCGACCGCGAAATGGAGTACGGCAACATTTCCGTGGCGAAGAACAACCTCATAGAACTTACCGAAACCATCGACGGCACCAACGCCGTGGACGTGGCCAAAGAGGTGGAGCGCAGTTGCGACCCGCGCCTACGCCGTCTGCCGAAGTTCCTGTTCTGCGACCCCGATTTTGCAGACCGCTACAACGACGCCTACCTTGTTACCCACAACGCCGTGCCGTATAACAAGAAGTACGAGCAGCCCATTGTCGAGGGCAGCTTCAACAAGACTACGATTGTGCCTCTCGACTGCCTCGCCGGTACCGACAAGTACATCATAACCCCCGGCTCGAATATGCTCTATGCCTACGACAATATGTCAGACCTTACCCGTATGGAGGTCAAACGGTGGGAACCGTGGGCTATGACTATCGCCGCCGCTATGTTCTTCGGCACACAGTTCCGAAGCATTGACCCACGTTTCCTCAAAGTCGTAAAACTCAAATCCGCATAACCTATGGCTACCGCAGCTTCTTCCTGCCTCAATATCCAAAAGAGCCTCGCTTGGTGTCAGGGCACCCCCGAATACGCCGGTGTGCGCCGTCGCATCTACTATCTCGCGAAAAGCGAGATTGTGGTGTGGCCGCTCCTTGAACGCGATGCCAACGGCATACGCGCGACCTCGGCGAAGTACAAGGGCGATTTCACACTCAAAGCCGACGCCAAATGGAAATACATCGACATCTTGCCCGACAAGTCGCAGCTTACTTCCGAGCCGCAGGGCGAGCTTCCCTCGCAGACACAGCTTAACAAGCTCGTCGCCGTTCACCCCGGCGTCGGCGCGGAGGCTTCCGCTGCCGCAGCATACCTCAACAACTCGGACAACGTTTTCATCGTTCAGGACATGAACGACAACTACCGGGTTGTCGGCTGCGACAAGTGGCTCACCAAAACCACCGTAAACCAAGACAACGGGCAGGGCGCGTCGGGCACCACCTCGACCACTATAAACGTGGAGGCTTCCGACGAGGTGCCCGCACCGTTCTACGAGGGCGAGATTATCACCGAGGACGGGATTATAAATCCGAGTAAAAATTAGCGGAGTGGGGATAGCGGATTGTCGAGTGCTATCTTCTTTCCCCATTCCCCAATCCTACACTATGGCAGCATACGACGGCAGCGGCGCGGTGGATTTGGGCGGGATTATCCACGGGATAACGACGCCTGAACTCGAAACGCCGACTGCCGCCGTTTTATCTTCCTCTCAATCCGGCAAGGATCTTTTCGCCGTGAAGAAACGGCAGGGCTGGGCGCACGACAACAGCGCACGATGCGACTTTCAGAGCCGCCCGATGCTTGCCTACCGCACAGGGCTTTTCTTCCTCGCCGTTTGGAAACGCAGTGTCTACGGCAAGACACTCTCGGAAATCAAGGCTGACGATGCGATGATACCCAAAGTGGCCGGAGCCACAGCCGGACTTCTCGCCGAAGTCCTCGGCCATAATCTCGCCGCCGGTGGCTGGGCTGTCGTTACCACCCCGAAACGGCGGCATCTTCAGCACAACTTCGCTTCGCTCGTTGCAGCCGATATCGCCTCGCGGCTCACTGTTCCTTTTTATGAAGATGTCGCGCTCTGCCGGTCGAAACAACGGCTGAACGCGACTTTTGAAATGAATGTATGCCCTGCGGAGCAGAACATTATCGTTTTCGATGATTTCGTTACCACCGGCCAGACGATGCTTGCCATGAAACGGCTTTTCGCTCCGCTGAACAAAAACCTCGTCTTTGTCGCCGGGATTAACAATAAGGCTTAATCAATCGTATATAATTAATTTTCCTCTATTATTGTGAAGTTCTATATAACGGTCATTATCTTTTTTATACCAAATCTCCGTAGCTTCATTACTATTTATCGCCAACTGAAAAACCATAATGTCGGAAGCCACTCCTATATTTAGAATCAAAGGATAATCGCAGTATTTATACGTATTGAAAATTCCGTAGGGAACCAATATGTATTTTCTCAACTCCTTCAATCGTTTTTCACTCTCTTTTCTTTTCCGATACTTACCCACATATAGAAAAGAATCTAATTTTTCTGAAATGCCCTTTGTCATATACAAGCCTCCCTCTGGTATTTTTGTGCGAACCATTTCTTTGGTATATTCTCGCATTGCATATGGTATGCTCATTAAAAGCCCAAATGAAGAATTGTTAGATGTTGTATCCCCCAACTCTTTATACGTTAGAACTTCTACGCTTTCAGGATAAACTATATATTGCGGTCGAGGGCTTTGTAAAGCTATGTTGGCATTTGTAAATCGATTTATTTCGTATATCAGACTATCAAGCGGACTGCTTATAGTTATATTGGAACTTATACTGTCCGAATATGCTTTCCAATCCTCGAAAAATTCGGGTAGATTTTTCTTTGTCAGCTTCGGATATTTGCCAAGAAAAGACTGACCGCTACAAATAAAAGCGGAGAGTAACAACGCGAATATTACGGAGATAAATTTGTGCATAGTACGAGGCCTTTTCTGCAAAGTTACGCATTTTCTGTCTTTTTCCGGCTATCAAGGGCTATATAATTTTGTGTCAGACAAAATCATAAGCCGAAATGAACCACCAATTTACCGAAAAACTCGGCGAGTGGCTGCGCCTCAATCCCGACAGCCGCGACTATGCCGCCGGTGCAAAGATGTTCTTGCAGTTGACCGGGCGCGTCAATATGTATAAGAACCTGTTGGCCGCGCCCGATATGCCGCGCCTCGAAGACGAACTGCAAAAGCACTACGACTTCCGCGTGGCTGAACTCACACACGCGCAGGTCGTGGAAATGGACGAAATGGCCGAAACCATTGCCTCCGACAACAATCTGCATACCGAAACCGACGCCGACACTCCGCGCGGCAAACGTGCCGACCACGACACCCTGCCGCCCGATGTTCAGGCTCTCTATGTCGAGAACCTTTCAGTGCTGCGGCGTATGCGCGAGGTGCATCTGCGCCTCCGCTCCCTTTCCGACGAAAACACCGTCTGCCCCGACAGCGAGCGTTACCCTTTCCTCAAAGAGCTTATAGCCCTCGATAAGAAATACCGCGCCAACTGGCAGAGATACGACAGGTACAAGCCCGAATGAAACGCACCGCCTCCATTTCCGAAATCCTCCGGCCTCTCAAAGACGCGCCTTTTCAGGCCTATCTCTCAAATGCCGTGCAGGTGGCCGACATACTGGAGTGGGTGCTTGAACAGACCGGCACCGCCGAGGTGTGGCAGACTTCGTTCTCCATTTCCGAGGAATTTCTGCGCCGCCTTTTCTTCCTCAAAAAGAAACGCCCGGTCAGCCGCTTCAATCTGTTGCTCGACCACAAGGCCACCAACAAGACCGTCAAGCTGTGGAGCTTCATCGTGCAGGTCGTTGACCGCACTTTCCTTGCCGACAACCATTCCAAAATCCTTTTGGTGAAGTCGGCAGACGGCGATACCGTATCGGTCGTTACCTCGCAGAACCTCACTCGCGGCAACCGCGCCGAGAGTGCCTTTATATCCACCTCGCCGGAGATTTTCGCAAACCTCCACGCCTCCGTTCTCGACATCATCGAGTATCACTCCGTACCGCTCGACGACCTCTTTAACCAACGTATCGACAAGGCAAATGAACTCCGATAACATCATATTCACCGAACAGCAGCTTTCGGACATCGAGAAGTATGCGAGCATATATCTCAAAATATCCGACATCGCCGTTATCCTCGACATCGCGCCCGAAGTGCTGCGCAACGCCATTGCGCACCGCGACAGCGAAGTGTCGCGCCGCTATCATCGCGGCAAAGCCATTTCCAAAGTGAAACTGCGCCAACAGGAAATGATGCTCGCGCAGGTCGGTTCGCCCCTCGCGCTCGTCAATACCGCCAACAACCTTTTGGATATGGAGGACGATGAGTAGGAAACAGCCCGACACCCTCGAAGTTTGCCGCCGCTCGCTCTTTGCAGCCAAAGAGGAACTGGACGCGCTCTATACCGAGGCAATGGTGCTTCGGGTGCTGCGCATACGCGACCTTTACGCTTGGGTCATTGCCAACCCCGACGCAAAGGATCGCCAGTTTGTAGAGGAACATCTTTACAGATACCGGCTCTCGAAGTTCACCGCATACTCCGACCTCGCAATCATAAAGCAGCTTCTTCCCTCGCTGTCGGCGGCAAGCCGCGACTGGCACCGATGGCGGAGTAATGAAATGTTCCTCGAAACATACTCGATGGCGAAGAAACGCAAGGACACGCGCACTATGGAGCGCGCGGCGTCGGCATACGCCAAGTACAACCGCGTTGACCTCGAAGACGAACAGGCCGTGCCGTGGGAGCAGCTTCTTCCGCAGCCTTTCACCGCCACCGACGACCCCTCAGTTCTCGGCATAAAGCCTATACCCAATCTTCAGGAGAAGATAGACGGACTGTTGGAGAAATACCGCGCCGAAACGATAGATATTGATGATGTGGACTTCGAGGAAGTAGACCTCGAAGAAAACGTGCTTTTCCCTGACGAAACCGATGCAGCCTCAACCGAAACGGATATACTTTAACCGACCCCAACGCCTCACGCAGCTTATCGGTGCCAATACCACCGTCATAGTCGCAGGGCGGCGTACCGGCAAGACCGACAGCATAGCCGCGCCTTTCGTGCTGCGCAATATGCAGCGTATGCCCGGCTCCACAGGAGGCATCGTCGTTCCTACCTTCAAGCACGGACTAACCAACACTTTGCCCGGTCTGCTTGCCGCGTGGAAACGATGGGGGTTCATCAACGGCGTTCATTATGTAGTCGGGCGCAGACCGCCCAAATCCTTTGCCAAGCCTATCACCGAGCCGCACGACTACGAACACGTCATATCTTTCTATAACGGTTCCGTCGCAATCATCATCTCGCAAGACCGCCCCGGCTCGTCTAACTCGCTCACACTGTCGTGGCTGCTCGTCGACGAGGCTAAATTCATCGACTACGACAAACTCAAAGACGAAACCCTCCCGGCAAACGGAGGCATAAAGTCGCACTTCGGACACCACTCTTTCAATCACAGCGTAATGATCCTGTCGGATATGCCGCAGACAAAGCGCGGCTCGTGGTTCCTACATTACCGCGAGAAGATGGACTGCGACCTTATCGCCGCTATCGAGGCTGCCGTTTACGAGATATGGCGCATCAAAGACCGTATCCGCAAGCTCCGCGCCGCCGACGAGCCGGTGCCCGGCTACCTCCGAAATCATCTGCGCCGCCTCGACCGCGCACTCAATCAGATGCGCTCCGTGGCCGTCTACTATAAGGAATACTCCAGTATCGAGAACTTGCAGCTTCTCGGCGAGAACTACATTAAGCAGATGAAGCGCGACCTTACTCCGCTTACATTTCAGACCTCGATACTGTGCCAACGCATAGGAATTGCCAAAGACGGGTTTTATTCCTCGATGCGGGAGCGGCACAAATATAACGCCAACGACAACGAATACCTCGACACCCTCGGCTATGATGCCGACTTCTCGACGCTCGACTGCCGCGCCGACGCCGACGTCAATCCGCTTGCGCCCATCTGCATAGGCATGGACTACAACGCCAACATCAACTGGATTGTGGCTGGTCAGCCCTCCGGCAAGCGGCTCAACGTCATAAAATCCTTTTATGTCAAGTTCGAGCGCAAGCTGCCTGAACTTGTGGCCGACTTCTGCACCTACTATGCCTCGCACGAGAACAAGACCGTGGTATTCTATTACGACAGTACGGCGTTGGGAGGCAACTATGCCGTAAACGAGCAGGATTTCCGCTGGGTCATTATCCACGAGTTCGAGAGGCACGGGTGGCGCGTCGAGGACGTTTATCTCGGCAACCCCATGCGACACGATGAAAAATACCTGCTCATCAATCAGGGCTTCGCAGGTAAACAGCGGCTCATGCCCTTCTTCAACCGTCAGAACAACGACGACCTGATACTTGCCATTCAGTCTGCCGGAGTGAGCCGTGGCCGTCTGGGATTCCGCAAGGACAAGGCCGGTGAGAAACTCGCCGAAACCGAGGAAGACCTGCTCGAACACCGCACCGACGGCACCGACGCTTTCGATACCCTCTATATCGGCTGCGAGAAGTTCCCCTTCCACGATACTTTCGCCCTCTCCGTGTCGGGCGTATCGTAAATTTTTGTAACTTTGCAGTCGGAAAGGTATTTACCGCTCCACGACATTTTGGAAAAATAAGAAGCGTTATGCTTATCTTGTGATTTGAGAACCTGAGAAATTTTCAACCGTGCAAGGATAGCATAGTGGTTCTCACGCGTATAGCGTGGGCTGCTATTGTTACATCTGCACACCGGCTTTCGCATTTCCCGCAAATCAAGACGTAGCATAGTTGGCTCACGTTTTCTTTTCAAATAATCGCCGAGAGCCACGGCAAATAGATTAACTTGTATTGTAACAAACTGCTGACTTCTGCGTCATATAATCCTGTCATGAACAATAAAATTATAACATTATATTTATGCGCTACTGCCACAATCGCGGCGATGGCGCAGACCGAAACGCCCGATACCATCAAAGCACAGGAACTTGAAGAAGTCGTTGTCGAAGCCCGCACTCAGCGTGTCATAGACCGTGGTGTGGCATATACACCGACAAAACGAATCAAGAAAACTGCCACTGATGCCACTCGTCTTTTGGAACTTATGAATATTCCACAGCTAAATATAACTCCGGGAACTATGTCTGTAAAGACATACGCCGGAAAAGATGTGGCTATGTTTATTGATTTCAAGGAGGCAACAGATGAAGATTTACAGGGCTTGCGCCCTGAAGATGTGCTTCGTGTCGAGGTACTTCAATATCCCGAAGATCCACGCTTCGGAGGTCAGTCTAATGTTATCAACTTCGTTATGCGCAAATACGAGTGGGGCGGTTACACCAAACTTACTGCAAAAGGCACAACGCTCAATATCAACCGTGGCGAAGGTATATTGTACTCAAAATTTGTAAACAAAAAATGGACTTTTGATGCCAATGCCACCGGCAGCATTACTCATAACGACAACTATAACAGCTATAATGTCGAGACATTCCGTGATATATCTATAGGCGACCGCTATTTAGATGCCGTTACTCGGACATCGCAATCGGGCGCAAACTATCTTCAACAAAACAATTCCCAGTCAGCCACTTTCCGTGCTGCATACGAAACAAAAGACATCGAGATTATACACTCCGTTTCTTTTAACCGCACTGCAACACCTTTGGAGCGCGATTTGTTATCTGTCAATTATTCACAGGATATTTTCTCTGCTTCATCGGCATTATCTAAAGAGTCAGGACAGACAATTACGCCCGGTATGCGAGGATATTATTACTTCGCCATGCCTAAAAACAATACCCTGATTGCATCATGGAGTTTCGCTTACGGCAGTACCCGAAGAAGTTCTACATATCAGCTTGGCAACCTTGCTCCGATTATAAACAATAACAAGGAAACTTCGTATGCGCCGACGATGATAATTCAGTATTCAAAGAAATTCTCTCACAACAACACTTTCCGCACCTCACTAATGACTTTCAACACCATATATCATACCGATTATGAAGGTTCCTACAATGGATTGCAGAAACTCCTGTCGTCTGAAAATATGCTGTTTTTGGAATATATGCAAAACTGGAAATCAGGACTCAGCCTGTATTCGCGCTTGGGAGCGTCTTATGTAATCGGGCGGTTGAACGGTGTCAACACTTTGGAACAATGGAATCCTCGGCTCGGACTGCAACTTAATTACAAAATCAACGAAAAACATTCGGCATCTGTCGAGGGCTGGTGGGGTAATAACCACCCGACACCGGCATCTTCAAATTCGGCAATAGTCCAAAGCAACGAACTGCTGTGGCTGCAAGGTAATCCCGGCCTGCGCAACACCACCTTCATCACAGCGTCGGCTTCATATACATATGTACCCACGAATAAGTTTAGCCTGTCGGCAACTGCCGAATATCACGGTTTCCTGAATAAAACCGCCCACGATTATTACTCAATGCCGGGATATGACGGATTGATACGCAAAGAGATTAACAGCGGCGATTTTCACAGATATTCGGGCTATCTTTCCGCTACGCTAAAATTGTTCGACAATTCTTTGTCGTTAAGAGCGTCAGGACAAGTAGAACGTATGGTCGCTTCGGGAATCGATGCTCAATCTATGAATCTGATTGCCGCTAACCTGCAAGCCAATTATTATTTCAAGAACTTTTCATTCATTTTGTATTATCAGACACCTAACAAGAATCTTGCGCCTTTTGACTATGGTTTCCGCTATCATTACAAAAGCACATACGGCATATTGGTAAACTATGCGATAGGCGATTTCAAGGCAGGGCTGCAATTCCGCAACTGGTTCAACAGCAACCGTTATTACGCCGATTTTGACTCAAATCGTTATTCTGCTCACGGTTGGGTTTGGTCAAGCAGCCTCGCGCGGTCTATTCAGCTCACACTATCATATACATTCCCATACGGCAAAAAAGTGAAACGCAACAACGAAATATCAGAGTCGGAATCTGCCGGCTCCGCAATCCTGAAATAATATCAAACCCAATTAGATGAAGAAACTACTTCTGTTTTTACTTCCTCTCCTTGCGCTTACGTTCAGTGCTTGCGATGATGATACTCCTTCTCCTGACTATCCTGATACCAAGCTCATCAAAGGGCAATGGCAATTAGTTGAGGACGGGAGCTATGATAATCCGCTTATCTACCGTTTTACTACCGGCGGCGAAAACACATGGTCGTGGGGCGGACTCATCACATATTACCTTTTGCCGGACGGAACAGCCGATTTCCATAAACGATATACATGGCACGTTTCAGACCCTGCGAATGAAAACGACGGCAAACCGCGTCTTGAACTCACTTGGTATGACGCTCCCGACAGTGATGATTTATGGGATGCCACGGAATATTATACCGTCGTAAAACTTACACAGACGGAAATGTGGCTGAAATATTATCAGAAAGGTTTGCCCGAAGAAGTTAAGAAATTTATCCGCCGCGACGACCTACCGGTTCCACCTATACATTTCGATAACTGATAAAGCAGGGCATACCATATAGAAACCTCGGGGCTTTCTTTTATGGCGATGCGACACTGCCGCCGGGCTATGGCGGCGTGGCCGTTGAGCTTATCAATCTCAACCCATACGGGCTATCTATCCCTAACGCATTTTGACCGCTCCACGCCGGGACGGTCTTTCTTTTGTCAGGCGGCAGGGGCGGCGAGTGTCGGCGGTGTCGCGTGGATAAGGTCGTGCCGTTCTTTGATTGCCCTTTGGAGGGCGGCTTTATGCCGGACTTGAAAACGGTGTGTATCTTTGTGGCCTATCATATCGGCTGCTGAATCAAGGAGGGCGGCTTATTCCGGGTTACGGGCTTATAGCGTTATAGGTGCTGTGGCCGTCAGTGTGATTGCTTCGACATAAACACATAGGTTTTTGAGGCGGTCGGGAGGCGGTGCTTACCGCGCATTATACCGCGCCATTTCCGTTCTTGCAGACCTGATTTTAACTGATATTACCTGTAAACACGCACGGCAACGCATCTGATATTTCACTTTGCAAAGTTAGGTCGTACCGAGCTATCGCAAAACAGGCCTACGGATTATCATCACAAATTTTTACAAATCTCCACGCCCTCGCTTGCGCAGGGGTAGTATTTGCCGCGCCCCGGCAGGGGTAAAATTTTGCTTGAAATTTTTGCGCTTGCGCTCTACATACTTCCCACCTTATTGCACGTAAAAATCAAACGCGCCACCGGCGCACAGTAATAACAATCAAAATCTTACGGCAATGACACATATAATGAATTTCGCAGCAAGCACCACCTCTCGCTCCAACCGCATCAAAGAATACCAAGTGGAAGTAATCACTTACGACGGCGACAGCCACACCGTCTATGTAGAAGCCCGCAACGAGGAAGAAGCCTCCGACATGGCAGCCGAAATGGTAGGCAACGCCGACTACACTATGGTTTACGAGGTTGCATAAAGCGCCCCCACCTCCAAAGGGAGGCTCGCCGACTCCGGCGAGCCTTAACCCACGCTCCAGTGGCCGACACGCGCCGCCGCGATTGTATTACGACGCTTCGCGCCGGAGCCTCATATTTGCCAACGCCTTATCGGTGCCGTCAATTCCTTTTCCCCTCCGTGATTTATCGTGATGGCGCGGCGAAACCGTCGGGAGAGAGGCGCGCACGGCAAATCGACCGGACGGCGGCAAACCGCTTATGCCCGTCGATGCCGCACGGTGAAATCGGTAGCCGGGCACACGCTTTTTCCAGGTAAGGCACGGAGCGCACCGCCGGGGCGCGGCAGCAGCCGTATCTCAACCGGGCATCACGCCGTAAAGACGTATGAATATCGGTGTTGTCGGGCGACGGCTTGAACACTTGTGCCTCCGGCATTTCCACGGCGACACCCCGGCTTCGGGCAACCGTGGGCGAGGGCGGCTTACCGTTCAGCGGCGGCAAGCCATACGGGTGCTTTTTATATCCCGGTAATGGAGGCGGCGCGGTTGCGCTGTGGCGGCGGCTTGTTTTCTCCCTCCGGGTTTCAGACGGCTGCAACTCGCCTGATCCGTCAGGGGCATAGTGATTTTTCCTATTTTTATGATTTGCGCAAGCCTAAACTGATAAAATAGGTTGATAAACTC
>CAYUWC010000021.1:0-26427 GCA_964448355.1 uncultured Oscillospiraceae bacterium | reverse complement strand
GTTCCAAACAACTGTGCCGGCACCTTGAATGCTCTTTGTGTAAAGCTCCTGTGTTTTTTCACCGATATCAAGACCCATCCAACCGTCGGGAATGGAGTCGGAATAAATTCTCATATAAGTGCTGTCTTCTTTATATTCGCGTGCGATCACGTTATCAACGGGAAGAAGGAAGTTTACGCCCTTTGCCTTTGCTTTTGCGATAAGCTCTTTTGCAAGATCGAGCTTGTCTTCTTCGCATATGGAAGTTCCGATAGAATTACCGAGTGCGCGGAAGAATGTGTAAGCCATACCGCCGCCGATAATGAGCGTGTCGACTTTTTCGATAAGATTGTTTATAACACCGATCTTGTCGGAAACTTTCGCACCGCCGAGAATAGCAACAAAGGGTCTCTTCGGCTCGTCGAGAGCTTTACCCATAACGTCGATCTCTTTTTGGATAAGATAACCGCAAACTGCGGGCAGATAATCAGCTACGCCTGCCGTGGAACCGTGTGCGCGATGCGCCGTTCCGAAAGCGTCGTTAACGTATATTTCGGCAAGGGAAGCCAATGCTTTTGCAAATTCGGGATCGTTCTTTTCTTCGGCAGCGTGAAAACGCACGTTTTCGAGAAGAAGTACTTCACCGTTTTTGAGCGCAGCGGCTTTTGCCTGTGCGTCGGGGCCGATAACATCGGATGCGAGCGTTACGGGAACGCCTTTTTTGGCAAGGTCGTCCGCAACGATCTTGAGTGAAAGCTTTGTAATATCTTTTTGGCCTTTTTCGAGTGCTGCGGCAACAGCTGCATCCTGTTCTTCAACGGGAAGCTCTGCGATCTTTTTCTTTTCTTTCTTGTCGAGCTTAATCTCTGCATCAAGTACGTTGTGCGGTCTGCCCATATGCGAACAGAGGATAACTTTCGCTCCCTGATCCATAAGGTAAGTAATCGTTTTCATCGCACCGACGATACGTTTGTCGTCTGTGATAACACCGTCTTTGACGGGTACGTTAAAATCACATCTTACAAGAACTTTTTTGCCGGAGACATCAATGTCTTCAACGCTTTTTTTGTTGTAGTTCATTCTTTTGTCCACCTCATATATGACGTTATTTAAAATCAATCTTAAATGTTCCGATCATCACCGCAAAACAACGATACATTTATTATATACACTACCGTTCTTTTTTCGGCGATATCATACACTCTATAATACCTTATTTTTTTGTTCTTTTCAATAGACATACGGGAAAGTTCGTTTTTTTTTCACTTATATCCCGACAAAAACGCCTTTTGTCGTGCTTTTTGCGGATAAAACAAGTGCGTTTTTATGTTTAAACGATATCCTTGCTTCGCAGCTGCTTGCGCTTTATCTTGCCCGAAACGGTTTTCGGCAGCTGTTTGACATATTCGACTATCCTGGGATATTTGTACGGAGCCGTCACACGTTTAACGTGGTTTTGCAATTCCTTTGTAAGTTCCGGCGACGGTTCGTAGCCTTTTGTTAAAACAACGGTCGCCTTAACGATCTGCCCTCTTTCCGGGTCGGGAACGGCTGTTATGGCCGCTTCCAAAACGGCAGGGTGCTCCAACAGTGCGGATTCGACCTCAAACGGACCTATCCTGTATCCGCTCGATTTTATCACATCGTCGCCTCTGCCGACGAACCAGATATATCCGTCTTCGTCTTTCCACGCCATATCTCCCGTGTGATAATTTCCGTTGTACATCACGGCATTTGTTGCAGCATCGTCTTTGCTGTAACCGTGAAATACTCCCGGAGGAATGCCGTTTGATATGTCGATACATATCTCGCCTTCCTCGCCGACGGCACATTCCGTGCCGTTTTCGTCCAAAATACGTAAGCCTATGGCCGGGGACGGCTTGCCGGTCGATCCGGGCTTAGGTGTTATCCACGGAAACGTCGCTATTATAACGGGACTTTCGGTCTGCCCGAAGCCCTCGCGAAGCTCGATGTCCGTTCTGTTGAACCATTGCCTGTATACCTCCGCATTAAGCGGCTCGCCCGCGATAAAACAGGCGCGCAGACTTGACAGATCGTATTTTTCAAGCTCCTCTTTTATCAAAAACCTGTATACCGTCGGCGGAGCGCAAAATGTCGTGATCTTTTTTGTTGAAATAACATGAAGAACGTCCTCCGCTTCAAATCTGTCGTCGTAATCGTAAACAAAAACACAGGCTCCGCATATCCACTGCCCGAATATCTTGCCCCATGCGCATTTCGCCCAACCCGTGTCGGCAAGCGTAAAGTGAAGGTCCGTGTCTTTCAGGTTTTGCCAAAACCCGGCGGTGACAATATGCCCGAGCGGATATTTCTGAACGTGACGGACCATTTTCGGGTGCGCCGTCGTTCCGGATGTAAAATAAATAAGCATCGGATCCGTATTTACCGTACATCTTTTAACGGTCGCATCTTCCGCCGAAGATATCTCTTTGTCAAAATCGATATATTCTTCCGCGCCGTTTGTGCCTCCCGTTACAAATACGGTCGTTTCCGGATATTTTTGCGATACTTTGCGGATATGTTCGATAATATTTTTATCGTTTGCACATATTAGATGCTTTATACCGGCGGCTTCGATCCTGTATATGATATCCTGTTCGGTGAGCATATGCGTGCTCGGAACGGCGATCGCACCGAGCTTTATAAGGCCGGGAAGACAGTACCAGAATTGATATCTTCTTTTAAGAATAAGCATTACGGGTTCGGATTTTTTTATCCCGTATTTAACAAAAACATTCGCAGCCTTATCCGAAAGCCTTGATATATCCGCAAAGGTGAATGTTTTTTCTTCGTTTTTGTCGTTGCACCAGAAAAGCGCTTTTCGGTCGGGATCGAGACGAGCGTATTCGTCGATTATGTCAAACCCGAAGTTGAAGTTTTCCGGAACGGTTATTTTAAATCTTTTACAAAAATCTTCATATGACGAAAATTCCGTAGGACAGAATTTATTGAGTAAATTCATAAATATCGAGTGTACCTTTCAAATGTGCTTTTTATATTGTAACAACAAGTATTTTCGCACATTCTCCGTTCAACGCCTTCATTCCGTGAGGATAATGAGAGTCGAAATAAACACTGTCACCCTTGTTTACGGTCAACGTATGCTCCGCGATCCGTAAAAGAAAGCTACCCTCAAGGCAGTAATGAAATTCCTGACCCGAATGCGAATTTGTGTGTATGTTCTCATCGTCATTCGGTTCAACGGTGACAAGCAACGGCTCGACTTTTCGGTCCGCAAAGTTAAAAGCGAGGTTTTCGTATTTATACGCTTTTGTTCTTTCAACACCGAGACCTTTGCCGTTTTTGACGAACGAATATGTGTGAAGCTTTGCCGTGTCCCCGGTAAGAAGCTCTGTCATGCTGATCTTCAGATGATCGCACGCATCTAAAAGTATGCTCACCGGTATCGGAGTTTCTCCGTTTTCCATTGATATGTATTCGTCTTCGGACAAACCCGTGACTTTTGCCATCTCGTTCGTTTCCACGTCGGACAATAATCTTATCGTTCGAAGCCTTTGCGCTATGTCGGAATTTTTTATTGCCATAATATCACCGCCTTTGAGAGTTATTTTTGTATTTGCGAGAATCGTAAACGGTTAAGAAAATCGTAAATGTTTACGATAAGCATAAATATGTTAAATCAGATATAGGCGTATCCAAGTTCGAGAGCTTCGATATTTTTTTGGATAAGATCCGCTTTGCTTGCGGGTACGGCTTTTTTCAGACCTTCTTTTACGGCGTCGAGCGTAAGAAAGCCTGTCTTTTTTATCATAAATCCGAGAGCTATCATGTTCGCAAGCCCCGTATATCCCTGTTCTCTGGCTATTTTTGTTGCGGGAATGGGATAAACGGATACGTTATTGCCGATATCGCAGCCTTTTATCAGACTGCAATCGTATACGATATGTCCGTGGGCTTCGGTTTTGTTCGCGAATTTGTCGAACGAGGGCTGGTTGAGTGCCATCAACAGATTCGGTTCGTTTACTATCGGGGATGCGACGGCTTTCGTGTCTATTCTTACTGCGCAGTTAGACGTGCCGCCTCTCATTTCCGGACCGTAGCTCGGAAGCAGAGAAACCTCATATCCCGCGAACATTCCCGAATATGCCGTGACCTTTGCCGCGAATTGAACGCCCTGACCGCCGAATCCGGCAAAAAGAATATTGTGAGCCATATCAGTCCGCCTCCTTTGTTTTGTCTTTGTACACACCGAGAGGATAATAGGGGATCATATTGTCTTCAAGCCATTTCATTGCCGCAACGGGCGTCATGCCCCAGTTTGTTGAACAAGTGGAAAGAACTTCTATTATCGAAAATCCTTTTTTGTTGATCTGCGCTTCAAAGCCTTTTTTGATCGCTGCCTTTGCCGCTATGATGTTTTTAACATTATTTACGGCAACTCTTTCCGCATATGCCACGCCGTCGAGTGTGGACAGCATTTCGCAGACTTTTACGGGATAGCCCGAATAATTAACATCCCTGCCGTACGGCGTCGTTTGCGTTACCTGACCGGGAAGCGTCGTCGGAGCCATCTGACCGCCCGTCATACCGTAGATGGTGTTGTTTATGAAAATTATTGTGATGTTTTCGCCTCTGGTCGCTGCATGAACCGTTTCCGCAGTACCTATCGCCGCAAGGTCGCCGTCACCCTGATACGTGAATACGATATTTTCGGGGATAGCTCTTTTAAGCCCCGTTGCAACGGCGGGCGCGCGTCCGTGCGGCGCCTGGACCATATCGCAGGAGAAATAATCGTAAGCCATTACCGAGCATCCTACCGGAGCGACACCGACGGATGTTCCTATAATATCAAGTTCTTCAAGCACTTCGCCGACAAGACGGTGGACTATTCCGTGTGTACAACCCGGACAATAGTGCATTACCGCATCGGTGAGACCTTTTGTTTTTTGAAATACGATACTCATTATTTGTTCCCTCCGTTCATTTCACAGAGCTTTTCGAAAACTTCTTTCGGCGTCGGAACGATACCGCCTGTATGTCTGAGCAGTTCGACGGGTTTTTTACATTCGACGGCAAGTTTAACATCGTCCGTCATTTGCCCCATGTTAAGCTCAACGGTAAGTATCTTTTTAACGTTCTGGCAGTCTTTTATCTTGTCGAATGCTTTTGCCGGGAACGGATATACCGTTATCGGACGAATAAGACCGACTTTTATGTTTGCGGCTCTCGCCTCGTCTATTGCGGATTTTGCAACTCTTGCGGCAATGCCTATCGCAACGATGACGATCTCCGCATCCTCGGTCATATATTTCTCGTATCTTTGCTCGTTTTCGCAAACAAGTGCGTAACGTTCAAAACGTTCAAAATTCTTAAGTTCCAGCTCTTCGGGCTTAAGGTACAGCGAGTTGATTATATTGTGCTCTCTTTTGTTCTTGTGTCCATTCGTCGCCCACGGCTTTTCCGCTTTAACGGGAGACGGGATATCGTCGAAGCATACCGGCTCCATCATTTGACCGAGCGTTCCGTCAAGAAGCAGCATTGCGGGCATACGGTATTCTTCCGCTTTGTCGAACGCTGTAAATACGTATTCTATTATTTCCTGAACACTGTCGGGCGCGTAAACAAGCATATGTGCGTCTCCGTGACCGGGTGCCTTTGTCGCCTGCCAGTAGTCCGATTGCGACGGCTGTATTCCGCCCAGACCCGGACCGCCTCTTTGTACATTTATTAAAAGACAGGGAAGATCGCTGCCGATTATGTACGAAATGCCTTCGGATTTTAACGATATTCCCGGAGAAGATGAGCTTGTCATCGCTCTTACACCGGCGGATGATGCGCCGAGGACCATGTTTATTGCGGCGATCTCGCTTTCCGCTTGCAAAAATGTTCCGCCGAGCTTGGGGAGCTTTTTGGAAAAATATGCGGCAACTTCCGTCTGCGGAGTGATCGGATAACCGAAAAAGTGCATACAGCCGGCTCTTATAGCCGCTTCGGCGATCGCTTCGTTGCCTTTCATTAAAACTTTGTTCATGATCAATGCTCTTCCTTTCTTAATCTTTTTCTACCGTGATAACACAGTCCGGACATATCCTTGCACAGAATGCGCAGGCGATGCATTTTGCCATATCCGTTATCGCCGCAGGAGAATATCCTTTTTCGTTGAGATTTTCACTGTCAAGTATCAACAGCTTTTTCGGACACGTTTCAACACACAGTCCGCAGCCTTTGCAGCGATTTACGTTTATCGTTATTTTAGACATACCGCATATCCCTCTCGTTTGATCGTGATCTTCAATGACCCGACACCGCGCAGCCACTTACAATTTAGGCAAGATGTTCCCCGGATCTTTTAGCCTGTAGGGTACATGACCTATCACGCCGACCCTTTCCATCTTAAATAACGGGTCAAGCCCATTGTTAAAACAAAATAAGCGAAAGTTTGCGCACTTTTCGGGTTTTATATAATCAAATATTATAGCATATATTCTCGCAAAATGGAATATCATGACGGTATTTTTCATAAAAAAATCAAAAAATCCCGTCGTAATCATACTTTTACATACTTTTAAATCTCTTTTTTGTTTACGCTGTACGAAAAATCTACTTGACTATGTTTACGATACGTGATATAATTCACATATCGATAACACGAATCGTGAACGGTACATTTAAAAAAACGGCGCATATCTATGAAATAAGGAGGGATAGCGTGAAAATTTAATAGCGCAATGATCGAAAGAACAGCTGTTTCACGCATAAATTCACCTTAAAAACGGGACCCGACCCGTCTTTATCGCAAATCGTTTGTAAAACGACAAGGTGAATTTCATTAACTGTTATGCCGTCACTATGAGGCAGAATGGCAATTAGCGTGAAAAATCAATAACTCTAAACTCTAAATATTTAAAGAGAGCTGTTTTGTTAACTATTTGTGTCGCCGGTATGGCGACGGAACGGAGATTGATATGAAGAAATACGGAGTTGAATTTAAAAAGATCGGATTTTTTCTTTTGCTTGTGTTTACGATAATTTTTGTGGGGGTCGGAAGGATTGCCGAGCTTATGGGAACAAGTGTTGATACATCTGCGGATATTGCGCTTATATACACGGTCTGCGGTTCTTTTGTTTCGTACTGTGCGGCGTCCGTAAGCGACAAGATAAACATGGCAAAAAACGGTTTTATTCCTCAGCTCGGAAAAGATTATGAGAAAGGAGACGGAAGCGAATAAAAATGAGTAAAAATAATACTGTAAATATTTTAGGGAACAATAAGATCCGTTCCGAGGATCTTGTTGCCAATTGCGAAAAACTTTTGAGTGCAAAAACGGTATATATGTGGGGCTGTTACGGTCAGCTTTTGACGGAGGATCTGATCAAACGGAAAGCGGAGCAGTATCCCAACCGATTCAGTTTTGCACGTCAAACCACGCTTTCGATTTGCGCGGAAGAAAAAGATTATTATGCGTGCGACTGCGCGGGACTGATAAAAAACTGCTTATGGGGCGGTTTCGGAAATCGGCTTAAATATTCCGCATTGTCGGATCTCGGTACGGAAAGCATGAAAAAAGCGGCGACAACATCGGGAGTTATATCTTCGCTGCCCGAAACGCCGGGCGTGATCGTTTACAAAAAAGGGCATATCGGCGTTTATGTCGGAAACGGATATGTAATAGAGTGTACGCTCGGCTCAAGGGGCGACGGCGTTGTTAAAACAAAGCTCGGTACCGCAGGCTGGACCGATTGGTTTTATGCGCCCGGAATAACTTATTCGGCAACACCGCCGGTGAAAAAAACACCGAAAAAGATCTACGGATTGTCGAGCTTATTCAAAAAATTAATAACTTAACACATATGTTATGAACACTAAAAAGTCAAGACTTATATTTACCTCAGTTAACGCTTCCCGTGCGGTATAATGCGGAAGCGTTGCGATGTTAAAACAAGAAAGGATGAATTATTATGAAAATAGATTGGATCAGGAAACTATCATCAAGAAAATTTTGGACAATGCTCGCCGCTCTCGTTTTGTCCGTGCTTGCGGCATTCGGCGTGCCCGAACTTACGGGAGAACAGGTCGCCGTGATTATTTCGGGCATAGGCGCAATGGCTGTATATATGCTTGCCGAAGGCTCTGTTGACAAAGAAGCCGTGGAAGGCGGCGAGTGTGACACACAAGAGGAGGATATCGAGCATCTCGATGACTGAAAAGCGAATCTCGGAACTTGAAAAAGATATTTTGAACTATTCGCTGTCTTTAAGCGAATATATATGTCCGCGCCGTGTTATAGGCAGAAAAGGGCAGATCGTCGATACCGTGATATTCGGTTTTACGGGAAAAGACGATTCGTTCCATTCCCGATTTACCGTAGAAAAACAAAAAGCTCCGCATTACGTCATTATGCGGAACGGCTCGGTGCGTCAGTATGTTAATTTGACGGACAGCTCCGAATATTTTACAACTTCCGTTTGCCGAAGCAGTGCGGAATATTATTCCAAAGCAAAGGGGATCATTTCCGTAAGACCCGTAAACGTTGCGCTTTATTCCGTCAGCGTGCTTTTTGAAGGCGTATGTGTTAACGACGAACAGATTCTTGCCGCAGCGGCACTTCTTCGCGTGATCGGAATGAAGGTGATCCGCGTTTACGGAAAAAAGCTTTCGCTCGACGCAAACCATATCATATCCGCTTCGTTTTTGCCCGACGGCAGCGAGTTGAACATACCGACGGGGCTTTTGATCGCTCTTTGCAAAAAAAGGCCGCTGTAGCTTTTGTTTAAAACAAAAATGCCCGAAAACCGAGGTTACGGACATTTGAAAGATCAAAAATATATTGCGGCGAACCGTAAAAACAATAAATATGCTTAAGGCATATTTTCTTCGAGTTTTTCTATACAAACATCGGAATAAAAATCGCCGCGTTCAATGTGCTTCATTTCGTGCTCCAAAGCCCTGCTTTGAGCGGATGAGGACAGGTTGGAGTTGATATATACGTTAAAATCGCCGTTTTCGTCCTTTACCGTAACACCGTATATTGTGGACGGCAGACGAACAAGCCTTACATAAACTTCGTCCATAATTAAGATTGTTTAAGCGCCTCTATTATCTTTATTGCTTTTTCTATATCTTCCTTGCTCGCGCTTTTCGAAACGGAAAAGAGCATCTGCATTTCGGGACGTGTGTGCAACATATTGCGCAGAGAGATGATCTCTTCGTCAAAACGAGCATTGTTTTTTAAATTATAATTTTCGTACCCAAGCTCGATATCGTCGTTGACAAGCTCTTCTATCGAAACGGAAAAATAATCCGCGATACGACGTATCGTTGCAAGATCCGGCTCTCTCGTCGCCGTTTCCCACATGGCAATGGTGCTGAGAGCTACGCCCAATTCCTTTGCCAACTCACGCTGCGGCATTCCTTTCCTTTTTCTGAGTGCGCGTAGCTTTAAATTAAATGACATTTGTTTTCAATCCTTTCGTGAATAATATGAAGCCTATATTTATTATTATATCTCACTATAAGTGATTTGTCAATAGGTATTCGAGCTTAAAAAAAGAAAAATTTCACGCAAAAATGTAAAAAAACGGGGGGAATATCTATAGAGAACGAAAAAAAATACTGTGTGCGGCTCGTAAAATGTTTTTACGGAAAAAACGGAGCACATATGCCCGAAAGAGATATCATTTTGCGTGCACTTTACAAATTGGAAAGCGTCGATCCCGATCTCAGGGCGGAATGCGACAGGATCTTCTCTTTTTTTTACGAGAACGAACGGCGAAATGTCCATGCCGTGGCTTTGAAATTTTATCTTTCGCCGTCATCTGTTTACAGGCGTCTCGATATCCTGTGCGATTTTGTTTTACGGGAATTGGCGTTAAAAGAAAAAAATCTCCGAATACCGCTCTGCCGTTCTTGACAAACGGCGGAAAGCGGTCTATAATTCTAAAAGATCCGCTCTTAAAAACAGCGGCATCGGACTATGACGATAAAACCAAATTCTGTTCATACAAAATATTTCGGAGGATTTTATATGTTAAACATAGCAATGCTTTCGTGTTGGCACGTTCACGCCGACGGATACGCGCATGATTTTTTGAGAACCGGTAAAGTAAACATTTCCGCTGTTTGGGACGAAGACCCCGTAAGAGGCGCAGCATGGGCAAAAAGCCTCGGTACGGAATTTGTTCCCGATATAGATGTGCTTCTTGCACGAAAAGATATCGACGCCGTGTGCTGCTGCACGCCCACAACAATGCATAAAACGATTCTTGTAAAAGCGGCAAATGCGGGCAAACACATTTTCAGTGAAAAAGCCATGGCGACGACCGTCGAAGACTGCGTTGAGATCGCCGACGCCGTTAAAAAGAACAACGTCGTTTTTATGCTCTCGCTTCCGCATAAGTGCAGACCCGATGTTTTGTTCGCAAAAAAATGTATCGAAAACGGAGATTTCGGCACCGTAACGACCGTCAGAATACGCAACGCTCATAACGGTATTTCCGCCGGTTGGTTGCCGTCATATTGGTTTGACGAAGACGCCGCAGGCGGAGGCGCGATGATGGATCTCGGCTGCCATCCGATGTATTTGCTTTCGATGTTGCTCGGAACACCGAAAAATTATTCCGCAATGTACACCGCTCCGTTCGGAACGCCTGTTGACGAAAACGCCGCAGCCGTGATAGAATTTGAAAACGGCGCCATCGGTATCGCCGAGACTTCGTTTGTGTCGTACTCGTCTCCGTACATCATAGAAATACACGGTACAAAGGGCGTTATGATATCCGTCGACGGCGACGTTCGTTTCAAAAACGTTAAAACGGAAGAATATCAGAGCGATTTTATCCGCCCGACGCTTCCGCAGCCGCTCGATACGCCTCTTTCCGCTTTTGTTGACGTATGCATTAACGGCAAGTCCGCCCCCGAAGCTTTCGGAACTTCCGCCGGCATAGAGCTTACGCGACTTTTGCAAGAGACGTATAAAGTTAACGCTTCAAAATAAAATATGACCTAACGCAGATGTCGCCCCATACTATTCAGGGGACTTTACCGCAAAAACCTTTGGGCGCATAACGCTTTCTAAGTAGGTCACGATCGTTAATAAAACAGGAGCATTGCTCCGATTTAAATGAGAAACAGCCGGCAGCAAACCGTCGGCGGATAAGATAGTAATTTGAGAAAAATTACGAAATCGGCAACTGCAAGTAGGATCGGACAAGAAAACAGGCGACATTCAACTTTGGTTGGGTTTCGCCTGTTTTGTATGACGGGCATATCAATGCTCTGTGACGAAAGTCCACCGAGGAGTAGTACCGACGAACTCAAAGGCGACTTTCAAGGTTTGTGTTGAGAGACATATTAAATTTTGAATTGAACCGCCGTATGCCGAACGGCACGTGCGGTGGTGTGAGAGGGTAGATTTATTTCACCCTACTCGATTTATTCGGAAAAACAGCGCCTATTTTGCGAAACATACAACCGAGAGCGGTAATTTGTTATCGGACTTCGGACAGCATTTCAGCGGTTTGATATGTTCTTGTCACAGTTTATTCAATATTTTTTGAGAACATACCTCTTGAAAACCTGTGATTTTTATGATATAATAGACAAGCTGAATATAAATGTATGTTTTCATCAACGCACGGAGAAGTACTCAAGTTGGTGAAGAGGCGCCCCTGCTAAGGGTGTAGGTCGGGAAACCGGCGCAGGAGTTCGAGTCTCCTCTTCTCCGCCAAAAAATCGACGTTCTTCGAAAGAAGGATGTCGATTTTTTTAATTATTAAACAGATCCGATCCGGTCGTTTAAATCGCAACGGGTCGCGAGGAAGTTAACGCAACAAAATATTCCATTAAAGGTCTCTGCCTTTGTTTTCGCCGGAAGCGGAAAGAACGGTCTTATGGATCATAAATTCAGAAATCTCTTTTGTTTTCCGAACAAAAGAGATTTTTTTGATAAATAAACTTATTTACAATCACCGAAACAGAGCTTTTTAACGCTTTCTGTCCCGATCTTTTATCTGCGGAGAGGCCAACGTCGTGCATATAGTTCATCCGTTCAACGCTTTTTGCGGTACATCGCCCAAAATACTCATTCTCGGCTCGTTCCCGTCTGTTAAATCAAGAGATGTCGGCTTTTTTTACGGACATCCGCAAAACAGATTTTGGAAAGTTGCGGCAGGTGTTTTAAACTGCGACGTACCTGCGTCCGTCAGTGAAAAAAAACAGATGCTCGATCGCTTCGGGATCGCGCTTTGGGATACGGTGCATTCTTGCGATATTAACGGCTCGTCCGACAGCTCGATAAAAAATGTTGTTCCGAACGATATTTGCCCTATCCTCGAAAAATACGATATCAAAGCTGTTTTTACAAACGGAAAAACTGCCGGCGAGCTTTACCGTCGGTATATCGAGCCTGTTTGCGGCAGAGGTGCTGTCGTTTTGCCGTCAACAAGTCCGGCAAATGCCGCATGGTCGCTGCCGAGGCTTATCGACGCATATTCCGTGATCGCAAAATATCTTTAAAACATACCGATAATTACCGCCGCGTAGTAGCACAGAAAAAGAAACGGCGTTAACGGATATTTTATTTGCGAAAACGGCTCCGCTTCTCCGTTCTTTTTTGCGATAAAAAATCGGGGGAGTACGTAAAATATCAAAGCCGATATCTCCGCCGCCGCAAGTATCGCCGCGCCCGAAAATATTCCCGATGACGCCCAAAGCACGGAAATCACGGCAATATGGCCCTTGTCCGCTATTATCGAGCCGGTCTTTTTGGCTATAAAATTTATTGTTAACATTGCGGCAAGCCCGCAAAGTCCGCCGAAGATAAATGTGAATATATACCATATTTCTTCGTTTATCGCACACAGCGCGATCACGCGCAATACCGTGCATATACTCGTAATTATCGTGCCTATTATCGGAACAAAACCGTTAAGACAGTCGCATATGCAGATAGTTATCGCCGCAGGTATCAGTAAAATAACGAAAAAGTTTTCTATTGTTATGTCAATGTATGCGAACGCAAGCCCGATACCCAGCCCGAACAGCGCGGTAAGGATAAAAATAAACGGTGACCTCGCCTTTGTTGTTGAACAAGTGTCGGAAAGCAGCTCCTTTTTGTGAAGTGTGTTGTAGAATGCAACGGAACCGACGGATAACGCTGCGCAAAAAAACGTTACCGCGGCAAATATTATCTTTGTGTAAATTTCGGGAAACGGCATATTTATCTCCATTCCGCCGCCATTGCGGCGGCATAAACAGTTAATGAAATTCGCCTGCGTCACAAAAACGGTTCGGGGTTCGTTTTTGGGCGAATTTGTGCGTAAAGCGATGAGCTTGATGTTTTTTGGAGCATTGAGTTTTCGGGTTATTTTCTTGTTTAACATCATATTTACGTTCGGCTTGCCATGAGGCATATATACTTGACAATACAGTATACCACATTGACGTTCGTTAGTCAACCGTAAACGTACAAAAAACATTTCTTCATTATTTTTACAGGTTCGGCGCCGAATTTGATTTTGTCGCCTCTCAAAATAAAAACAATGTGTTGTTTGGAGTAAAATTATGTTAAACTCGGATACGAGGTGCGAGCAGCTGATAAAACTTGGCTTGGGCACATTTTTCTTTACGCTTGCGGCGATCCTTTTGGGTTTTTCGCTTTGTTATCTCGAACACCCGTTTATTATGATGTTTTCCACAGACGGACAGGTGCTGTACACCGTTATACCCGACGATAAATACGAAGTTGTTCACAAAGACGAGATTTATTCCGCTGCCGATTATGAGGCCTTTACGCTTTATCGAACAAAATACGGTAAAAAGTGGCATTTGACGAAAGAATGCCAGTATATACGTGAAAGCACGACAATATCCGTTATCGATTATTCGGCGGCAATCGAAGCCGGTTTGTCCGCGTGCTCCGTGTGCGGATATCCGGATAAGTATCCGGATTGAGATGTTAAACAAAAATTTCCGGTAATAAGCGTTCGCCGAATATCGTTATAACTTCAAAGATACCACGGACGAATTAAGCTCGCCGTATTGACGAGTATTTTGGTGCTTCTGTCAAAAAACATATTAGAGAAAAGAAATGCAACGGTTTTATTATAAAAACCGTAAAATTTTCAGAAAGGGGAATATTCTTGTCTTAGAAAATAAGTTGGGAATTACCGATTCGGTCGAGTTGTCCAAAACAGAGGAAAAAATCAGCAAAAAACGAGCGATCGAACTTTTTGAAAGCGGCTATTTTGACGGTCTTGAAGCAGGAACATTTCATTCTCTTGCGGAGATCCATAAATATTTATTTGGCTCTGTTTATGATTTTGCTGGCAAAATAAGAACCGTTAATACAGCAAAAGGAAATTTTCGATTTGCTCTGCTTATGTATTTACAAACTGCGCTTGAAAATATAGAAAAAATGCCACAGTCAACGTTCGATGAGATTATAGAAAAATATGTTGAAATGAATATTGCACATCCGTTTCGTGAAGGCAATGGCAGGAGTACGAGAATTTGGCTTGATTTGATGTTGAAAAAAGAATTGGGTAGGGTCGTTGACTGGAGTTCCGTTGATAAAGAGGATTATCTTTCGGCTATGGAACGCAGTCCCGTTAAAGATATTGAAATCAAACATATATCAAAACAGGCATTGACCGATAAGATCAATGATCGAGAGCTTTACATGAAAGGCATCGATCACAGTTACTATTACGAGGGTTATTCAACATTTAAGGCGAAAGATTTGTAAAAAAACTTCTGCAGGCGGAAAAGTCAATACAAAAAAACAGCCGTTGCCCGAAGGTTTTCGCTAATCTAAAAAAGCGACAATAACCGGAATCCGATCAATTCTGTTTATTCGGGAGACGAATAACGCACAAGAGGAAAAACCGCAAACGGTATCAAAAAACGTTTGCCGCCGGGCAAGTTTGAAACGATATGATTCGATTTGTAAAACAGTTAAACTCAAATTTGTTAAACATGACTCAACGCAGGTCCGCCTCTCGGTCGGCGTTAGATCAAAAAAGGAAAGTGACGGTATTAAATTATGAAAAACAATGTATGTATCACAAAAGGCGCGAGCGATTGGAGAATATATCAGCAAAACAACGGTTTTGCGACGATAGAACTCGAAGGCGTCAGCTTAAAGATCAATGACGCTCCGACTTGGGTAAGGGTCATAAGAGAAGACGATCTTTCGGTCGTTACGGATTGGACGGAAGCCGATATCATCGGTGAACATACGGATTGTGACGGCGCGTCCGTTCGCGATTTCCGTGTTACGCTGTCCGTACCTGCAGGCGGTCTTTACAGAATCGATACTACCGTGTCCGGAAGTCTTACCGGCATAGAATGGAGCAGCCAGGGTCAAAAAATATATCATATCGGCGTCGGCGATCTGTTCGTTATCGCAGGCCAGTCAAACTCCGCAGGCTATGGTCGTACACCCGTGGCGGACCCGCCCGAACTCGGTGTTCATTTATGTAAAAACAACGAGATCTGGACGCTTGCCGCACATCCCATGAACGATCCCGACAACACCGTTCATCCCGCAAACAGAGAGCACGCTTCCGGTCACTGCCCGTATCTTGCGTTCGGCAAGACCCTCAAACGCGCGCTCGGTTATCCGATAGGCCTTATCCAGGAATCTCTCGGCGGCAGCAACATAACCCGTTGGAGCAAATGGGCAAACGGCGATTTGTATAACAGTATGGTAAGCTCCGTCCGCAGATGCACCGACGGCTCGATGAATGTTGCGGGCGTGCTCTGGTATCAGGGCTGTTCCGACGCCTATAAGGACGAAAGCAAGGTTTATTATGAACGTTTTAAACAGATGGTAAGCGATATTCGCGAGGATTTCGGCTTTCCCGACCTGCCGTTTTACACCGTTCAGCTCAACAAAGTCCTCGACAGCTCAAATGTTCTGTGGGCCGTTATTCGCGAATGTCAACGCAAAGCAGCCGAGGAGCTGCACAACGTGTTCATCGTTCCGTCTCTCGATTTGCCGCTCAACGATGCCATACATAATTCCGCTGCGTCAAATATCGTTATCGGCGAACGCTTGGCGCGCGTTGCGCTCGAATGTTATTACAAAAAACCGTTTTACGGCTACGCCCCGAATATTTCATCGGCGGTTTTTGATGATAATTGTTTAACACTGACGTTCGAAAACGTTCATCATTATATTCAGATTCTCGGCGTTTCCGCTGCAAGATGCGGCTTTGTTATTGAGGACGACGAGGGCACCGTCGGCATTTCGTCGTACTCCGCAAGCGCAAATAACATTTATCTTAAGCTCGAACGTCCGCTTTCGGGCAACGCCACCGTTTCGTTCGCCAAAACATCGGAACATCGCTCGGCACCGCCGATGGACGCAGGCAGCGGACTTCCTATCCTCGCTTTTAATGCGTTTGAGATTACAAACAAATGATATGCGATAATTAAAAACGAAACAGAATAAAAAACGAGACCGGATCGGATATAATCCCCTCTACAGCAGACATTCGAAAACAGAAATTTTTCGTGACTGCGTCCGAGGATTATATCAATATCTCGGTCTCGTAATTTATTTATCGGATATCAACCGTTTTTTTAAAACGGCAGCTCGACATCGGCTGTTTTTTTGTATGAACGGCAGTTCGGACGTCATTTTCCGACTTTGTCAAACAAAAACGGCGCATATTCCGTTACAAGTGCCATCATTTCTTCGTCGCTGATTATTGTTTGACGGTCTGCGGCATACTGAGCATCTATCCAATTTTTCATCTGTGCGATATACGGATCTGTTTTGTTTACCTGATTTTCTTTTGAAAGTCTGAACCGTCTGTTTATCCAAAATGCGATCGCGGCAAGACCCGATACGTTCGATATCGATACTTCCGCAGGACGGTTCAATATCTTTCCCGTATCGAAAATATTGTATATTTCCTCGTCTTTGAGCAGTCCGTCTGCGTGGATACCTGCGCGTGTAACGTTAAAATCTCTGCCGATAAACGGCGTCATCGGAGGTATGCGATAACCTATTTCTTTCTCGAAATAATCGGCGATCTCCGTGATCACGGCGGTTTCCATTCCGTCGGTCGTTCCGCGCAGCGAAGCATATTCCATTACCATCGCCTCAAGCGGAATATTTCCTGTTCTTTCGCCTATTCCGAACAGCGAACAGTTGACCGCCGATGCCCCGTAAAGCCATGCCATCGATGCGTTCGCAACGGCTTTGTAAAAATCATTGTGCCCGTGCCATTCGAGACATTCCGCCGGAACGTTTGAATATGTTCGCAAACCGTACATTATGCCCGATACGCTTCTCGGAAGCGCTGTTCCTATATATGGGACCCCGTACCCCATCGTATCGCACACCCTTATTTTAACGGGTATTCCGGCTTGACTTGACATCTCCATGAGCGCGTTTGCGAACGGAACGACAAAACCGTAAAAATCCGCACGTGTAATATCCTCAAAATGACATCTCGGCACAACTCCCGCTTCAAACGCCTCGGCAACGACCGCAAGATATTTGTCCATCGCCTGTCGCCGTGTGAGTTTGAGTTTGTTGTAAATGTGATAGTCCGAACACGAGACCAATATTCCCGTTTCTTTTATTCCGATTTCTTTTACAAGCTTAAAGTCGTTTTTCGACGCCCTTATCCAAGTTGTTATTTCCGGGAAACGATACCCCTTTTCCAGACATTTGTTTAACGCACTGCGGTCCTTTTGACTGTAAACAAAAAATTCCGTTTGACGTATTATTCCGTTCGGACCGCTTAATCTGTGCAGCATATCGAATATATCGCTTATTTGTTTGACACTGTACGGCGCTCTCGATTGCTGTCCGTCACGAAACGTCGTGTCGGTTATCCAGATCTTTTCCGGCGTCTGCATGGGCACGTGCCTGTGATTGAACGAAATCTTCGGTATCTCACTGTACGGATATATGTCTCTGTAAAGTTCGGGATCTTTTAAATCCTGAACGGTATATTTGTATGTCTCTTCTTCGAGAACATTCGACTTTTTGTTGAGTTCAAGCATTTTCTCTTTCTTCTTTCTTTTTAACAAGGTGATTTTATACGTAAATTGTATACAATTATACAATCATAAACCTGCCTTGTCAAGAGAAAAATCGAAAAATGTTTTCGGGAGATTTTTTATCGCTTTTGCAGATAAGGCTGTTGTATATAAGTCGTAATTAAATGTCGTAATAAAACAGAATACGTTTTTTTAAGATATTCGCAAATTTAATAAGGCATAACGGAAAAAACGATTCGGTCATCGTTCGACAATGCGATAATAAATTTCAATTTACGCACCGGACTAAAATATCGTCTGCGGCATATGAAATAGAGTAAATCCTCATAGCAAAAAGCCATTTTAACAAGCTGACGCATTGTCCGAATATAAAATAAAAAAACCGGAGAGATCTTATAAATTAAGAAGTCTCCGGTTTGGTATCGGAACGAAATGCGATTTTTGTGACTACTTTTCACGGGGGGAATTTTTGCTGTTGTATACCTTTTTTTGTATATGATCGTCTCTGAACAGTTTATGCTCCGTTATTCGAACACAACCTCCGTGTTGCGGAGCTTAAATTTCGCTGCCGTATGCAACTTGCTCAGCCACAGAGTTTATAACTCTGCGAAATAGAATATTCTCACGAAACGCAATATATCCTTTACGATTTCACTATTTTACGTGTTTATTATAGCACAATCATCTGTTTGATGCAAGCGTTTCCGTCGAAAATTCCGATTTTTGTCAAATTCTTCATGTTTGAATCATGTTGAAGAACCGAAAAATGACTTTAAATCTCCGAGAAAATGCTTTTCAACCGTTCTTACGCCGTCAATTACGCCGTCAGATTTTCTGACGGCGTAATTGACGATAATGCTTGTTATACAGCGGAAAAATTTAAATGCTTCAATTTTTGTTTTTCGTGTAAGTTTTGTCGTCCCATTCGCCGTCAAAATTTCTGTAACGCTCTGTTTTACAGGCTTTTTTTCATTACTTCGTGAAGTTATAAACTCCACGTTTGCGGAGTTTGTAAGGAACATACGGTTGAAAAGCTTAAACTCTCTGTGTAAAACATACGATTTAAATTCAAACTTCACACCATAGTTAATCATAATTTGTGCAGCTTTCGCCTTGTAAAATATTCTCAGTACATCATGTATGCTCTCAAAAGCGCATACTTATAAGCGCATGCTTAAATCAACTTATTTAACTTGAGTATTGTTTTTTAACATACCTATTTTCGACAAACGCGCATTAAGATCTTTGTTTGTCGAAAATAAAATTTTATAACGAAGGAGGAAAACAATACGATGAAAAACACAAAAACAACCAAAAGAGCACTCGTTTCAAGCGCACTTGTTTTGATTCTCTGCGTTTCGATGTTCATCGGTAACACATTCGCTTGGTTTACCGACACCGCTTCCACAAGCGTTAACAGGATCCAAGCAGGTAATCTCGATATTGAGGTCTATTATGCCACACCTGCAGATCTCGTAGACGGCAAAGTCCCCGATGACGCTTGGAAAAAGATAAGCGCTGATGAGTCTGTTTTCGACGAAGATGCTCTTTGGGAGCCGGGATACACGCAGATCGTGTACTTTAAGCTTGTCAATGAAGGCTCTCTTGCTCTCAAATATCAGCTTAGAATCAACATTGTTAACGAAGTTCTCGGTAAAAACAAGAGCGGAGAAGACATTCAGCTTTCAAACTACATTCAAGCGTATGTTGTAAATTCTCCCGACCAGAATTATTTGTTTGCAACCAGAGACGACGCTTTGAATCCTAAAGGAGCACCCGATCCGTTCTCCGACACGCTTTACAATGCTGCAAATCTTGGTATTGATACCACAAGCAATGGCGAAGATACAGAATTAAGCCTCAGCAGCGAGCACGTTCTTGTCTCTAATGATGATGTGTTCTATGCGACACTTGTTCTTTGGATGCCCGATACAGTAGGAAACGAAGCAAATCACGACGGCACAAATATTCCCTCCATCGATCTGGGTATAAACGTATATGCAACTCAGTATACTTATGAATACGACAGCTATGGTAAAACCTACGACGAAGATGCCGACTATTACGGTGTTAAGGTCAGCTCGGCAGATGATTTGAAATCCGCAATCACCGACGGCGACAGCGTTGTCTTGACGGATGATGTGACCTTTGCTTCCGATGAAATTGAGTCCATCGGAACAAACAACCATGTAAAGAAAAACTTCGGCACTGCTTTGCTTAAGGTTACCGAATCGGTCGACATCGATCTGAACGGATCCGTTATAGAATATGACGGCAATGCATGGGAAGGTATTCTCGCTACCGATGGCGCAACAGTAAATGTTTATGATTCTTCTGCAAATGAGACCGGCGGTATCACCCTGACAAATTCCGATGGTTGCGCTCTTTATGCTACGAATAACGCAACTCTGAATATTTACGGCGGCAACTACACCACCAGCAATATTGTTCTCGTTGTCGCACAGTATGGCGGCACTGTAAATATTTACGGCGGAACCTATACATCTACTTGTCCCACAAATGACAGTAACTACCAATACGTGGGAACCCATCTGCTGAACGGCGTTGACGACGGTCCGAATTACTCGCAGTATACAAATATCATTAATGTTTACGGCGGTTCCTTTAAAGGCTTCAATCCCGGTGACTCCAAGACTAACGTGAAAGTCGCCGACGGATACAAGGTAGAACAAGTTACATTAGACGGTGAAACTTGGTACAACGTTGTTCCCGAAAATTAAATTGCTTTTTGGAATAATTATTCTGATATAGAACAATAAAAAATAATCCCGACAGGCATAATATTTTTAGTTATGCCCGTCGGGAGTTTGTGCTTTTAATTGGACTTTTTAATCGGTACGATACAAACGATCGTGTGCAAGAACGATTTGTTTTGTTCTGCTTGATTTTATCTGGAAAACTGCGAAAAATTCATAAAGAGAATCATAGCTCGATTTTAGGGTTTACAATCCGGCTGTGAAACATTGATAAAACAATGTTCTCTTGACGATTTCATTGTTCTGTTTTATAAAGATTGCTTGTGAAACTGTAATTCTTGTACGTAACAACATCGCGGGAGTGGAGTAAAATTCGTGTATCCGACTGATTTACGGCTTTTAATTCCGTATTGAACGTCTCTTGAGTTATATTGTGGGTAAAATCTTGTCCGACAGGAAAGGCTTTTGTATAAAATATCGCTGCGGGAAAATATCGTTTTGATAAAAGCGTTGAAAGGAGCGGTGTTATATAAAAAATTTGCGTTCCATAACTTCTCGTGCGGGTCTGCATATTGCAAGGAAGATCAAAAGTCCGCCTATCAGCACGAACGATGTCAGCGGATAGAACGACCAACCCAGGAAGCCCTCTCCGCCGAATGTTAAATGAATAAGAAATTCCATAACGGGGAAGAAAAAGCCGATTGCCGCAAAAGCGCCGCCGAAAATATAGAGTTTTCCTTTTTTAACATACCTAAGCAGCGTTATTATCGCAGTCGTTAACAAACCGAAGAACAGCGTGAGGGGAAATGCGAACGATAAAAACCAGTTGCCGTTAACGGAAAAATTTATATACCAAAGATATGCGCCGATCGCCGCGAAAGCGCACGGGACGAAGATGACCGGGTTCGGTTCTCTGAACCAAATCGGCAAAACGAACATAACGTACGTCATAACGATCGCGCCGATTACGTATCCCGACCATGTCACTGCGAGATTAAATCTCAGATCGCAGGACAATGTTATTATTATCGGGATAAGAAAACACGCCGTCAAAAAAATGGGCAGACCGAGCGGATGCTTTTCCTGTGCGGGATATTTGTTTTTGGGGTATGTGTATTCGTTTTCGTTGCGAACGATGTCCGGGTGATAGACGACCGTTCCGCATAACGGGCAGCTTTTTTCGCTGTCTGCGAGTTTAACACCGCATTTTATACAGTACATAACGTATATTCTCCTGTTATAAAATATTTGCCGTTAAAAGTACATCGGCCGGATGTACACGGCAGATTCTCATTTCCAAGGTATGGTAGAATTGCAAAACGGTCCGACGGGATTTGCTTGGGCTGTTATGCCCGAAATAAGCCGGTCAGCCGTTCTTTTTATTTAGAGCTTTGATTGCTTTCGACTTCGGCTGTGATACCGAGCTGTGTGAGTACATTATAAAAATGTGATTCGAGGTCGGGTTCTTTGATGTTTCTGATAAAGTTTATATACAACGTGTCTTTAAACGAGATCATTCCGCAGTTGTACGGCGTCATGGACTGCGCACCGAGAATGAAATCCGCACGTTCGACGTATTCGTTCATAATGTCCGGCAGTTTTAATTGACCGAGGTTTGACAGGCTCAGACAAGATTTCTTTTCCCCGACGGAATCGTACACGGCTTTCATCACGAGATTTTTGATGAACAACGGCGTTATACGAACAGCCATAAGGCGCTCGCTTTTTACGTTTGCGGCTATTTTCATGCTCATCTGTTTTTTTGTTATCTCAAGCCCCATTTTGTGTTTAACGGCTTCGCAGATCTCCTCCAGTGTGTACTCTCCGAGCTCCGGCAGGATCTCCGGTGTTGTAAAAAGTGCGAAATTACGCAAAGTTTTGCTGTCGTAAAGATTTCTGAGATTGACCGGTATCAGGATCTTGATCGGGCGGCGCCTGTTTTGATGCGGTATCTTCTCTTTTTGACTGTCCTGGATCGCTTTCATCATCAGTGCGCATACGAAAACAGTCAAGCTTGAATTGTATTCGTGCGCCGCTTCGAGGACTTGCTTTACGGGAAGCTTAAAACACGTTTCGTTCAAAAAACCTCCCGGTTCGGGCGTTCCGGGAATTTGCCACGAATCGTTTTCTTTCCTGCTTGCGGATAACTTGCCTGCGTACTTCTGAAAACTGTCTTCAAGCTCTTCCGGTGCCGGTTCTTCCAAACGTCCCAAAACTCCGTTTTCGGCAGGAATGTATATGTCGTATTTTTGCTGCAAATATTCCGCCGTCAAACTCTTCAAAAAGATCAACGCACCCGTACCGTCCGTTAACGAATGAAACATTTCGACCGCGATCCTGTTTTTGTACGCAATTACTCTGAACGCGCATTTCCGCGTTTCGCGGCGCGACATCCTTGTTAAAGGATAACTTTGTTCTTCGCGGATCTTGGGTACATACGTCATCGGCTGCAAATAATACCAAAAAACACCTTTGCGCAAACGCACGGAAATCGACGGAAATCTTCTTACCGTAACGTCAAGCGCGGACTGAAGAATATCTTTGTCGACCTCGTCTTTTAACGTTAAAGAAAGACGGAACACGTTGCTCCAGTTTTCACGTCTTGCGGCAGGATATATTTTTGCCGCATTGTCAAGCTTGAACCATTTCAGCTTTTTTTCTGCGGACATGGTCCTGTTTAAAAAGTCGTTTATTTTAACAAAGTCGTCCTTGTCCTCTTCAAGGCCGTAAACAACATATGCGTGCCAACGTTCCGGCTTTGAATAAAACTCGCTGTCGCAGCCGCTCTCTTTCAGCTTTTCGTGCAGCAGTGACGAGTCGCTGAACATGATCTCGTTTTGCGCTACGAATATGACCGACGGCGGTATTCCGCGAAGATCCGCAAACAATGCCGAAACAAGCGGATCTTTTCTGTCTTCCGTATAGCAGCTTGCGAAAAAGTCAAGCTGTTTTTCGGACATGGACGGATCGTCGTCTTTGTTTTTAACATACGAGCTTCCCGACGCCGTAAGGTCCGTCCACGGCGATATTGCGATTATGCCGCAGGGGAGGGGAGCGTTTTCTTCTTTTAATCTTAAACATACAGAGTAGCACAGCCCGCCGCCTGCGCTCTCGCCGCAAAGCGTTATATGATCGTGCGAATACCCTTTTTTGAGCAGATATTTATATGCTTCGAGAGAATCGTTTACGGCTGTCGGGAATTTGTGCTCCGGCGCAAGCCTGTATGCGCAACAAAACACCCGTGTTCCCGTCTCTATTGCAAGGATCGACCCGAAGCCCAAAGCGTATTCGAGATTTCCACACGTGTAACCGCCGCCGTGAAGATATAATATCACTCCGTCGCGACGCTCGTCTTTCGGGATTATCCATGCACCGTTAAAATCCCCGAACGAATGTTTTTTTATTATTATTCCCACACGGTTCTTTACTTCGATCAGCTCTCCGATCATGTCCTGTCCTTTTCTCATCGTTTCGAGAGAGCAGCTTTGCAAAAACGGAGCGAGCCGTGTCATTTGTGTTTTGATCGTTTTTACGGATAACGGCATATTATGACCATAGCTTTCGCCCTGACGAAAGCTTCCTTTCTGAGTAGGGATCGGACCGATTTTTTAACACAAAACCATGCCCGAAAAATCTGTTAAAAACGTTGTTGATCCAACAAGGGACTTGCCTCGTTATTCAGCGTGAGAGTGTACATCTTGCCCGGATTTTATCTGTATATTGTGTCGAGCAGCCTCGGAACGTTGAGCATACGGTCGTAACAATGGTCGAAAAACATCTTGTATGCTTCGCAGAAAAATTGTTGTCCGCCTGTTTTTAACAACGGTTCTTTGTTTCTCCTGCAGCCGGTGCGGCATAAAAATCTCCACTTGCAGTCCTTGCATTCGGGTTGTTCAACACAGGATTCTTCAATGAATCTTTTCGACACATCGCCCGTTATCATCGTTTCGAGAGCCGTGTCTTTGAGATTTCCCAACAAATATTCGTCAAGAACGTAAAAATCGCAAGGATATACGTTTCCGTTGGCTTCGACTGTTATATTGCAGCTGCATCTGCCCTGAAGCGAACATATTTCGGGACGTTTGCCCATAATGATCCCGCAATAATTGTCTATATCTCGTATGCTTATATAATTTCCCGACGAAAAGTCTCGATACCAAAGATCAAAAGTCGTACATAAAAACTTGCCGAAGCTCTTCGCCGAAAGCGCATCGTATTCGTACTGCCCGTCAAACGGGGCGATCTGCGGAATGTACTGTATGTATCGCAAGCCGTTCTTTTTGAAAAAATTATAATTTGCTTCCGCACGGCGCGCATTCGTTTCCGTAACGACCGAGAGAATGTTAAAATCAACACCGTATTTTGTTAACATATCGGCGGCTTTTTTTACACGTGTAAATGTTCCCTCTCGCTTTGCGTCTATCCTGTTTTGATCATGACAGTCCTTTGCTCCGTCCATAGAGATGCCGACGAGAAAATCGTTTTCTTTGAATATTTTCGCAAATCCGTCGTCGATAAGCAGCCCGTTCGTTTGAAGCCCGTATCTTACGGAAACTCTTTTCTCTTTTCTTTTTTCTTTAACATACGCCGTAAAATCCTCGAAAAATCCGTGACCGCAAAGCGTCGGCTCTCCGCCCTGGAACGCAAAAAATATGTTGTCGGCATATTCGAATGCACGGTCGATAAGAATATGCGCCGTTTCCCGTGTCATTATCCCGTAACTTTCGATCTCGCGATTTTCCGCAACATCGTGATAAAAACAGTATTTGCATCGCATATTGCAAAGCGAAGACGCAGGCTTTATCAGCAGATTTACGCTTTTCATCATTCTTCTCCGTTCGTTGTTATAAGCGCAACACACATAGCCTGTGCCGCATTTCCCGAGCCTATTTCGCCCATTTTTTCGTTCGTTTTTGCTTTAACACTCACTCTTTCGACGCTTATTCCGAGGGCGTCGGCTATGTTTTTTCGCATATCCGACGAATACGGCGCAAGCTTCGGCTTTTCGATTATTACCGTCGCGTCGATGTTTTCGATGTTAAATCCGTGTTTTTTTATGATGTCCGCTGTCTTTTTTAACAAAACAATGCTGCTTATATCTTTGTATTTTGCGTCCGTGTCGGGAAAATGCGTTCCTATATCTCCGAGCGCGCACGCACCCAAAACGGCGTCGATTACGGAATGTGTTAAAACATCCGCGTCGGAATGCCCCAAAAGCCCCTTTTCGTATGGTATGTCAACACCGCCGAGAATGAGCTTTCTGCCCTCCGTAAGCCTGTGACTGTCAACCCCGAATCCTATTCGCATTTTGCTGTCCTCCCGTTTTCGGATAGATAAAAAGAGTGGGGAGGGAGGTCTAAGCCTCGCTCCTCACTCCCTGAGCATTAAGATCAGTCGTTAGTGTAAGGAAGAATTGCTATCTGACGTGCGCGTTTGATAGCTTCGGTCAGTTCACGCTGATGCATAGCGCAAGTAGCGGTGATTCTTCTGGGAAGGATCTTTCCTCTTTCGCTGACAAAACGGCGAAGTTTGGCAACATCCTTGTAATCTATGCAGTCTACTTTATCTGCACAGAACTGGCAAACTTTCTTTCTGGGTTTTCTCTTGAAAGAATCTCTCTCTCTCGGTTCGCGCTGTTCGCGAGCGGGAGCTGTTGCGGTTGCCGGGGTAACATTTTCGTTTACATTGTTATTTTCCATGTTTAATTGAGACTCCTTTCTTAGATTAGAA
>CAYUWC010000020.1:0-26961 GCA_964448355.1 uncultured Oscillospiraceae bacterium | reverse complement strand
CCGTTCATCTTGACCGTTGACTGGCTCGGCTGGGTTTGCTATTTGAATTATTGCAATGATTTTGTCTTGTTAGTTTCTATAATCTTTTTAATACCCATAAAGATTGATATTGAAATGATAATACCCAATGTGTTCAAGATAATATCGTTTATATCAAACGCTCTCCCGAAAACAGGTTGTAACACTTCAATAGCAATTACCGTCAAAATCCCTGCAACAACAGACTTTTTCCATGTAGGATTTTTCTGTGACAGGGGATAAAGAATACCAAACGGTAAGAACATTAGGAAATTTCCGATTACTTCTCCGCTGATATGATGCAGAAAATCGGGTACAAGATCAATTACACCGCCAAACCACTGAATCTCTCGTCCGGGATCCATGCGGTAGAACAGTTTATAATAGCATATCCCCATCAAATCCAATCCGATTACCAGACAAACAAGCCCTGTAAGATAGCAGACAAAGGCACAAGAAAACACTTTCCTGCTGACAGGCGTTTTTTTATCTTTTCTAAACCGAATTATTCCATAGATTGCACCTACTATCAAGGCAATCGGTAACGCCTGCAAAAAATAACCGATATAGGTATCAAAAAAGAAATATTGAAAATTCATATCTTCCAGAAAATACATAGTATCCTCCTTGCTTACGGAGTTTGCGGTATTATTCCCACTCTATCGTGCCGGTAGGTTTCGGAGTTATGTCGTAAAGGACGCGGTTGACGCCTTTGACTTCGGTAATGATACGACGTGTTATTTTATTGAGAAGGTCGTACGGAATAGGCTCGATTTCCGCTGTCATAGCGTCGACGGTATTGACGGCGCGAATAACGACGGGCCATTCCATAGAACGTGCATTATCGCGAACACCGACGGATTTGATATCGGGAATAAGCGTGAAATACTGCCAAACCTTGCCTTGCAATCCCGCAGAAGCGAATTCCTCGCGAAGTATGGCATCGGATTCTCTTACAGCCTCAAGTCTGTCGCGTGTTATGGCACCGAGGCAGCGAACACCGAGGCCCGGACCGGGGAACGGTTGACGGTAGACCATATTTTTCGGCAAGCCGAGAGCTTCGCCGCAAGCTCGTACCTCGTCCTTAAAGAGCATTTTGAGGGGTTCAACAAGTTCAAACTGAAGATCATCGGGCAGGCCGCCGACGTTGTGGTGGGATTTAACGATCTTTGCGGTCTTTGTTCCGCTTTCGAGGATATCCGGATAGATAGTGCCTTGAGCGAGGAAATCTACGTTCTCGACCTTACGTGCCTCTTCTTCGAAAACACGAATAAATTCTGCGCCTATAATCTTACGTTTCTGTTCGGGTTCACTGACATTTTGAAGTTTATCGAGGAAACGATCGACCGCATCGACATAAACGAGATTTGCGTCCATTTCATCTCTGAAAACCCTGATGACCTGTTCGGGTTCGCCTTTTCTCAAAAGTCCGTGGTTTACATGGACACAAGTGAGATTTTTGCCTATAGCTTTAATAAGGAGAGCTGCAACGACAGAGCTGTCAACGCCGCCCGAAAGAGCAAGAAGAACTTTTCTGTCGCCGACCTGGTTTTTGATAAGCTCTATTTGGTCTGCGATGAAGTTTTCCATATTCCAGTTTTTACCGCAGCCGCATTTATCGAAAACAAATTTGGAAAGAGACTTTTCTCTGCATTTTTCGCATTTACCGAAAGAAGCGATCTCCGTGCATTTTCCGTGAGTGTTATGATCAACGGCGATCATGGGAATGCCGCAATTGTATATTTCGTCACTGACGTCTATAGCAATGCCGTCAACAACTCTGTTTTTACCGCCGTTAAGAATAACGCCTTTTACAGAGGGGAGTTTATTAAGCTCGTCCAAAGAAATATCGTGAGGATGTATCTCGGTATAAACACCGAGAGCGCGTATTTCGCGCGCAAGAGACGCATTTTCCTCACTGCCGAGGTCAAGAATAAGGATCATATCCTGTTTCATATTTTTTCTCCTTTATATATAAATTATATATATCTGTCGGAGTGGCAATAACGCCGCCGCCGATAATAATCGTACTTAAATAATATCGTCGAATATAACGGGCTGTTTTGTTTCTACGGATTCGAAAGCAGCTTCGATAACTTTCAAAACTCGACGCATCTGATCGTGTGTAACGATCTGTGTTTGAACACCGTCGATAGTTGCGCAGAAATTGCGGTAATAATCGTGAACATCGGATTCCGGACGTTCCATTTCGTACGTTCTCGTTGTTATCTCATCTCTGGGAGCCATGGTTTTTGTAAGACCGGCAGCCGTCTTTACGGGTAAAACATCGTTTTCATGCCAAGCAAAACATTCGGTGACTTTACACGGTTCGCGCCAATCGCGGATCATTGCGCTGCCTTTTCTTCCTCGAACATAAAAACGCGGCATCGCGATAAAATTATACGTACAGGTTTCCGAATAAGCTCTCGCACCGTTTTCGAAATTAATGGAAAGTCTGTATCCGTCATCGACTTCCGGATTGGTAAGATGTTCAAATTCGCAAAAAACAGAGGAGATTCTCGTGTCTCTGTAAAGCATGAGCAACTGGTCGATCAAATGAACGCCCCAGTCGTAGAGCATACCGCCGCCGTATTTTTTGATGCTTCTCCAGTCGCTCGGTATACCTCTTGAACCGTGAATACGGGATTCGACACTGAACACTTCTCCGATCGCATTCGTATCAAAGAGTTTCTGAACAGCGAGATAATCCACGTCCCATCTTCTGTTTTGATGTACGGAAAAAACGACATTGTTTTTATTCGCGGCGGCAATCATACGTTCGAGAGATTCGCAAGATAAAGTTACGGGTTTTTCGCTTATAACATTTTTGCCCGCATTCATACACGCTATTGCGACTTCTTCGTGAACATCGTTAGGTATCGCTATTGTTACTATATCGATATCTTTGTTTTCGAGAACTTCGTTGAGCGAATAAAAAGCCTTTATTCCCCTGCTCTCCGCAAGTTTATTTCTTTCCTCTTTTATATCGTGAACGCCCACAAGCTCCACGACATCGCTTTTCAGTGCGTGTTCGGTATGCCAACCGCCCATGCCGCCGTATCCTATAACACAAAGTTTATGTTTCATAATTTCCTCTCACTTTTCTGAAAATTTGGTAAATATATATTTTATGATCTATTTGCCGACAAGCTCCATACCGTTCAAATAACCGAGTATGCCGCTTTCGGTAGTAAAATCAAAAATTATTTTTTTTGCTCTCAGGTCCTGATGCCGCATTTTTACGACTTTATCTTTGAAATATTCTTTGTTTTTATTAAGACTTCCGTATTTTGTGTCTCCCAACAAAGGATATCCGAGATATGCAAGATGCGCTCTGATCTGATGTGTTCGTCCCGTAAACAGCTCAACGATCAGTTTCGATACGACGCCGTCCGTTTCCGTCATACGGTAACCCGTTTTTATATACTTGTAACCGTTTTTTTCGGCGTAAGCTTTATCTTCGGTTATTTTTACGAAATTATCCTCGTCTTCGCCGTCTCCTGTTTTTTTCAGGTATGCGACAGCTTCGCGTTCCGTCGGATCGGGAACGCCGAAAACGGTACATTCGTAATATTTATGCAACTCGCGATTCTTTATTTTATCGTTCATTATGCGCAATGCTTCCGCATTTTTTGCCGAAATGACAAGTCCCGACGTGTTCTTATCCAAACGATGACAAAGTGCTGGAACGAACGTTCCGCAATCGGGAGAATATTCGCCTTTGCGGATCAAATACGCAATTATGTGATTTACAAGGGTGTTTCTGTTCTCCTTGCTGTCGCTTTGGCATATCAGTCCTGCGGGTTTATCGACTACGAGGATATTTTCGTCCTCGTAAACAACATCAAACGAAACTTTTATTCCCGAATAATCGATCCGAGAGTTTTCGGAAGGATCGAAAAATTCTTCGTTAATGTAAAACGTCAACAAATCTCCGTCTTTAAGCAATTCTTTTCCCGTTGCGTGTTTGCCGTTGAGCTTAACGCATTTTTTGCGGAAATATTTTCTCATCAAGGCTTCGGGCATCGTTTTAAAACGCTTGAGCATATACCGATCGAGTTTTTGACCGGCATCGCTTTTGGGGATCACAAGCTCGCGCATATATCACCTTTTAAGGCAAAAGCAAAGCCAACCGCGTTTTTCGTGTTCGTCAACAACGGTAAATCCGTTTTTTTCAAACGCCGCAATAACATCGGCTCTGCGCTCCGTAATAATGCCGGAAGCGATAAACACGCCGTTATCGTCAAGATGCTCGCCGATAAAATCACAAAGACGTATTATTATGTCGGCAACGATATTCGCAACAATAACGTTGTACTTTTTATTCTCTATCGGTGTTTTATCGTCAAGAATATTGGCGGTACGAGCATTGAGCGTACCCGAAAAAACGTTAAGACCCGCATTTTCTTTTGTTACTTTAACGGCATTCGGGTCAATATCGAACGCATCGACGGATTGCGCACCGAGAATAAGAGAAGCTATCGACAAAATTCCGCTGCCGCAACCGATATCGAGAACGTTATCTGCGGGATTTACGACTTTTTGCAGAGCCTCTACGCAAAGAGACGTCGTTTCGTGAGAGCCTGTGCCGAAAGCCATACCGGGATCAAGAATCAGGATAAGTTCGCCGTCTTTTTTCGTATATTCTTCCCATTCGGGAACGACCACTATTTTTTCGCCGATATGAAGCGGCTTATAATATTGCTTCCAAGCCTCGGCATAATCGCTCTCGTCAACGGAACCGATCTCGCATTTGTAATCGATACCGCTCAGTGTAAAACGCTCACGCAGATATTCCGCAGCTTCGGCGGGATTTATATGGTCGGGCAAGTATATATGAAGAACGGCTGTCGAGGTGTCCTTTTTCAGGAGTTCTTCATCGATAATGCCGACATTTTTTACTATCTCGCAATCGAGCATATCGGAATAATCTTCGAGATATATTCCGCCGATATCCAACATTGCGGCTATGGCGCAAGCCGTTTCGCCGTCGGCAGACGGGATAACAAGCTTAAGTTCACTGTATGTCATAATTACCTCTTGATCTTAACGGTTTTTATTTCAAACGGTTTAAACGAAAGTTCGAACGTTTTGTTGTCAACATCGATATGCGCCTGTTCGTTTTCAAGCAGATCGCACTCGCACACATCAGAAATGTTAAAAGCAGTCGTAACGGTAAGCTTTGTACGCGCACCGACAGGTTCGTATGCTCTGAACACGATATTTTCCGAATCTTCCGCTTTTTTGACCGTTTCAATAACGGCACCGCCCGATACGGACGCAAACGCCATATCCGTGACGAGCCTGAGCGTCGATATCTCGCTGTCGTTTATGATCTCGGTATCCGTGAGCGGAACATTAAGTCTGTAAGCCTCTCTGACGACCGACATTTCATCGGTATGAGGCATAACGGAATAAGTGAAGAAATGCTCGCCCTTATCCGCGTCCTTGCCGGGATAGGAAGTTGAACGAAGAAGATTGAGCTCCGCATTTGCGCCCTCGACACGAACACCGTACTTACAATCGTTAAGCAGCGCAGCTCCGTAGCCCGTTTCTCTGAAATCAACGTATTTTTGAGCGCAGACCTCAAATCGTGCATTGTCCCAAGACGTATTTTTCGTGGTCGAACGTTTTATTTCGCCGAACTGTATGTTGCAAACAGCCTCGTTTGTCATAATATCGAACGGGAAAAATACTCGGAGCATTTTGTAATTTTCGTGCCAATCAACGTATGTTCTGAAATCGAGGCGTTCGGCACCGTCGGAAAGAACAACGTTGCAAACAACGGTAGAATCGTTGAATTTATAAGTAAATTCGGCGCACGCCTCCGCTCCGTTAACGTAAAACTTGTTTTCACAAGCCGAAAGTTCCATACAAAGATCGTCTTTGTACTTAAACTTCATATCCCAAGCATCGCTCTCGTCGTTGTAAAGGCGAAGAACATTACCGGGTGCGGACAAAAGCTCTCTGTTATTACGTTTATCGTATACGGACACGACATGACCGTCGGTATCGAACTCGACTTTCAAATTGTCGTTTTCAAGCCTGTTTTCATCCGCTTTTACGTTAAATTCGGCATCATATGAGCTTGAAAACGCGAAAGGCGAAACGGTAACTTTTTTCCATTCTCCGTTTTCGAGCACATTTTCGGTACGTTCGAAGCTTGTCGGGTTAGCGTAAACGATACCTGTAAAGCCCAGAGCCTTTGCAGCCTTTGCATATGCAGCCTTTGTCATGCTTTGAGCTTTTGTGAGAATACCGCGATAACGTTCAACGCTTTCGTCGTATACTCTTGCAATAGAAGAACCGGGAAGAATATCGTGGAACTGATAAAGAAGTATCTCCTGCCACATTTCGTCAAGTTCCTCTTTGGGATAATCGTCGGACAGAAGTGAAGCGAATTCGAGTTCGGCGAGTGCGAACTCACACTTTCTGTTGTAGTATTTATTGCGCGCCTGTGTTGTATATGTGCCCTGATGTTTTTCAAGATAAAGCTCGCCGGACCAAACGGGATATCTGTCTTGATTTTTTTCTATACGTTCAAAGAACGCTTCGGACATATCCTGTTTAACGGGAGGAAGACCTGCGAGATTTTTCTCTCTGGAAAGTCTTTCTAGATGTTCTTCTCCGGGGCCTCCGCCGCCGTCGCCGATACCGAAAAGTAGCAGAGCTTCGGGGCATATACCTCTTTCGCTGTAATTACGCTCTGCGGATTTGATACTGTGCGCCGATGCTGCACTGTTATACGTACCCTCAGGCGGCATATGCGCAAGGACGGAAGAGCCGTCGATACCGCACCATGTAAAGGTATGATGAGGGAATTTGTTGTGTTCGCTCCAAGAAAGTTTTATTGTCATAAAATAATCGACGCCTGCTTTTTTGAGCAACTGTGGGAGCGCTGCGCTGTAACCGAAAACGTCGGGCAGCCAAAGTGTTTTTATATCTTTTCCGAATTCGTCACGATAGAAGCGTTTGCCGTAAAGGAGTTGTCTTACAAGGGCTTCGCCCGAAGAAACGTTCGTATCGGCTTCGACCCACATAGCGCCTTGAGCTTCCCATCGACCCTCCGCTATTTTTTGTTTGACTTTTTCATAAAGTTCGGGATAAAGCTGTTTTACCCAAAGATAGAGCTGCGGCTGCGATGCGCCGAAAATATAATCGGGATAAATATCCATATTGGCGATTGCGGTCGAGAAAGTTCTCGCGGCTTTACGTTTTGTTTCGCGTATCGGCCAAAGCCATGCAAGGTCGATATGCGCATGACCGATCGCTGTTACGGAAAGCGACGGATCGCCGCCTCTTTTTTCCAGTTCCGGTGCGAGTATCTTTGCGGCCTCGGCTACGGAAGATGTATTTATTCCGTTACCGAGTGCGGACGCAGCTTCATAAAGAGTGTAAACTATCGAACGTCTTCTCGGATCGGAGTCGTCAAGCTCTCTTTCGAGAGAACATAAAACGGAGAAATCGTAAAGAAGTTTTTTAACACCGTTATCAACGGACGCTATACGCAGCATTTTGATCTTGCCGTCGGAACAATAATTGCCGAAAAGGTCGTTCATCGCACAATCGAGCCAGAAAGAGACTTTTCCGTTTTTGACAGTTACCTTGTCAAGCTCTACAACCGTTTTTCCGGGCTTGCCGAGAGAAGCGTCGAAGCCGGAATCGACGTTTGTAATACCTCTCACGGGGCAACCGTTTGCGTCAAACACACAACCCTCGCCCGAAACGTCAAGCAACAAAACGAGTTGTTTGTCTTGCGCATCGGCAGGAATATCGCCTTCAAGATAAAACCAAGCGCAATCCCAAAGCTCGCCCCATTTGACGCCCTCGGCAACATTTATTTTTGTACCGCTCGTTTTTTCGGAAAACGGGACAGGTTCTTTTGTAACATAGCCCACGCCCGAAAGTTTAGAGACTTCACTGTATATTTTTCGCTGCAATCTTTCCGTTGCACGGCGAATTATGTCGTTCATCTTATCATAATTGTAAAACATACGCTGTCCTCTTTCGATCATATTTTTTTAAATATATTTTTTACATATTTTGTTTAATCCGCAATTAACGCAATCCGGGTTTCTCGCCGAGCAGACCTGTCTGCCGTGAAAGACTATTGCATGGCAAAAATCCAGACTTTCTTTAGCGGGAATAACTTTACGCAGCTCCGTTTCGATTTTTTTCGGATCTTTTGTTTCAACAAATCCGATCCTGTTCGCCAACCGTATGCAATGCGTATCGACGATAATAACACCGGGAGCTCCGTATATCTCGCCGAGAAGAAGATTTGCGATCTTTCTGCCTATGCCGGGAAGAGATAAAAGCCCATCCATCGTATCGGGTATGCCGCCGAGATCGATGATCATTTTCGATGCGGCGATCATGTCGCGCGCCTTTGTTCTTCCGAGGCCGCACGAACGAATAAGAGGTTCGAGCTCTTCGACGGAAAGCGAAGCGAAATCTTCGGGTGTTTTGTAAAGCCCGAAAAGTTTTTTCGTTACGATGTTAACACGAATATCCGTACATTGAGCCGAAAGACGCGAAGCGATCAAAAGCTCAAACGGGGACGAATATTCAAGTACGCAACGACGTTGAGGATACATTTCGAGAAGCGATCTGTGTACTTCAAGTATCCGATTCGGGGTCAAAAGTTCTTTCATGTCAAAAGCTCTTTCATTTTTAATTTATTCCGATCATATCGATAAAACGAGATCGAGCGGATCGTTGTAAAAATACGTATTCGACCGTTTTAATCGTCGTTTTTGTTCAAAATACAAACACGCCCTCATTTTCATAATTATACACGATGAGTGGGCGTTTGTCAATAATCCAAACAAAAAAAACATCGTATGTTTTCTCAAAAAAAAGAAAAAAACGATGCTTTTTCAGTCACAAACAGGTGCCCTGTTCTTTATTTCTTCGAGTTCGTCTATTAACTGAGAGAGAAAGTCCGTATCCGACGCATTTGTATCAAAGTGCGCAGTACCGCTTGCGGAATTAAAATCGGAAGCAAAGCTTTTCAATTCCGCGGCATGGTCAAAAAGCGTATTCCTTTTTTCGTATATCACAGCCATTGAAAGCTGACGAAAGCACCGCCAGCATTCGGCGCGGGCAGCTCCCGAAAGACGTGTGTAAATATCGACCATTGTTTCCATAAATCAACGTACCTCAATATCGATCCGCCTCTATATCTGCGGCAAGTACGAGTAAATCTTTTCGCAGATCGATTCGGGCGAACCGTCGGAAGAAATAACACGAATATTGTCATCTTTCAATTTTTCAAACACTTCAAGATATTTGCCGCGTATACGGGCAAGCGTGTTTTCTTCTCTTTCGAATATTTCTTTAAACTCGCCTCTTTTATCCACTCTGCCTTTGCATACATCCGACGGAACATCCACAAAAAAGCAGATATCGGGCTTTGTTACAACCGCGCAACCGAGATTTATCCGCATGACCCAATCAAGATCACTGTCCATACCCTGATATGCGAAAGAGGAATAATAATATCTGTCGCAAATAACGTCAAATCCGTCGTTTAACAGCTTAATTATACCGTTTTGAGGATTAACGTTATGCGCGATCCTGTCCGACAAAAACAGTGCCGCAAGCTCTTCCGGAGTTCGGATATAATTGCCCGTGAGAGCGTCTCTTATAAGGCCGCCGGTGGTAAGACCCGTAGGCTCCGCTGTTTTATACACTTTTCTGCCGTCCTGTTTCAGGCGTTCGCAGAGAAGATTTATTTGGGTCGATTTTCCGGACCCGTCAAGGCCCTCAAAAACGATGAAACGACCTTTGTTGATAAATTGTTTTCCTATCATATCTGTTTGAAACAATCCTTAAGTGAAATGTAAAGTTGCTTGTAGAGCATATGTTTTTTGTTGTAAACAGCGGTATTTTCGGTTATGGGAGCATATGTTTTTTTAACGGACAACACAGCTTCGCACGCTTCGCCGACCGATGACCAAACGTTTGTACCCACACCCGCAAGCAGAGCAACACCGAGCGCCCCGCCTTCTGAAGACGAGAGGACCTGAACGTTGCAGTCAAACATATCCGCCTGCATTTGACGCCATATCGGGGATTTTCCGCCGCCGCCCGAAACTCTTACGGAAGATGTGTCTACACCCATCTCTCGAATAATATCCAAGCAATCCGTCAGCGAATAACAAACGCCCTCAAGTATCGCTCTTATCATATCCGATTTTGTATGTATTGCGGAAAGGCCGAAAAATACGCCTCGGCAATCCGCATCAAGATGCGGTGTCCTTTCGCCCATAAGATACGGCAAATAGATAAGGTCGTGCGCTGTAATACCCGCATTTTCCGCCATTTTGTCCATAATAACATACGGGTCGATATCCTGTTTTTTCGCCTCTGCGATCTCTTCGGCGCAGAAATTATCCCTGAACCATTTAAGAGAAAGCCCTGCCGCCTGCGTAACGCCCATCATATGCCAAGCGCCGGGGACGGCATGACAAAACGTATGAACACGGCCATGCGGGTCGATCGCAGGTTTTTCGGAATAAGCAAAGACAACGCCGGAAGTGCCGATCGTTGAAGAAACGATACCGTTTTTTACGATCCCGTTTCCGACGGCGCAAGCCGCCTGATCTCCCGCACCGCCGACAACGGGCGTGCCGACGCAAAGACCCGTCAGATCCGACGCATATTTATTCACATTTCCTGTCACTTCATAACTTTCATGCATACGGGGTAAAAGAGATATGTCAACACCGAGAATATCGAGCAATTCTTTAGACCAGCAACGGTTTTTTATATCCATAAACTGCATACCCGAAGCATCGGAGACCTCTGTTGCAAATTCGCCCGTAAGCATATATCGAATATAATCTTTGGGCAACATTATTTTTGCGCATTTGGCAAAAAGGTCGGGTTCGTTATTCATTACCCAGCGCAGCTTTGACGCGGTAAAACCTGTGAGCGCAGGGTTTGCCGTTGTTCCGATAAGTTTTTCTTTTCCGACGATCGAGGTTATCTCGTCGCATTCTTTTTGCGTTCTTTGATCGCACCAAATGATCGAGCGACGAAGGACTTTATCGTTTTTGTCTAACATTACAAGCCCGTGCATCTGACCCGACAAGCCAACGCCATTGATTTGAGACGGAGAAACGCCGCTTTTTGAGATCACGTTTTTTATCGACAATGCGACGGCTTTCCACCAATCTTCGGGATCCTGCTCCGCCCAACCGTTTTGAGGCTGGTAAAGAGGATATTCCTGTGTGTCGGAAGCGACTGCATTACCGTTAAGATCGAAAAGAACCGTTTTTGTACCGGATGTGCCGATATCTGTACCTATAAGCATAACTGTCTCCTTCAAAAAACTATCGGAATGGATATGTATTTATTTTATCACATAAAAGTCTCTTTGTCAATAAAATAATTCGTACTTGACAAATCGTATAAAATATGTTAAATTAATCATCGGTATCAATGATATCAACGACTTAACTCATTATGTTACAGCCTTTGACGGCTGCGGAACGGAGATTATTATGGAAAAAGTTAAAATAGGTGTTGTCGGGCTGGGCGGCAGAGGAAATTATCATGCGGGACTTATCGCGTCGTTTGACAATGCGGAAGTGACCGCAGTTTGCGATCTTTACCAAGACAGGATAGAAAGTGCGCAAAAAGCCGTGCAACAAGCCGGAGGCAACTGCCCGACCGGATATGCCGACTACCGACAAATGTTTGAAAAAGAAAAACTCGACGGTGTTCTTATCGCAACATCATGGACAACGCACACACGTATCGCGATCGCCGCAATGAAAGCGGGAATACGTCCTGCGTCGGAAGTTTACGGTGCGGCTTCGATAGAGGAATGTTGGTCTGTTGTAAGAACGGCGGAAGAAACCGGCATACAACCGATGTTTCTGGAAAACTGCAATTTCGGCAGAGAAGAACTGGCGTTGTTAAACATGGTCAAAATGGGACTTTTCGGCGAGATCGTGCATTGCCAATGCGGATATGAGCATTGTTTGCGCGATGAAATAACAATGGGCAACGAGAACAGGCACTATCGTTTTAACAACTACGCACACCGCAACGGAGACGTTTATCCGACGCACGGTCTCGGTCCGATGTCGAAAATACTTAATATCAATCGCGGCAACAGATTTGTTTCGATAACATCCACCGCCTCAAAGCAATGCGGACTTAACGCTTACGCAAAGGCGCATTTCGGTGCCGACCACCCTGCAAACAATGTTAAATTCCAAATGGGAGACGTTGTAACATCCGTAATAAAATGCGCCGGCGGAGAAACCATACTGCTCACTCACGATACGTCGAATTTCCGTCCGTACTCAAGAGCGGGCAGAGTACAGGGCACAAACGGTATCTGGCTTGAGGACAAAGCCGCAATATGTCTCGAAAGCGATAACGGAACCGAGGGCGAAGTTTGGAAACCGTTCTGCGAATATATGGACAAATACGATCACCCGATCTGGAAAAAGTTCAACGGCATCGGGCTTGAAAAGTACGGTCACGGCGGAATGGACTACATCGTAGACTCCGCATTTATCGACTGTGTTGTAAACAACGCATACCCTGCAATAGACGTGTATGACTGGGCGTGCTGGATGGCAGTGACCGTGCTTTCGGAGCAATCCGTATCGCTCGGAGGAATGCCGCAGCTTTTCCCCGATTTTACGAACGGAAGTTGGCTCGACGGCACATTACCCAAGTGTACAAGTGATTTTTGTCTTGACTGATAAGGTGCGAAAATAAGTCGGCTTTAGCTGAAATGAAAGCTACGGATAATTAAAGGAACGGGCATTCGTCGCAAACTATCTTTAAAGCAGAATGATATCTGTTTTAACAATATACAAAGCAACGTTCCCGTTCCCAACCGCACCCCAAAGAGACGTTAACGTCTCTTTGGGGCGTTAACGTTTCCAAAGAAGCGTTGCCGTTTCCAAAGAAGCGTTACCGCTTCTTTTTATTCAAAAGTTGCCAAATAGTTTATTGCCTGCATCGTAACAAGGACCATCGATATCGGCTGCATTGCGGCGGCGATGCTACCGAAAACAAGCCCCAAATGCCGAAATGTTTGGCAATGCCGAGAAGCTTGCTTGCTCTTGCGCCACAAATTGATCGTTACGACGGCAAAAATAATGATTATCACTGCATACAAATAGCCGGATACTATCCTGTAAATGTTAAGACCGTAAAAAAAGCCCTCGTATCCCGGCATAAAATCGCCTCGTACTATCGGTTTGACAAAGTTCCAGATCATACCGACAACGGCGGCAATCAATGTTAAACAACCGTAAACAAACGCCATTTTCGCAGGCCCGTCATATATATTTACGGTTATTTGATTTTTCTTTTTTTCGTATTCCTCAATTTCGAGGACAGTCGCATCCGGACCCGGTCGGTCCGCGTCGTATTGTTGTTTTCGCATATTTTCTCTCCGCATAAATTCTCGTCATTTAAATCTTTTAACAATCGCAAGCATTATTTGGCTATTGACAAAACCGAAATAATGTAATATAATAAAATCAGATTTAGGTTTTATTTGCCGAATAAGCTTTGTTGTTCGACAAATGCAGCCGATAACACCGTGTTACATTATAACATACACACTGCACCGATTTCAAGTTCTTTTTTTTGACATCTTGAAAAATATATTTCGGAGGTAAATAAAATGATTTTTTGCACCAAATGCGGTACCGAGTTAAACGAAAACGATACAGTTTGCCCGTCTTGCGGAGAAAAAGTCAAGAGTTCTTCGGAGCCTGATTTTGCGTCGAAGATTTCAAAATTGAACGACACTGCGGACGCTACCGATACAATGGATCCGTCCGATATCGAAAGCAACAAGATCATGGCTGTTCTTGCATATCTTTCATGGCTTGTTCTTATACCCCTGCTTGCGGCGCCGAAATCGAAGTTTGCGCGTTTCCACGTTAATCAGGGACTTGTTCTTGCGATCATTGAAATTATCTGGGGCGTTGTTGCGGGGATCATAACATCTGTCATTACAGCGATCGTACCGTTGCTTGGTGCTGTATGCAGCGGCATACTTCAGATAGTCAACGTTGTTTTCCTGATCTTGTCGATCATAGGCATTATCAATGCCGCAACGGGAAAAGCAAAAGACCTTCCCATCATCGGCAAATTCAGGATCATTAAATAAGCTGTTGTTCTCTTTTTTTTCTGCAGCATGGCGGGTGTGCGTTTGTCACATCCGCTTTGCTGCTTTTACGGATATTTTTCGAATACTTATGTGAAATCATAAAAAGGAACATATAAAGCAGTTTTGAGCTGCGATATATGTTCCTTGATTTTTACGCTTTAATTATTCAACATCGGGGATATTGATCTCGATCTCACGGCCGAGTTCCGCAGATTTAACGATACCGTCGATAATAGCCTGATTTTTGATTATCTGGCTTGAGGGAACGGGAGATTCTCCGCCGAACTTAACAGCATCGAGGAACGAACGTATCTTCTTGTCGAAGAGGCTTTCTCCGTTATGAAGAATTGGAACTTCTATTTCTGTGCAAACGCCTGCGACGTCGCGATAGATCTTCATCGGACCGCCGACGGATCCGTTCCAACATTCGGTTGACGGGATCCTTAAGCCGCCTTTTTTACCGAGGATTATCGTGTCACCCGGAGTGTCCATATGCATAGCCCAAGAAATTCTGAAATCGAGAACTATGCCGCCTTCGAGACGAATAAACGCAGCGGCAAAGTCGTCAACATCGAAGCGAGCCGCATCTTTGGGATACATTTCGGGGTTTTTGCCGAAGAAATCGGATTTATATGCAGAAACGGTCAACGGTTTCGGATAACCGATAGCGTTAAGGACCATATCGAGCGAATAACAGCCGATATCGCCGAGCGCACCGACGCCTGCGGTTGATTTTTCGATAAACGTAGAGCCGGGAATACCGCGTCTGCGGCCGCCGCCTGTTTGAATATAATATATTTCACCGAGTTCGCCCGATTCGACGATCTTTTTGATCATCTGCATATTGGGATCGAAACGGGGTTGGAATCCTATAGAAAGGACCTTACCGCTTGAAAGCTCCGCTTTTCTGATAGCGACAGCTTCTTCTATCGTAACGCACATCGGTTTTTCGAGAAGGACCGCGATACCTTTGTTAAGGCAATCGATAGTACATTCTGCGTGTGTGACATTGTATGTGCATACAGAAACGGCGTCAAGATCTTCTGCCGCAAGCATTTCCGTATGGTGGCCGTAGATATGAGCATTGGGAACATCGAATTTTTTTGCGAAAGCCGCTGCTTTTCCGGGTATGATATCCGCAAGAGCGACGATCTCGACGTCGGGCATTTTCTTATAGCTTGAAATATGCGCTTCGGCTATCCAACCTGTTCCGATAATGCCTACACGAAGTTTTTTTGTGCTGTCAACAGCCTTTTTTTCTTCCGCTTGTTTAAATTGAGAAAGAACTGCATCTCCTGACATAATAAAACTCTCCTTATTTATATATCTTTTTATTTTTATCTATAACGTGAAGGTTCGAGCAGTCTGTCGATACCGAAGAATTCTTCGACCTTCGCATCATATTCCGCATCGTTTAACGACGTAATGAATCTGGGTTCCTGATTTGAAGCATAAATGGAGAAATGGTCTTTTTTCAACGTTATCAAACCGTCAGTCGTTCTTATAACGGCATACGGGAATTTGTTGAAATTAGATTCCGGAGATTTTTCAAGGTAGAAGGTCGGCTGACAAAAATCCACCGACAATTGAAGCTCATCCGTGAAAGAATAGAGTTTTTTCCATTCGGACATCTCTTTATGCTGCCAAAGTACCCAACCCAAGAACGGCTCTTTTTCGAGCCGGTATTCGCAGAAACCGTCGCACTGGACCGTTCCTTCTTCCAATCTTAATGCGACCCTCGGTCCTTCAAGCTCAAAGCCGACATCGCAAAGATAGTCTCCGTCGCGCGCCTGAACCTCGAGAATGCGGTGCTGTTTCGGAGAAGACACGTCGTCGTTATAAAGGAAACGACCGAGGTGTTCGTTAACACCGAAGCCCATAGCTCTGAGCAGATCGCCGAAAAGGCCGTTAAGCTCCGTGGATATTCCGCCGCGTTTATTATCGACTATCTTATAGTACAAAGATTCTGTCGAAAGATTAAGCGGTATCGATTTAAGAATATTGAAGTTTTCAAAAGGCACACTGGTAAGATGTGCGTTCTGCAGAAGACTTAATGTCTCTCCTGTCATCGGAGGATCTGCGAAATCGGGACCTAAGCCAATTCGGTTTAAGTATTTTTCTATATCAAAGCCGAACATAATATTTTACTCTCCTAACTTAATACATCTGCAGTATTTACTTCATTATAGCACCGAAGTACGGTGTTGTCAAGCATAGACATAAAATTTCATATTTTCAACCGAAGTATACCAACATTGCATTTGTATGTTCATTCGTTATTGACCGATTATTTTTCATCAACGAAGCGTCTTTTGCTATTGTTCTCGTATCACTATTTCCGCAGCGAAGATCATATTCGGATCGCAACGTTCTTCTATCGTTTTTTGCATATATTCAAGAGACGGAGTAACGTTGTATTCCGTGGCGACACCGTCGATAATAACGGTAACGGGCTTGAAAAGATCGACCATATCCGCATTGAGCATAATGGATATCTTACCCGTATTTTCCATGACCATCATACGTTCTATGGTTATAGTATTCTTACTTGAATCGTACGAAGCGATTATTACGCCCGCAGTTATGCTCTTATCGGCTCGCAGCCAATAGAACGTTTCGGTATCGCTCAGTGAGGCTCTCGTGCCGAGATTCCAAACGACCCTTTCGGGGATCGGATCTCGTCGATACTGTTCAAGGAACGAAATGGAGTTTGTATCCCGCGTCGTCGTAACGGGTGTTTCACCGTAATACCATTCGACGGGATTTGCCAAAACGACCTGCTCGGATCGGTTCGGGTCGTTATCGACGACCGCGTGTTCTTTAAATGCGTGTATATTAACATTATGGATAAAGCCGCCGCCGTATGCGTCCTGAAGCTGATCGAGGACTTCGCAATATCTTGCGTTTTCGGTATTTCTGTTTACAACGGTGTCATTCTGACCGCACTGTATCTGGAACGGCACGTTATAAAGGTTTGTAAGATCTATTCCGTTAGGATGACCGGCAGACATATTTGCGGCCGCGAATCTGTCCGCAAGACGAGGTGTTATTTGATAAACACCGTCGCCGCCTGCGGAATATCCGACGATATAAACACGATTCGTGTCGATACCGTAATATACGGAAAGGTCTTCGATCAAACGCTCGTACATGGGATAGCTTTCGCTGTTAAAATGCGTATCCCACGTATCCCTGACGCCTCTTGTGGCAACATATATACCGCTGCTGATACTGCTGTAGTAATAAACCTTCATATGCTCCCACTGGCTGTCGTTGACTTCTTTTGTCGTTTGACCGCCGCCGTGAAGAGCTATATAAAGCGGATATCCGTTCGGGCCGGGCATACCGACGCTTTTTATTTCGAACTTCATTGTAACGTCGCCGTATGTAATGGCTTTTTGCGTTATTTCCGCAACACGCTGCTCGTCTCTGCGCTCGGTCGCCTGATATTCCTTCCAAGCAAGATCACCGGCGGCTTTGACTGCGGTGTTGGAATCAAGAACTATCTCGGAAGATGTTTTAGTCATAAGCTCTTCGTAAAGCTCCTCGTCGATAAAGCTCTTTTTTTCCGAATCGGAGCAGGAAGATAAGACCAAAACAAAGACCAACAGTAATGAAAAAACAATATTTACTCTCTTCATGATCAAACTCCTATGTTTGTTTTATTTATTTTTCATTTTTCGGTTTAACGGGTTCTCCGCGTTTGTCGAAAGGCATCGGCGGACGACCTTGTCTGTCGGGCGCACCGAATCTGCCGTCGGGCGGGAAATTGCGTCTGTTCGGCATATTCCCGTGCTCGGGCATAGCGTGCTCGTCGTGAGGGCCATGCTCGCTATGTTCGTTATCGACGTTTTCGATATAACGTTTTGCCTGCGTGTTGAAAAGCTCGGCATATTTACCGTTAAGACGGATAAGATCTCTGTGATGACCCTCTTCAACGATCTGGCCTTCCTCCAAAACGACTATTCTGTCGGCGATGGTTGCGGAAGAAAGACGGTGAGAAACAAAAATCGTTGTTTTGGGAATACCGCCGTTTTGCGGATGAGAAAGCTCGTCGAACTGATTGAATATCTCCTGTTCCGCCATCGGGTCAAGAGAAGCCGTGGGTTCATCGAGGATCATGATCGAGCTGTCTCTGAAAAACGCTCTTGCAACGGCTATCTTTTGCCATTGACCGATCGAAAGCTCTCTGCCCGTTTCTTCGAAAACACGTGTAAGAGCCGTGTCGTAACCGTCGGCAAGACCGCCGATAAACTCGCTTGCCGCACTCTTTTCGGACGCTTGTTTTATACGTTCTTTATCGTCTATATTATCGAGCTGACCGAAACCGATATTTTCGGAGACTGTAAAAGCGTATTTGCCGAAGTCTTGGAATATGATACCGAAAACGGAATACAGATCTTTAACATCGTATTCTCGGATATCGTGACCGTCGAAATAAACGGAGCCTTCGGTGGGATCGTACAAACGTGTTAAAAGCTTCAAAAGAGTCGTTTTTCCGGCGCCGTTCAAACCGACGAGGACGATGGTCTGCCCCTGTTCGATCTTAAGATTGATGTTTTTGAGAACTTTCTTTTGCGTTCCGGGATATGCGAAAGAACAATTTTTAAATTCGATAACATGAGGAGCTTTTTTATCGATCTTTCTCGGTGTGGGAAGAGAAGATACGATCGTTGTCGGCTCGTCCATAAACGTTATCATATTATCGATATAAAGCGTGCCCTCATAAATTGACGCCGCAGTTTGTACGATAGACGAAACGCTGTTTGAAATGGAGAACAGTGCGTTTGTGTAAAGCGACCAGTCGCCGACTGTGAGAATACCGTCGAAAACCTTGCGTGCTATACGTAAAAATATGAATGCCGAAAGTCCCGAATTAAGCACGGAAAGGCCGATACCTATAAAGCTTTCGGATACTATAAGATTGCGAACGCCCTTATAGTAGTTTAAAAACACTTCTTTGTATTTGCCGATAAAGAAGTCCGCAAGGTTGAAAAGCTTAACTTCTTTAACAAGGTCTTTGTCAACGAGAAGATTGCTGTAATATTCCATTTGACGTCTGTCTTTTGAACGATGACGCACGTAACGGAACATTTTTCCGCGGTACTTAAAGCTGACGATAGCAGACGGCAGGGAAACAAGGATAATGATAAGCGGAGCATACCACATAAGCGAACCGAGGATCGCTATAAAGCCGACAAGGCTGATAATGGTGCTGATAACGGAGAAAGACGCGGACATGATCGAAAGCGGTCTGTTGCCGGCTTCTCTGTTTGCGTTTTCGAGTTTTGAATAAAACTCGGGCAGGTCGAAATTTGCAAGATCGATCGTTTTTGCTTTGTTCATGATCTTGAGTTTTATGCTGTAAACGATTATTTCGTTCGACAAACGGTTGACCATATTGTTAAGAGAATTGACAAACGAAACAAAGAACTGATATGCGATCTGGAAGACCAAAAGACCACCGAGTGCCCAGAAATTATCTCCAAGTTCACCGCCTGCCGCTTTTGCGAGCGCGTCAAGCAACAGTTTAGAGATGTAAGCACTCAAGACCGGAGATAGTCCGTTAAAGACCGTCATAAATATCATCGTGATAAATATCCACGGACGAGCGTCCCAAACAAGACCGTAGATGTAAAAAAGTCGTCTGAACAGCTTTTTGGTATTACGTACGATGTAAGAGGGCCAATCCTTGAGCTTTGTGGGCTTCGGCTCCTTGAGCTTATCCCTTTCGCTTGCGCCGGGAGGCCCCATCATGGGTCCGAACATAAAACAAAACACTTCCTTTTCTTTTGGCTCTTAAACAGTAAAGAGCTATAATATATTTTAATCCTATTTATTATATATTTTACATCTTTTATGTTAAACAGTCAAGAAGACATTTTATATTGTCATTTAAATTTCGCTTTTTCAGACTGAACCGACTGTTTTTTTATGGCTAAAATGCTTTAGAGCATTTGTCGAATGTTAAAACAAAAGCCGAAAGCTAAAACGTAAGCATCTGTTTTGCGTATAAGCTGTTTACCGAGAATGCTCTTGACAAACCGAACAAATTGTGATAGAATTTCCGCAATGAAAAGACGTTGCGTGTTTTAACGTTAAACTAGTATATCACGTTCGTCCGTCATTTTAAAAAACGGAACGCCTCGATCGGCATCCCGCAACTGTATACTCAAGACCGTTTTTGTCTGATCAGATCTCGATATTATCGCTTTTGAATTTCGGCATATGGCTCGTGAGGGTGTAAACCGTGCGTTCGATCGCGTCCTTGCTGTTTTTCCAATCTTCTTTCGCAAAGCGGTAATCGAACTTTCGGCAAAACCAGTCGATATCTCCGTGCAGAGTTTCGATATATTTCATCTCAATACGATTCGCAACCTCAAAAAATGCGGTAAACTCTTTTTTGGAGAGGTTTTTCGAGCCGTATTCGAGAAGCTCCCTGTAATGCGGCAAACAGAAAAATTTCTGTGCGGCAAAAAGGTCTCTGAATTTAGCATCGCTTTTGTAAAGATAAAAAATGTTAGAAAAAACACTTTCCATATTATCGTTTATACGTCTGCAAACATAACAGTCCGATTCGAGATTTTTAAGTTTCTTTGCCTGAACATCACCTTTTTTTCCGTTCAATTCGGAATAAAGCTCGTTTATATGACTTTCTAAAATAAGTGCGACGGGAAGCTTCTTTCCGACCGACAGCATCTGACCGAAATGTCGTTCGCAAAAGCCGTGTTCGTTTGTTTTAACACGCACCGCAGGCTCCATCATAGACGCGCCCGTTACGGTAAGGATCTCGTTTCTTTCCATCATATCGAAAAGACCGCACAGCGGGCAGCCCTCAAGCTTGGAAAAATGTTCGTTTATGGGTATTGTGTAAATATGTTCTTTCATAACGATAACTCCCCCTTATACGTCTATAAATTCACGATATCGCGGCATAATGCCGATACCGTCGGGATAAAATGCCGAAAACTGAGGCACCGCATGTGACGGGAACGAGTTGCCCTCGATAAAAACAGGTCCGTGAGGCGTTATGGCAACATCCCATGCTATATATCTCATCTGAGGCACCTTTTTCGCGGATTCCAAACACATCTTTTCGGCTTCTTCGAAATACGGTATTGTAAAGCCCTTTAACTTAACACCGCTCTCGGGATGTACGTCATAAACATTTCCCTGCTTATCGGCTCCGGGTGTCGAGATCTTACCGCTTTCGAGGTCGATACGGCACGCCATGCCGCCGCAATCCACATTATCCATATCCTTACCGTTTTGACCGATACGTATGCAGGCATAAACGATACCGTTCTTTTTCGGTCCGTTTAAAGTGACTATTCTTACGGTGTTAACAGACGACGGATTGATCGAGTTTATCGCTTCGTGTTGAACGACGCATTCTTCTATTATGCCGGAGCCGTCGGCTTTGAGTTTATCGTAAAAATCGGGATCATTTAGATAATTTTCGGGGCGTATTTTTTTAACACCTCTGCCGCTCGACCCGTCAAGCGGTTTTGCGACAAGCACGTCTTTTCCGTCCAACCATTTTTCAAATTCTTCTCTTGTTCCGACGGAAAGATCAAACCATTCACGTTTTATGTGTTCCGCAAAAAGAGTGTTAAACTCCGGCTTGTTATCAAAATAATGCCAGTATTCTTTGGGATTCATCTCCGAGACGATCTTATTCGATATACCTCTGGTGATCACGGTTTTTCTTTGTAAAGCCGAAAGCCTGTACATCTCGGCTATTTTGTAATCGACATAACCCGCTCCGTATTTGATCGCGCAGTTTGCCATATCGCAAAGAAGAAACAACGTCGGTTTACCTGTTTTTTTGTGAAGCTGTTTTGCGGTGTCAAAAAATTTATCGTAATGCATATACCGTATGCGTCTGATAAGAAAAGATATTTTTCCCATGGTAAAGGTCCTTGTAAAATATTTTCGTTCTTAACATTATACACCATTTTTACCCAAAAAGAAAGGGGGGTTTTAAAATTTTTCCCGACATTATTGAATTATCGGATAAATATTTTCTGATAAAGCCGACCGATATTTCGTTAAAAGACACGTTTGAATGCGGGCAATGCTTCCGTTTTAACGAAGACGAAAACGGTTACGTCGGCATTGCATACAAAAAAGCAGCAAGATTCATTCAAGGAGACGGCTGCATATACATAAAAGGAGCGAGCCTTGAGGATGTTAAAACGATATGGCTCAAATATCTTTCGCTCGATATCGATTATTCGGCTTTGACGGAAAAATTCCGAGACGACCAATACATAAGCAAGGCGGCATCGTTCGGCAGAGGGATACACATTTTGCGGCAGGACCCGTGCGAGGCGACCATCTCGTTTATAATATCGTCGAACAACAACATAAAGCGGATAAAAAAGATAATCGAGCATTTCTGCTCTCTTTTCGGCGACGAGATAGTATTCGAGGGCAAAATATTCCACACATTCCCTACCGAAAACGAATTAACAAGAGTGACTGCCGAATCCCTCGCACTTATAAAAGCGGGATTTCGAGACAAATATATTCTCGACGCCGTAAACAAGATAACTTCGGGACAAATAGATTTCGATCGTATCGGAAAGTTAAACACATCGCAAGCACGTAATGCCCTTATGCAGATAAAGGGCGTCGGCCCGAAAGTCGCAGACTGCATACTGTTGTTCGGTTTTGAACGGGGGGAAGCTTTTCCGAAAGACGTATGGATAAAACGTGTTATGACGGAAATTTACGGTAATGATTTTGACGAAACACGCTTCGGCGAGAACGCGGGGATCGTTCAACAATGGATATTCCACTATGCACGAATAAACTCCTCGAAAGATCGACTTGACGACAAACAAAACAAAGGCGGTGGCAACAAACTGTGAAAATATTTATAGCTACGGCGATCGGTCTGTTTTTTGCATATACAATTATCGGAACGGTGATCGGAACGAGAAAAACGATAGTACGTGCCGATGACGCAAAAACAGAGAAAAAAGACGCAACACGTTCCGTTACATCAAATGCGACGGAGGTCGGAAGAAAATATCTGCAAATGCGAAAAGACGGCGAGGAATGGTTGTCAAAACAAAAATACGAAGAACTGACTTTAACGACATTTGACGGTTTAACGCTCAGAGGCAAGTTTTACCGTGCAAAAAACGCACGGGCGACGGTCGTTTTCGTTCACGGCTACCGTTCGTGGCCCGAAAGAGAATTTTCGTCCGTAGTTAAATTTTATGCGGAGAACGGACTGAATTTTCTGTTCTACGACCGCAGAGCGCACGGAAAAAGCGACGGCAAATATATCACTTTCGGAGTTGCGGACCGTTACGACCTCAGAGATTGGGTAAAATATATCGACGAGCTTTGTAATCATGAATTCCCGATAGTTTTGGACGGAGTTTCTATGGGCGCTGCGACCGTTTGCATGGCATCGAGCCTCGATCTGCCGCCAAACGTTAAAGCGATGATCGCGGACTGTCCGTACACATCGCCGAAAGAGCAGATCGTCCACACGATGAAAAATCTGTACAAACTTCCGGTGTTTCCTTTGTATTACACGATAGAATTTTTCTCAAAGCTCCTCGCGAAAACCGGTTTTTCGGACTGTGACGCACGGCAGGAGATCGCCAAAACAAAAATTCCTCTGTTTCTTGCTCACGGAGCTGCGGACAGCTTTGTCCCGACGTATATGGGTCAACAAATATATCAAGCCTGCAATTCGCCGAAAGAGCTTTTTATCGTTCCGGGAGCGGAACACGGAATGTCGTATATTGTCGAAACCGAGAAGTATCAGCAAAAGATACTTTGTTTTTTCAAAGAACACGGTGTTTTATAACAAAGGGACCTGCGTTAATAATGTTTTTCGAGAACACATAAAAGCGCGGGTCTCGATTTTTTGCCGATACCGCGGCATCAGCCGTTTGTTAAACCAAAATTTTTATCATGCTATAAAAATGCGTGATTTGAGGTATACTTAGACACAAACGGATACGAAAACAACCTCTCAAGCTCGGCTTTGCAAAGGCTGCTCTCGTTTTTCGTCGGTAGGCAATACCGTCAAGTTCGGAAGAAAAAGTATGTGTCAGAATTTTGAATAAAAATTTTTAATTATAAAAAAGCGAAATTTGGGCTTGACAAATCGATCGAAAAGTGATACATTATGCTTGTTGGTTGGCACTCGACGTACGAGAGTGCCAAATCGAATAACTCATCGCTGCGAAAGGAGGATATTTCGTGGCTCTTGATGAACGAAAGAAGCAAATACTGGATATTGTAATATCCAATTATATTTCAACAGGCGAACCGGTCAGTTCCAAAGCGTTGATCGACAGGTCGGGGTTGCACGTATCTTCCGCCACCGTCAGAAGTGAGATGTTGGAGCTTGAAAAGATGGGACTTTTGTGTAAGCCGCACACATCGGCGGGACGGATCCCGTCTCAGGAAGGGCTTCGATTATTTGCAAAAAATTCCGTCAATCAATATTCGTTAACAGAAGACGATCTGAGGATGTTGGTCCCGGCGGTCAGAGCAAGTGTCGGTCTGATAGAAGCGATGAAAGACGCTGCGACAAGGCTTGCGGAGTTTTCGGGCTGTACGGTATTCACCGCGTCACCGCTGTCTGAAGACGGTTGTTTCACGTTTGAAGTAATGCCTGCGGGGAAAAAGACGATCGCGATAATGGCTGTCAGTGCGTCGGGTTCCGTTAAATCGGTATTTACAAGAGTGGAAAACGATATCACGACCGCCGATGCTCAAAAGCTCAGCAATATTTTGAACTCGGTTTTTGCCGGATTTCCGATAAACGAGATCAACGGTGTGAGAGTGATGTTGTTCAAAGACGAGATGTCTCGATTCTGTCCCGAATACAGCTGCGTGATAGTTCCCGTTGTGGACCTTGTTAACAGCATAAAATCATACGAGTTATGTATTTCGGGCGGTTCAAATCTGCTTTCGTATCCCGAATTTGCGAACATCGAAACGGCGAGGGAATATATGCAGCTTTTAGACAGGCGAGAAGATATCCTCGACGAGCTTTTGCAAACCGACAGCGACGACATCGACATACGCATAGGAGAAAACGAGCATCTTATAAAAACAACGCCTACCGGAATGATCTCCGCGCGAACAAAGCACCGCATTCCGATAATCGTCGGAGTTTTGGGCCCCGCAAGAATGAATTATTCCAAAATAATCGCAGGTTGCAAGCACGTTATTCTTCAGTTGCGTGATCAGACAGACAATGAGCGGTAAAATTACAACAATGGAGAGAATATAATGTCAAAAAACAAAAACAAACACGAAACGGAAGAAGAAGTTTCTGTTCCGAACGAAGAGACTGCTGCTTCGGAAGAAACGGCAGACGAAACGGGATCGGCAGAGCAGACCGAATCGAAAGCAAGCCCCGTAACGGACGAATTTAAAGACAAATTTATACGTCTTGCCGCCGACTTCGACAACTTCAAAAAACGTTCGAAAACAGAAAAAGAAAGTATCTATCAAATCGCAGTTGCTGATACGATCGAAAAATTTCTTCCCATAATAGACGATATGGAAAGAGCCTGCGCTGCGGCAACGGAAGATTCTCCGTTAAAAAAGGGCGTCGAGCAAGTTATGGTAAAATTCACGTCCGCGCTCGAACAGCTCGGTGTCACGCCGATCGGTGAAAAAGGCGAAAAATTCGATGTTTCGATCCACGAAGCGGTCATGCAATGCGAATGCGACGAGTACGAAGAAGGCTCTGTCGTAGATGTTTTCCAAAAAGGATACAAGCTCGGCGACAAGGTCGTCAGATACGCAAAAGTCAAGGTTAATTAAGTTTGTTTTAACAAACGCAAACTATATTTTTAATTTAATAAAATAATTCTTTAACAATAAAATCGGAGGAAAATATAATGTCCAAAATCATTGGTATCGACTTAGGTACAACAAACTCTTGCGTTGCCGTTATGGAAGGCGGCGAGCCTGTTGTTATAGCAAACGCAGAGGGTGCGAGAACAACACCGTCCGTTGTTGCATTTTCCAAAACAGGCGAAAGAATGGTCGGTCAGGTAGCAAAACGTCAGGCTATCACAAACCCCGACAGAACGATCATCTCCATAAAAAGAGATATGGGCACAAACAAAAAGATCAAGATCGACGGCACGGACCACACGCCCGAAATGATCTCGTCCATGATACTTCAAAAGCTTAAAGCAGACGCCGAAGCATATCTCGGCGAAAAGGTCACCGAAGCTGTTATAACCGTTCCCGCATATTTCAGCGACGCTCAACGTCAGGCAACAAAGAATGCCGGCATAATCGCAGGTCTTGATGTAAAAAGAATAATCAACGAGCCTACGGCAGCAGCTCTCGCATACGGTGTTGACAAAGAAGCAGAGCAAAAAATAATGGTATACGACCTCGGCGGCGGAACATTCGACGTATCGATACTCGATATCGGCGACGGTGTTTTTGAAGTTTTGGCAACAAGCGGTAACAACCGTCTCGGCGGCGACGATTTCGACGAAAGAATAATCAAATATCTTATCGCCGAATTTAAGAAAGACAGCGGTATCGATCTCGGCACCGATAAAATGGCGATGCAGAGACTGAAAGAAGCCGCAGAAAAAGCGAAGATCGAGCTTTCCGGTATGACATCTTCAAATATCAATCTTCCCTTTATCACCGCAGACGCAACAGGTCCCAAACATCTTGACGTAACTCTCACAAGAGCAAAATTCAACGAGCTTACAGCCGATCTCGTCGAATCGACGATGGTTCCCGTTCGCAAAGCGCTTTCCGACGCAGGGCTT
>CAYUWC010000019.1:0-27201 GCA_964448355.1 uncultured Oscillospiraceae bacterium | reverse complement strand
AACCGTTAAGATCGACTCTCCCGAACTTCTTGCCGCTTTTGCAGCGTCTGTTAATGACGGAAATAATTATTTTAAATATACCGTAACTCTCGAAAAAGATATCGACCTCGGTAATAAAGAATGGACACCTATCGGCACTTCAAGCAATCCTTTCCAGGGTACCTTTGACGGCGGAGATCATACCATCAGCAATCTTAAGATCACTTCAGGTTCTAATGTCGGTCTCTTTGGTCATATCACACTGGCTAAAGACGTTAAGAATCCTCAGACCAGTACCGATAAGTACAACTATACCCCCGGTATTCAAAACCTTACATTAAATAATGTTACTATCAAAGCCGATGGCAGCGGCGCTTTTGTCGGCAATGCCAACACTACAACGCGCAATGCCGGCAACGGCGGTGGATTGCAGCTTCTCAATCTTAAGCTTACCGGAACCGTCACTATTGAAGGTAAAGATGTCGGCGGTATCATCGGCACGGAATGGACAGACTTCCAAATCCAAGCTTCTAACATCACGGTCGATGTCGAGGATGGCAGCTACGTAAAAGGCACGGGCGTTATCGGCGGCGTGTTCGCATCCACTCCTCACGGTACTGTTGAAAATATCACGTCAAATATAGATGTGTTTGCAATCGGAGATTCTGAAGGCAAAGTCGCAGCCGGCGGTATAGTCGGTTGTGCCGGTTGGACGCTTACGAACGTTACCTGCACGGGTGATGTTGTTGTTACAAACGTAGCAAAAACGGAAAAGTATATGGTCGGCAAGATCGTCGGCAAAGAAGCGAATAACCCTTATTGGAGCAGATATAAAGACACAACAAATAAGTATGGCAGCACATTTACAGAGTTTACCGCAAACAACTCTATATCGATCACTCTTACCGATAACACTGTTTTAACACAAAACGGTTTGACCACTTCCGACAAAAAAGGCTCTTTAAATCTCGTTGATTATTCTCAGAGCTTGGTCGGAGCCCCGATTTGGAACTGGTTATGGTAAAATCTTAATAAATCAAAAATTTATTTAACAAACGGAGGCTTCCGAAGATAGGGGAGCCTCCGTTAAGTTATCGTATATATAGCGTCGATGTAAAATATTTGAGAGAGATGCGCTTTGCCGTTACAAAATAATACAGATAAGTCCGCCGCTACCCTCGTTTATTATGCGCTGAAGCGTTTCCTGCATTTTGTCACGTGCATCGTCGGGCATTCTGTTGAGCTTGTTGTTTAGGCCTTCGTTAACAAGTTCATGCAGCGATTTGCCGAAAATATTGCTTTCCCATATCTTTTTCGGCTCGTCTTCAAAGCCCGTTAAAAGGAATTTAATGAGTTCTTCCGATTGCTTTTCGCTTCCGACGATGGGTGCTACTTCCGTTTCTATTTCCGCTTTTATTATATGGTAGCTCGGTGCGGACGCTTTGAGCTTAACACCGTAACGAGAGCCTTGCTTCATTATTTCCGGTTCGTCAAGATAGAGTTCGTCTATCGTGGGCGTAACGATTCCGTAGCCCTTGCATTCCGCTTCGGACATTGCCGACGCTATTTTGTCGTAACTGCGCTTTGATTGTGACAGCTCCGAAATTATATTAAAAAGATCTTTGTCGTTTTCTATATCAACACCTGTTTCTTCTCCGATTATCCTGTAAAAGAGACACTGCGAGATATTCGCCGAAATATCGACCGAGCCTGTGCCGAGCGTCACCGAGGAGATCTCGGTTTGGGTTATATATTCGTTTTCGTTTAACACCGTCGCAAGCTCCGATACGTGACTGATCTTTTTTATATTTTCCGCACTTGAAAATACGTCCGAAAATATCGACTTTTTCAGCCAATGATCGTTGTTTAACAAAGAGATCCACTGCGGAATGTTTATGTTTATTTCTTTTACGGGAAATTCATAAAGGATCGTCTTCATTATTTCGTTTATATCCGAATCGTCGAGAGACAGACAGTCCACTGCTATGACGGGGACGTCATATTTGTTTGACAGTTCCGTACAAAGCTGCTTTGCGCGGTCGCTTTTCGGTTCTACCGTGTTCATTAAAACGACAAACGGCTTGTTTATCTGTTTTAATTCGGACACGACACGTTTTTCCGCTTTAACATAATCCGACCTCGGTATTTCACCGATACTTCCGTCCGTTGTTACAACAAGACCTATCGTCGAATGCTCCTGAATGACTTTTTGCGTGCCTATCTCGGCTGCGGCGTCAAAAGGCACGGTGTTTTCAAACCACGGCGTCATGACCATTCTCGGCTCGTCGTTTTCGATATGTCCGAGCGCACTCGGTACTATATAGCCGACGCAATCTATCAGCCTTACACTGCACGAAATGTTTTCGTCTAAAGTTATGTCAACAGCCTGTGCGGGGACGAATTTCGGCTCCGTCGTCATTATCGTTCTTCCTGCGGCGCTTTGCGGAAGCTCGTCGTTTGCTCTTTCTTTTGCGAATTCGTTCGGGATATTCGGTATTACCATGCTTTCCATAAATTTTTTTATAAATGTCGATTTTCCCGTTCTGACAGGGCCTACGACCCCTATGTATATGTCTCCCTGCGTTCTTTCTGCGATATCTTTATAAATATCCATGCTGTTATCCTCCTGATTTCTGTTTACTAATTCATATGCAGAATGCTTTGAAAAAATTCTCACGAATGTGAAATTTTTGTGTTTCGTCCAGATGTATTGAAAAATGCCGAAAAAAGTATTATAATAGGGTAAATCAAGAATATGAACGGAGGTTTTATTAATGACAGTAACAAGACTTGAACCCGTCTATAAAGATTATATTTGGGGCGGAAATAAACTGAACGAATCTTACGGTAAAAAAAGCGGTCTTTCCGTAACGGCGGAAAGTTGGGAGCTTTCCTGTCATAAAGACGGAATGTGTCGCATCGTTGACGGCGAGTATGCCGGACGAACGCTTCTCGACGTTATTTCCGACGATTCATCCGCTCTCGGTGAAAAAGCCGCACGCTTTGAGTTTTTCCCGATCCTTATTAAATTCATAGATGCACACAGCGATCTGTCCGTGCAGGTCCATCCGTCCGATGAATACGCACTGAAAAACGAGGGACAATACGGTAAGACGGAAATGTGGTATGTTGTCGAAGCCGAAGACGACGCAAAACTTGTCTACGGTCTTAACAGACAAATCGATCGCGAAGAGTTTGCACGTCTTGCGCAAGGTCCCGAACTTATGGATGTTTTGAACTTTGTCCCGGTCAAAAAGGGCGATGTGTTCTTTATTCCGTCGGGTGTTATCCATGCGATCGGTAAAGGACTTCTCATTTGCGAGATCCAGCAAAACAGCAATCTTACGTACCGCGTTTATGATTATGACAGACGCGACGCTTCAGGCAACAAACGTCCCTTGCACGTCGAAAAAGCCATAGAGGTATCCAAACTTTCGGTAGAACCGCTCAACACTTCCGGCACACCCGTGTTTGGCGACGAAAATGTTTCCGTCGAAAATCTTGCGACATGCGAATATTTTGTTGTCGATAAAATCGTTCTCAACGGCTCATACACAGTCGTTCCCGACGGCAGCTTTATTTCACTTACGGTCGTTGACGGCAGCGGCGTTATCGGCGGTCTCGACGTTTCAAAGGGTACAACGGTATTCGTTCCGGCAAACGCAGGACACGTCGCTCTTGACGGAAATATGACCGTCCTTTCTTCTTATGTAAATTAAGAAATATCCGCATTACAAATACATATCTTTACACACAAACAAACACAAAAGGTAAATACGCAATGACATTGAAAAAAAGGAAGAAAAGCAAACTTTCCAAACGCTTCTTTTGGTTCTTTTTTCCGTTAGCTATTCTTTTTTACGAATTTATCCTGAAAATAAAGATTTTCGGAATAGCTTTCGATGAGAGCCTTCTCTTTACACTATTGTTCTCGGTTTCGGCAGGCTTGTTTATGACTGCCGTATGTACGTTTTTCAAGACCAAGATCGCAAATATCATTACTTTTGTATCTCTGTCGATAATGTTCGTAATATACGGATCACACATCGTGTATTACGAAATATTTAAAAAGTTTTATACTTTGTTTTCACTGCAGGGTGCAAACGAAGCAATCAAGGGCTTTACCACTTCCATGTGGAAAGGAATAGGGGTTTCTATCCCCATAATCTTGATTTATCTTATTCCGATCGCGGTTTTCTTCTTTTTCAGAAAAAAACAACTCAAACCGAGGCATACAAAACGCAAAACAACCATAACGTTGCTCTGCTCATCGTTGGCACTGTTTATGGTAACGGTGGTTTTTGTCAATTTCTCTTCCGGAGGAACACCGAGCGCAAAAGACCTGTATTTTCACACGTTTTCCATCGAGCCTTCGGTAAGAAGTTTCGGTGTATTAACATCGGTTCGTCTCGATTTTCAACATATGATTTTTCCTTACAGCGCAAATATCGGTGACGACGATTTGGTTGAGATCCCGACGATCCCGATAGTTGATGTTCAACCGTCCGGAGATGAAACACAGGACGATACCGAGCAGACCGATGATCCCGACGATTCGCAGGAAGAAACGTTCACTCCCGTCGACAATGTTATGATGATCGACTTTGAAACATTGATAAACACGGAAACGGACAGCGAACTTGCTGCGATGAACAAATATTTTGCGAGCCTGACGCCTACGCAAACAAATGAATATACTGGTATTTTCGAAGGCAAAAATCTTATATTTATGACTTGCGAAGCTCTGTCGAAATATGCTATACGTCAAGACACGACGCCGACGCTTTACAAAATGATGACAGAGGGCTTTTACTTCACCAATTTTTATACTCCGAGCTGGCCCGTATCAACTTCCGACGGTGAATACGTTGCTTGTACCGGCCTTATACCGAAATCGGGCGTATGGAGCTTTTATCGTTCGGGGCTTAATAAAAATCTGATGCCGTTCTGTATGGGTAATATGTTAAAAACCCTCGGATACAGAACTCTCGCGTATCATAACAACACATATACTTACTACAAACGAGACGTTTCGCATCCCAATATGGGCTATATCTACAAGGGCTACGGCAACGGCTTGAACGTACACGGCACATGGCCGCAAAGCGACCTTGAGATGATGGAGCTTTCGTACAGCGAGTATATGTACAACGAGCCTTTCCATGCGTATTATATGACCGTAAGCGGACATATGGAATATACATGGATAGACAACATGATGTCTTCAAAACATAAATCCGAAGTTATCGATCTGCCGTATTCCATGCACGTACAGGCATATCTTGCTTGCAATATCGAGCTTGACAAAGCTTGCGAGTTCTTGCTCGAAAAGCTTAACGAACTCGGTATTGCCGAGGATACCGTTATCGTGTTAAGCCCGGATCATATACCTTACGGTCTTACTACCGAAGAGTATAACGAGCTTGCCGGCAGAGAACTCGATCCGAATACCGAATATTACGAAAGTGTTTGTATTATTTACTGTCAGGGTATGGAACCGATAATCGTCGATAAAATAACCTGCAGTCTCGATATAATCCCGACGCTTTGCAATCTGTTCGGGCTCGAATACGATTCTCGCCTGCTTATGGGTTACGATATGCTGTCCACTGCTCCGTCTTTGGTCATATTCGATAACTACAGTTGGCTTTCCGACGCAGGATATTACAACGCCAAAACAAGAACGTTCACCCCTGCGGAGGGCGTTGAGGTCGATAGCTCTTATGTTTCGACAATGAACACCGTTGTTTCTAACAAATTCAAGTACTCCGCAAAAATACTTGAACGGGATTACTACGGTTATCTTCAGGATAAGCTCGGCCTTTGGCCCGAATTGGCTGATGGCTGACCGTTAAGTTCGACAAAAAGTCACTAATATTTTACAGTTAGGGGCTTGTAAAACCGTTTTATTTGTGATATACTATTCAAGCTGATTTAAGAGTGCTGCAGCCTCTTTTTCAGCTTGATATATGTGTATGCGCTTTTAGCTCAGCTGGATAGAGCAACTGCCTTCTAAGCCGTAGGTCGGGGGTTCGAGTCCCTCAAAGCGCGCCAAACTCGTTCTTCGGAACGAGTTTTTTTTGTTTTAAATTACAGACATTCTCATGATTTTCAGATAATTTATTTTAAATCGCACCTAACATTTCGTCAATCGCACGGACTATATAAGTGAAAGCATTGATCAATCGCTTGGAGAAACCGATGAAAAAACAAGACTTGCTGAAATTATTCGACGATGATTTACTTAACAAATTGTTCGGCTTTTGTTATGCAAGAACAAACGACAGCTACGAGGCGGAGGAGCTGTGCTCCGATATCGTGTATGCCCTTGTAAAAGCCGCACGCAGCGACGGAGAGATAGAAAACGTGTATTCGTTCGTTTGGAAGATCGCGCGCAACGTGTATGCGGACTTTTCAAATGCTCGAAAAAAACGTTCCGATACCGTATATGAGGGCGATCCGGAAAACGTTTTGCTCGAAGTTTTACAAGAAGATTTTTCGGATGACAGCTCGGAGCTGTTAACCGCCGTGTACCGTCGTATCTCTTTTTTAACAAAGGCATACCGTGAAGTAATGATCATGTTTTATTTGGACGGCTTTTCGACCGCTCAAATAGCAAAAAAACAGGGGATAAGCGAAAGTGCCGTTCGTCAAAGACTGTTTTCGGCAAGACAAAAGATCAAAAATGAGGTAGAAGAAATGGCTGAAACTTATAATAAACCCGTTGCGCTCGATAATATCGATTACGTTCTCTGGGGCACGGGAACTCCCGGTTGGGGCGATCCTCGAAATGTTATCAACAACAGAATGTTCTCAAAACACATACTTTGGTTGTGCCGCAAAAAAGCGATGAGCGCATCCGAGATCGCAGCGGAGCTTAATGTTCCGACGATCTATGTCGAAGAAGAGCTTGAGATCTTAAGACAAGGCGAAAACGGTACGTACGGTCTGTTGCGCCGCCTTGATAACGGCAAATACGTTATAAATTTCATTTTGCTCGATAAGGACGTTTGTCAAAAAGCAAACGCGATCTATACGGAACGTTTGCTCGATATATGCGAAGTTATATCGGATCATATTCGGAAGCATCTGTCCGAATATCTCGCTTTCCCGTATTTTAACAAGAAAGTCGATCCGAATCTTGTTTTGTGGCAGCAGATATTCACTATCGCCGACGCTTTTTCGTATTGCGTTCAGAGTAAAATGGAAAAGAATCATTTTGCGGATGTCAAAAAAACGGTCCGTCCGTTCAGCGTGTTCGGATATGTTGATCACGGTCAGTATTACGGATACGGTTGGGACGGCGCAGATGCACAAAATGTTTGCGGATTTTCCAATGTTCATCTCGATAATATCTACACCACACGTATAAAAAAACATTTTGATTGCGCGCTTAACGTTTCAAACGAACCGACGATCCAACTTGCGCTTCGTGCCATAGACGGGCTTGATATCGCAACGCTTTCCGAGATCGAAAAAGAACACGCCGCTAAAGCCGTGGAGTGCGGATATTTGTACAGAGAAGACCATATGCTTTATACAAAGATCCTTGTATGCGCTCTTTCCGACAGAAACAGACTTTTCGATATAAGTTCCGAGCTGCGGAACGGATATTTCGATCGCGACGCCGAGATCGTTGCGGAAAAGCTTGCCGGTCTCATCAAAAAATCCGTTCCCGATCACCTTATAGGCGAGTGGGAATTTGCAAACGATATCGCTTCTTTGCCGATTCTTGACGCGGTGATAGAATGTCTTATAAAAAAAGGTGTTTTAACACCTCCCCAAGACGGCATCGGCGCCGAAGGTTGTTGGATGTGCGTGGAAAAATAAATATTTACCGCCTTGTGAACACTCGAAAAAATCACTTTTGTTTAACTGACAGAAGTGATTTTTTCGTCGATATTCGCGATCTTTATCCGTTTTTGCTTGACAGTGGATATTTAATGTGGTAAAATATACGGAAATGACAATGTTTTAACAATATATAATTGCGAGGATGTTTTATGAGATCTGAATTGATAGAACAAATCTTAAAAGATACGGCATATGTAAGAACGGGCGGCAGTAAAGCCGAACTGAAAACGGCGGAATATTTAAAAGACGTATGTCAAAGCTTGGGTCTTGAGGCACATATCGAAAATTTCGAAGTCGATCTTTCCGATGTTACACAAGCAGTTTTGACCGTTGACGGCAAAGATATTCCCTGCAAAGGCTATATTTGCTCCGGTTCAGGACAGGTCGAAGCCCCGCTGTATTATTTGACGGACGACGATAAATATTCTCTTTCTCTTTGCCGCGGCAAGATCGTTATCACGGACGGCTATCTCGGCTACTGGAGATACCACGATATGCTCGATAACGGCGCTGTCGGTTTTATTACGTATGACGGAAACGTTAATTTTTCGGATAACGATATCGATGCTCGCGAATTACGTTCGTATATTTCAAACGGACGGAAAATACTCGGTGTTAATATCAACGCCAAAGATGCCGTTTCCGTGATCAAAAACGATTCAAAAACGGCTAAGATCTCTATATGTCAAAACGAATATAAGGGCGATTCTCACAATGTGATAGTAGATCTTAAAGGTGAAACGGATCAAATCATTGCTTTTACCGCACATTACGACAGCACGTCGCTTTCTCAGGGTGCTTACGATAATATGTCGGGCTGTATCGGACTTATAGGCATGGCAGAGCACTTCTCGAAAAATCCGCATAGATACGGCTTGCGTTTTATATTCTGCGGCAGCGAAGAACGCGGTCTTCTCGGTTCAAAAGCGTATTGTGCGGCTCACGCTTCCGAACTTGACGATATAGCTCTCGTTATCAATCTTGATATGATCGGCTGCGTTATGGGCAAGTTTATAGCTTGTGCGACCTGTGAAACGGCATTGGTCAATTATATTTCTTATCTCGGCTGCGAACTCGGTTTTCAGGTCAAAGCATACCAGGACGTTTATTCGAGCGATTCAACTCCGTTTGCGGACAAGGGCGTACCTGCCGTATCGTTTGCTCGTATTGCGTCAAAAGAGATCGCTCCCATACATAACAGCTATGATACCGCTGCCGTGATAAAAACGGAACATATGCAAAAAGATATCGATTTCATTACCGCGTTCGCATCTCGTATGGCAAATGCGCAAATTTGCCCCGTATCTCGCATCATCCCGGATAACATAAAAGAAAAACTTGACGAATATCTTCTCAGAAAACGTAAAAAAGCACAATGATCTCCCGGACAATGCTTTTACGTCACGGATTCGGATTCATTTTCCGCAATCGGGTTTTCGAAAAAAATTTAAATATCAATTGATCAACTTTGTTTAGAGGCATTATTATGGTTTCGGTTAAAAACAATAAACGTACCGTTGATATGACAGAGGGTAATATCTTAAAGATCATTATCTCGTTTGCGATACCTCTGTTTCTCGGTCAACTGTTTCAACAACTTTACAATACCGTCGATTCGTACGTCGTCGGTAATTATGTCAGCAACGAGGCTTTCGCAGCCGTCGGCAACACCGGCCCCATAATCAATACCCTCATCGGTTTCTTTTCGGGTCTTGCAACGGGCGCAGGTGTCGTTATATCTCAATATTTCGGCGCCAAGGACTTGGAAAACGTTAAAAAAGCCGTACATACCACGATAATAATGACCCTCGTTTTGGGCGTATGCTTCACGTTTATCGGCGTTTCCATGGTCCCGTTCATGCTCGATTTAATGAACACTCCCGACGAAGTTATGCCGGAAGCTACGGAATATCTTACGATCTATTTTTCGGGCGTTTTGGGCTTGATGATTTACAATGCCGGTGCCGGTATCTTACGTGCCGTCGGCGATTCGAAAAGACCGTTTATATTCCTTGTCGTTTCCGCATTGATGAATATCGTGCTTGACCTTGTGTTCGTGCTTTGTTTTAACATGGGGGTAGGGGGCGTCGCTTATGCGACGATAATCTCTCAAGGCGTATCGGCAATACTCGTCATTATCGTACTGTGTATGTCGAAAGAGTGTTATAAGCTGTCTTTTACGGATCTTAAATATTCAAATCGCATTTTGCTCAACATTCTCAAAGTAGGTCTTCCCGCATCGCTTCAAATGGCGGTCACGGCATTTTCGAATGTGTTTATTCAGTCTTATATAAATTATTTCGGACCTAATTTTATGTCGGGTTGGACCGCTTATGCCAAAATAGACCAATTCGTCCTTCTTCCCATGCAAAGCATTTCTTTGACGGCGACCACATTCGTCGGACAGAATCTCGGCAAGGGCAACAGTAAAAGAGCAAAACGCGGCGCAAATATCGCATTGCTGATCGCGGTTTTGTTTACGGTTGTTCTTATGATCCCCGTGCTTATCTGGGCACCGCAGCTTGTACGTTTCTTTAACAAGGAATCGGAAGAGGTCATAGTTTACGGCTCATCGCTGCTTCGCATAATTTCGCCGTTCTACGTGCTGTGCTGCGTTAATCAAATATACGCAGGCGCACTTAGAGGGGCAGGCAGATCGACCGCTCCGATGGTAATAATGCTTATAAGTTTTGTCGCGTTCAGACAACTCTATCTTGCTTTGGTCTCGTCGCTGTATAATCATTATGTGCTTGTCGCACTCGGTTACCCGGCAGGCTGGATCTTGTGCAGCATACTTATTTTTATATACTATTGCAAGAGCGGTTGGGAAGACAAATCTTTGATCGAATCAAAAATCGAAAACTCACTGTAAAAAGACGGCTCATGATCGTTAAAACAAAGATAAATACCCGTGATGAACAATATCTTCACGGGTATTTCGATGTTTTGAGGCTGTTTAGCAGGAACAATTTCCGTTCTGTGCGGGCGGGAAAAATTCGTCGTTCGGAAAATCCATATTGTTAAAAAGCGTGCACGGATCGTCGTCCGTCGGACTGCAGCATTCTTTTTCGGGTATACAGAAATCGTACGACGGAACAAGCAGCTGAACTTCTCTCATAAGCCGCACGATTGAGAATATTCCGAGTGTGGTATATAAGTTGTTGCCGTCGCTCGTGTCGCATAACTGCCCGTCAAAGCACGCACATACCGCTCCGGGCACGGACGTTATGTCGCATTGGCAGCAACCGCAGGGAATACAAGCGTCCACTAATTTTGCGGATAACATTATCGGAGGCACGACTTCAACACTCGCTTTGGGAAGGTTCGACCTCGTCATAAAATCCGTGTCTTGATCGGCAGGCACATACAATGAAGAATATATGCTTGCACCGCCCTCGCTTCCGAAAAGAATTATCCTCTTGTCATATGTCGCAAGTCCCTCTATTCTCGTCGGACGGATAAGCCCCGTAAAAAGATCAAAATATGTCTTGAAAAAATATTTGATATCAACGGTGTAAAATCCTTTGTTGAACGGTAAGGGTTCTATGTCTATATACGTCCAAAGTATATCTGCCGATACCGGTTTTACGTTTACGGCACTGTTTAACATTGCTTGCGTCTGCGCTGTTACGTAAACACGGAGATCTGTCGCACAATCCTTGTCTTTACACGAATCGTAGACTCTGTCTACATTTATACAAACGGTCTCGCGCTGCATTCTGTCGCGACCTGTTTCGTTTGTCGCCATTATTCTACCTCCAATATTTGATTTACTACATCTTATTCTGAACCGCCGTAAAAAGTTACTGCGTGTCGAAAAGTATATTTTCGGAACGTTCGACCCCCGTATTTTATGTCAAACCTGTGTTTTTTGACGGACAATTTCGGTAAAAATAAGAATTGCGTTTAAAAGCATATTGCAATCAAAAAAGTTTTATGATAAAATAATCCGAAGACATATTTTATTAGGGGCTTTGACCTCGGAGGATATTAAATATTATGCAATTTAATTCAGCTGCATTTGTAATGCTGTTTTTGCCTCTGCTGCTTGTAATTTACTATGCTTCGCCTCAAAAATACAAAAATCTTGTCCTGTTGGGTGCAAGTGTCTTTTTTTATGCTTGGGGCGAACCTGTGTATTGTTTTGTGCTTATTTCCAGTATTATTATAAATCATATATTGGGTAAATACATTGCGGAAAGTCGGGATGACAATAAAAAACTTTTTCTGGTCATATCCGTGATTTTTAACATCGGCGTTGCTGTCGTTTTCAGATATTCCGAGTTTTTGTGCGTCGCACTTCGTGAATTTATCTCTTTGTTCTGGATGGGCCTCGGTTCTTTCGTTCCGATAGTCGAGTTCGGCTTACCGTTCGGCGTTGCGGTTTACACGATTCAGGCCATCTCTTACAGTGTTGATATTTACAAAGGCGCTCCGAGACGCGAAAGTATCGTTGATACGGGCCTGTATCTCGCATTCTTCCCGCAGCTTATAGTCGGCCCCGCAGTCAAATATAATTCCATGATCCCTCAAATAGAAAACAGAGAATCCAGCTTGAAAAACATTTCCGAGGGTCTTCTCCGTTTTTCTGTCGGCTTGATTAAGATCGTTCTTGTTTCAAACAACTTAAAGATCGTTACCGACGGTATATTCTCTTTGACAAAAACAAGCCTTTCCATCGCCATTTCCTGGACGGGAGTTATTTGCCTCGCACTTCAGGTTCTGTATCAGTTTACGGGCTATGTGGATATGGCGATAGGTATCGCTCGTATGTTCGGTTTTGTATTGCCCGAAGAGTTTAACAATCCGTACGGCGCTCGCTCCGTTACCGATTTCTGGCGCAATCGTTGGAGAATAAGCATATCGTCTTGGTTTAAAGAATATGTCTATATCCCGCTCGGCGGCAATCGCAAGGTCGGCGGAAACGAGCACAGCCGTAAATGGATGTATATCAACATGGCAATAACGATATTCCTCTGCGCTTTATGGCACAAAGCGTCGTGGATCGCTATCCTTGTCGGTGTATACTACGGATTCTTCCTTATGATAGAAAAAACAAGACGTGTCGAACGCTTAAAAGCCAAGATCCCTTCTAAAGTCGGCAGAGTTCTCGGCAACGTTTATGCCGTCGCAGTCGTCATTTTCGGTTGGATGCTCCTTCGTGTGGATTCCGCTTCTCAGTTGTGGATGTTCATAAAAGCAATGGCAGGTTTCGGATACATAAACACCAGAATGGGCATCAGAGAATTTTTCGACAACGAATCGTTTATCATCTTTATCTTTGCTCTTATTTTCGCGCTTCCGTTTACAAAAACACTCTTGTCGAAGCTTTATGCTTTCATAAAAGAAAAGCTTCCCGTTGTTGAAAAGATCGCACGTCCCGTATACGCCGTTATTATAGCCGTTCTTCTTGCGTTTACGGTCATATCTCTTACTTCGGGCGAAAACGTCGCTTTTGAGTATTTCCGTTATTGATGGGAGGAATGATTTATGTTTGAAAATATAGTTTTAAACAAAAAGAAACTTACCGAACTCGCCGTATTTGTCGGTGTATTTATCTTGGGTACGATTCTTGTTTACTTCCTTGCGGTCAATCCGTTGCTCGGTTCCGAGGCTGACGGTTTAATGTATACGGTTTCTTTGGATATAAAAACCACCGTAAGCGATACTTTTACACTTTATTACGATAATCTTTTAAGCAGCCATTTCGACGATTCCAACAAACAGACCGTTTCCGTAAAAGGTCAAAGCGGCTTCCAAACGGTCACTTTTGAAGTCCCCGTCGATAGGATAGCTTATCTGCGCTTTGCTTTGAACACGCAGAATAACGTTACTTTTTCGATAAGAAGCATAACGATAGAATCTTTTTCCCAGGAAAAAAAGATAACTTACGATAAGATCTCATCCGTTTTTGACGTTATCTCGAAAATGTCCAATTTCCAGGACAAAGACGGATATGTCAACATCAGAGCATCAAAGATAGGTTCGTATTTTTCAAATTCGACGCCAATCGAGGTCACAAACGGACGTCCGACGCTTGTTGTTATATCCTCTTCCATAACTCTTGCGCTTATGTTCGGCATTCTTCTTATTGTTAAAATGATCAAAAACGGCGTACACGGTTGGTACAAAAGCCCCGAATTTATGTTTTTTGCCGGTTTGTGTGCTGCTGTCGTTCTTATTTTGGTCTTCGGATTATGGGTCACTCCGTCCGGAACGTCGGATTACGTTGTTAAAACAGCGGTATTCCTTATAATATTTGCCGTTTGTGCAATAATAAGCGTTGTTAAACTCGTCAAAACGGATAAGGCGATAAAAGCTGCCGATGTGATCATCGCGGCTTGCCTGTTGGCCGTTATATGCCTCCCGCTTATCTGCAACGTCTTTCTTACCGCAAAGCTGGATTCCGATTATCAGGCTCCCGATTTTACGATCGCACGCTTTATGAATTATGCCGATGAGGCTTCCGAACAGTTTGAATCTTATTATCCCGTAAATACGCTTTTTGCGGAAACATATTCAAACCTTAAAACTTTCTTGTTTGCCGATTCGCAGTATGAAGATGTTATAATCGGTAAAAATAATTGGCTTTTCAGTGCCGATGAGCTTACAACATATAAGCGAATGAACTCTTTTTCAAAAGATAATCTCATAAGCATCAAAGATACGCTTCTCAACTACGAACGTTATCTCAACGCCCAGGGCATAGATTTCTACGTTCTTATCGTTCCCGACAAGAGCGCGGTGTACGAAAATATGATGCCTTCGTCAGTCAGAAGAATGGACAGAGAAGACCGTCTTACGCAGGTGTATGATTATCTGTGGAAATATTCCGATATGAATATCGTCGAAATACGCGATCAGCTTATCTCCGCTTCGTATGATAAAGACGTATACTTCAAAACGGATAATTATCTTAACAGCTACGGTGCTTTCGTTTCGACAAATCTGCTTCTTTCCAAGATCGCTTCAAACGACGAAACGATCGAAACTTTGGATACCGAAGACTACGATATAGAGCTTGTTGAAACCAAAATCAAAACGCTTTCCATCCTTATGGGCTATGGCGACAGTTATACCGAATACGACTATGCTTTCTCAAAAACCGGCAGACGTAATATCGAAACGGAAACGTCTCAGATCAATCCGTTCAGCGGCAATTCCGAAAGCTCGGCAAAAATCGTCGATGTGACCGAACTGTTCGGTTCAGGCGTTGTCGAAGAGCTTGAGGCGCAGGGTAAAGAGTATTTGATGGAAAATTACGTAAATACAAAGAACACCTCTGCTTTAAACGATAAGCACGTTGTTGTCATTCACGACGAAGCTCTTATCACCATGATGCCGTTTATCTCCGATTCTTTTTCCGAGGTAAGTTATATTCTTAACAACGGCGATTGGAAGATCCGTGATATTATCGAAGAAGCTCCGGAAATCGTCGTATTCGAGATATCGGAAAAATATCTGTCCGATCTTTTGGATTGATTCGTTTAATTTCAGTTTTTCAATGTTTTTCGACGGCATAAAAACAGCCGTCGAAAAACGCAATAATCTTTCAGAAAGGATTCTCCGAACATTTATGGTCTACTTTATGATGGCTGACGGCTTTGAAGAAGCCGAGGCGCTTGTCCCTTTTGATATCCTTACAAGATGCGGCTTGTCTTGCAAACTTGTATCGTTTGCTTCAACGGAAGTCGTGACCGGCGCACATTCCGTTAAAGTCGTCTGCGATATGATGCTTTCCGACCTTGACTTGTCTAAGGTCGAGTGCGTGATCTTCCCCGGCGGCGGAAAAGGTACCGAAAATCTCGATTCCGAGCCTCTTACAAACCGTATCCTTGAGGTCGTGTTTTCAAAAGGTGTTCTTGTCGGTGCTATTTGCGCAGCTCCGTCTATACTCGGAAAACGCGGATACCTCAAAGGCTTTAACGCAACTTGTTATCCCGGATTCGAACAGTACCTTAACGATGCGAATGTTATGAACGAACGTGTGGTTTGCTGCAAAAATGTTATTACGGCAAAAGGTGCGGGCGCTGCTTACGAATTTGCGTACGCCATTGCATCAAAGCTTAAAGACCCTCAAACCGCCCAAAATGTAAAAGAGAAGATTTATTGATATGGATATAAGAGCACAAAAAAACGAACTGAGAGCGATCTATACCGAAAAAAGAAAAAATCTTTCGTCCGAAGAAAAAGCACGTCTTGACAAGCAACTGTCCGAACGATTCATGAATATGATCTCGTATCGTTATGCCAAGCAAATATTGTTTTATGCGTCAACGGATTCGGAAATATCAACAAATTTGATATTCCAAAAAGCTCTCGAAGACGGAAAGACTTGCTTTTTTCCGAAGTGCGGAGAGCATTCGAGTATGTCTTTTTATAAAGTGACAGACCTCTCCGAGCTTAAGTCCGACGCATTTAACATAAAAGCTCCCGACGGCACAACACAGCTGTTTTCTCCGCAACCGTCGGATATAATAATCGTTCCGGCAATGGCATACGATTCCAAAGGCTTCAGGCTCGGATACGGCAAAGGATATTACGACCGTTTCTTGCTCAACTTTTTGGGCATTAGGGTCGGTCTGTGTTATTCCGAGTTTATTACAGACAAACTGCCCAGAGGTCGTTTCGATATGTCCGTAGATATTATCGTAACCGAAAAAAAGGTTATCGCTTTATGAAGCGAATAGCCCTGACTGCCGGGATCTGTACATTTATAGTGACCGTTTTGAGGGTCGTTTCGGTTTTTGAGTTTGACAATCGAGAACTTGTCTATACGGCGTTGAGCGTTGCGCTTTTTTTGAGCGGAAGTCTTATTTTAAAGGCAACGACCCCGAAAATGTCGAGAAAAAAGTTTTTTAAACTTCAGTTCCTTAAAAGTATCGACTTTAAGATACTTTTGCATATGACTTTTCTTGTCATATCGGGCGGATTTTTAATAAATCTTTTGACGATCACCGTTCTCGATTTTTTTGGAACAACCGTTCCGAACAGTTCTTTTGCGATGTTTGATTCCGATAATATTCTCGTATCGATACTTACGGTCGCTGTCGTTCCTGCCATATTCGAAGAATTGTTTTTCAGAGGCGCCGTATTGTCGCAGCTTTCTTATGAAAAAACAATAATCGCCTTCCTCGTATCCTCTGTTTTCTTTGCGGCGGTCCATGGCTCGATCTATTATATGTTCAGTAATTTCTTCGCAGGTCTTGTTTTTACCGTGATGGTTTACTTGACAGGATCTGTGTTCTCGTCTGTTACTGCGCATTTTTTCAATAATATTTTGTCTTATGTGCTGTTCGTTTACAGCAGCAGACTTACCACCGTCGGCTTCGATTCGTTTGTTGTTTGGCTCCTTGTTTTGGTGTTCCTTCTTGCTTTACACAACACTCTCGGAACAATTGTAAAAAAATATAAAGAACAACTCAATCTCGATCGTCCGTTAGTAAATGAGGGAGAACTCTTATGGGAAAAAAGAAAAGGAAAAAGCTGATAAAAAAGATCGTTAAACTTTCATTTTGCGTTATCTTGATCGTTGCTTTGTTTGTCGGTGCATTCTATATTATAGATATTTTGAACGATGTTCGCGGAACCGACGTGACATCCGACGAGGATATACTTATTACTATAGAAAAAGGCGATACCGCAAGCAAGCTTGCAAACGATCTCAAGGACGCAGGGGTTATAAAGTATGTTAACATCTTTAAGATCTTTGCTCGCCTTGAATCTCTTGATACAAGGCTGCAGGTAGGTACGTTTACCGTCTCTTCCGGCATGTCTTACAACGAGATCGCGCAGGTTTTTAAAACAACTCAAAATTACCGTGCTACCGTAAAGATCACCTTTATCGAGGGCAAAAGCGTAAGCGAAATAGTCGATCTTCTTGTTGAAAACGGCGTCGGTACAAAAGACAGATACGAACAGGTCATCAAGGGTTGGAATTTCGGATATGATTATATTCCGGAAGCCGGAACGGAAAATCGTCTCGAAGGGTTTATGTATCCGGACACGTATGAATTTTTCCTTGATGAGTCCGAAGAAAGCGTTATTAAACGTTTTCTCGATAATTTCGATAAAAAAGCAAATGCCGCCAATATTTTCGAGTTGGCGGAAAGCAGCGGAAAAGATTTTTATGATGTTATGATCTTGGCATCTATGATAGAAGAGGAAAGCCAGGTCGAATCCGAGCAGGCAACTATCGCGTCCGTATTTTACAATCGCTTAAAGATAAATATGAAGCTGCAAAGCGACGCTACCGTAAACTATCTTCTCGATGTCGAAGACAGACGAGCTTCCTCAACTGCGGAAAGCCTTGCAATAGACAGTCCGTATAACACCTATAAGTATTACGGCTTGCCTCCTACACCTATATCCAATCCTACGATCGGATCTATACTTGCCGCTATCAATCCCGAAGATACAACGTATCTGTATTTCTGTTCGAAAAATGACGGAACGGGTTGTCATGTATTTGCCGAAACGCTCGAAGAACACGAAAAAAATGTTAAAGAGTATTTGAGATAATGGAAAAATTCGGAATAACATTTCCTTATATAACGGAATATCTTCACTCTTTGCGGCGCGAACGCAGCGGAAAACTCGCCGAAAAAGAAAAAATCTGGCGTGCATCGGGTCTGCCGATAGCGGAACCCGAAGTCGGCGATTTGATCGAAATAATCTGTAGGCTCAAACAGCCGAAAAAGATCCTTGAAATAGGCGCTTGTGTCGGATTTTCGTCTTTGCTTATGCTGCAAACGGTCCCCGATGCGCAGATAGTAACAATAGAGCGAAATCCTGTCATGATAAAAGACGCCAAAGAAAATTTTGCATCATTTAATGCCGAAAATAGCATTACATTGTTGGAAGGCGACGCCGCAAAATTGCTTCCTCAGCTTGACGGTCCGTTCGATCTTGTATTCCTTGATGCGGCAAAAGGTCAGTATCCGACATATTTCCCGGAAGTGAAAAGATTGCTTTCGTGCGGAGGCGTGTTTATAAGCGACAATGTCCTTTTTAACGGCTATGTCGCCAAAGGCGCACCGGACAGGCACAGAAATAAAACCATTGTCGTCAGATTAAACGAGTATCTCAAAATGCTCGAAGCCGATCCCGACTTCAAAACAGTCTTACTTCCAATAAGCGACGGTGTTACATTATCGCTTAAATCATGATCACACCCTAAAATTGTTTATTGTAAGTTGTAGCGAATATTTAACATAATACGGATGCTCCGTCTCTAAGGCGGAGCGTCCCTCTTTAAGGCTTTGTGAACGGCTATAGTCTGTCAAAAAAACCTTGACGATCTAACGCTCTCTGCTGCAATCGTTTGTATATTCTGCTCTTTGTAAACAAAGCAGGCGCACTGCTCCGATTTAAATTAAATACGCCATATCACCCGATGTTTTAACCGAAAGTGATATGGCGTATTTTTTAGCATAAAAATTTGATTATTGTTTGTTTTCTCTTTTCTTATCCAGAGCGGCATTGCGGATATATACCACTATGTTCAACGAAACGATAACAAGGTTTATAATGTAAACAACAAAAACGTAATTTAAAGGTGCTTCACCCGAAGCCGCTTTAACGATTTTTGCCGAAATACCTGCTATATAGCCCGTTATGATAAGAATTATGAACGGAAGGCTCGTTCCTTTGGTCGTGCCTGCTTTGTAAGCTTTGTATACGTTCAAAGGCCAGGAAAACCCGAAACAAACAAGCATGACCGCCTCCAAAAGCGATGCAATATCAGATGGATTCATAAATATCTCTCCCCATGGTTTTATTAAAATTTACAGATTATTATATCACATTGATAGGTGAAAAACAACTGTTTTGAAAAATATAAATATTTTTACTTGTTTAAACACATTTTTTTTACTTTCAAAAGGTATTATAAATACAAATAAAATCGTGATCGCTGTCGATTTTCTTGCTGAATAAAAATTAAAAGGGTAAAATATGTATGTACAAGGTGTTAATTGTCGAATGCGACCCCATGGTTGCGATGATAAATGAGCAATATGTTAAACGCAACAAAAATTTTGAGATCGTATGCAAATGCAGAACAGTTCAGGAAACGTTGATATATATTGAACGCAACACGGTCGATTTGGTACTCCTCGAACCGCGTATGCAAAATACCGTCGGTCTTGAAATTTTACGTGAGATCAGAAGCCGTGAAATATCCGTTGATGTCCTTATCGTAACGGGCTTAAACGATCGTTGCAGTTTAACGGAAGCATTGAGGCTCGGCGCTGTGGATTATGTTATAAAACCGTTTACGTTCGAACGCTTCCAAACAGCACTTGAAAGGTATGTAATACAAAGCAAAGCCTTAAATGCTGCGGACACATTCAGCCAAAAAAGTATCGACCGTATTATCGATATGCGCACAAAAAAGGAGAGTGCGTGCCCGAAAGGCATTCAAGAGCAGACCCTTAGGCTTATAACGGACTGCCTTAATGCAAATTCGTCACAGTGGCTCACGGGCGACGAAATATCTTCGTTGATCGGTCTTACGGGTGCAACGGTTCGCCGCTATATGAATTATCTTTTAACAACAGACAGCATTGTCGGCGAAATGGATTACGAAACCGGAGGCAGACCGTGCATGAAATACAAGCTCAGCAAAACGCCTGAATTACCGTTGTGTTAAATAAACAGGGCAGGGGACAAGAACGAAAACTCTTGTCCCCCGTAAAATTCAAAGCAGTCAAAACGGCTTTGTTTATACTTTCCACCCGACAGCAAGCTCTCTTGATTTAACAAAACGGCTATATATGCCGCCATGCCGCATAAGCTGCTCATGCGTACCGCTTTGAACGATCTTGCCGCCATCTATCACAAGAATATTGTCCGCATGACGAACGGTCTTTAAACGATGGGCGATCATTAAAATGGTCTTTTCTTTCGTCAACGCTTCAATGGCGGCTGTCAGCTCCTGTTCGCTTTCCGGGTCAACATTGGCGGTGGCTTCGTACAAAATAATGATGGGCGTATCTTTCATAACGGCTCTGGCGATTGAAATACGCTGCTTTTCACCGCCCGAAAGACTTGCACCGCCCTCGCCGATGATCGTTTCGTAACCATTCGGCAATGCCATAATAAAGTCGTGGCAGCATGCCTTTTTGCCGCTTCGACAACTTTTTGCATTGGTGCGTCCGGCTGACCGAAACGTATGTTGTTTGCAACAGTATCTTGAAACAGATATACGCTTTGGAATACAAAGCTGAAATTTCGCATAAGGCTGCCCATGCTGTAGTCTTTTACATTCACTCTGCCTAATTTAACGCTGCCGTTGTTAACATCCCAAATACATCTACCACAAGTTCCACAAACATATTGTAAATGATTTTCCAAACATTCTCTTGCACTTCATTCAGATGGCTATGACTTTTGAATTTGATGCATTTTAAACTTTAACTTCTTGTCCATTTACGAATTTGAATAGAATACTCCCGTCCCTATTTACAACTGCCTTATCAACCATCAGAATCCACATTTCATTTGAGTATTCAGCTAAATAGGTATTTGCTTGTTTCGTAAGCCTTAAGATTGAACCAATCATTCCGTTGATATATCTTTTGTTTCGCTGAAGCACCTTTCATTTCGTTGACAGGGCTATCGTTCCGTTAATAAGGGTTTCGTTCCGTAGTTATATGGTAAAAATGAAAAAAGCCTTGCAAAAGTACCAAATGATACTCCTACAAGGCTAACCACTTACATTACAGATAGGAAAATAACTCCTTTATGTAAAGAAAAAAGGTCTGACACTTATCGTATCAAACCATTGCTTTTCTTATGGTGCGGGCAACAGGACTTGAACCTGCACAATATTGCTACCACCAGAACCTGAATCTGGCGCGTCTGCCAATTCCGCCATGCCCGCAAGATAAATATTGGATTTGCACTTTATTTGATTGAAAAATCGAGTTTGACATATCAATCAACATCTCTGATTTAACACATACAAATCAAGCTCTGTTAGTATACCACAAATATGTCGTTTTGTCAAGTCCTAAAAAAAGATTTGTTTTGCTGTTATATGTTAAAATAATACACTGAACATTTTCTTTAGGAAAATTTTCCTCATATTGGAATTTAGTAAGTTGTTTTTTCGGGCTTAGGTTCAATTATTATGGGCTTATGTGTCGGAGAACGAATAACGAGTTTATGGAGCATAGCTGCGGTTTGCGGTGTCGGATTTGCAGCATACGGATCAAGTATCCGCTTTTACGTATATGCGCAACGACTGCTCGATGCGGCACGTACAAGTGCATATTATGCCGTGGCTCCTTTTATTGCCGCAATATTTTCGTTGATCATATTCAAAGAGATACCGACCGCATAATATTTTGTTTCGATTATATTTATGGCGATAGGTGCGTGGCTGTCTCCCAATGATGAAGATTAAAGTTGAAAATAATGTTTTTACTATTTGTTATGCAGTTCCTTTCTTATTCTTCTGCGTACACGATTGATATGCCTTTCGAAATCTCCGTTGTTTAACAGTTCTGTTAATACGTACTGTTCAAACGTGGGAACTGTACAAGAATAAAATCCGAGCTTTTCCTCAAATGTTTTTATCAACTTTGGGGGAAGAACCATATACCCAATACGCATCGAAGACGAGATCGTTTTCGAAAAAGTGTTTAAGTAAATAACATTATCGGACTTTGAAAGTTTAAACAAAGTTTCCATAGGCTGTGATGATACGGAAAATTCGGAACCGTAGTCGGATTCTATAACAAAACGATCTCCCTTTTCCGCCCATTTTATATATTCGTATCGTTTTGACGCCGAAGCGGTCACGCCGCTCGGATAGCTTTGGTATGGTGTCGTGTGCAAAACATCCGCTCTCGATCCCGAAAGTGATTTACTGTCGATACCGTCTTGCGATAAAGGCAATAATTCGCAGTTTACGCCTGCGGTACGGTATATCTTCTCGATTTTTTCGTAAGACGGATCTTCGATTGCATATGTTTTGTCTTTGCCGAGCAGCTCAATAATAAGCGTATACAAATATTCCGCTCCCGAACCTATGACTATTTGATCGACTTCGACACTCATTGCACGATTGCGCAAAAGATACTGTTTTATCGCGCTTCGCAGCTCCAAACAACCCGTATTAGGCGATTTTTTTAAAATAACATCGTAGTAATCTGCAAGGACCTTTCTCATTGTTTTACTTAAAATCGAAATGGGAAAATTCGGATATGACGGCGTCAGGATTTGATGTCTTGTCGGCAACACGGATGCGGTATCGGAAGACGCAAAACAGTCTGTTTGTTTGAATATAACAAAATATCCGCTTCTCTCTCGCGCCTCAGCGTATCCCTCGTCACATAAAAGAGAATATGCGTGTTCGATCGTTATTGTGCTTATCCCGATTTCGTCGGCAAGCAGCCTTTTTGACGGAAGCTTACTGCCATACGGAAACGCCCCGGCTATAATATCATCTCGTATTTGACGGTATACCTGCAAATAGATCGGGCGTTCTTCTTTATTTATTATGTAGTTCATCTGGCTATATTATTTTTCTCCGTTCTGGCTATTTTATATTATCAGCTTATATTATATAATATTTTCGTTCAAAAAGCAAGGGGGAATTTAATATGCAAAAAAATACGACTAAAAGAACAACGTTGTGGCTATGTACCACGGCTATGTTTATGGCTCTTAACGTCGCAATGAGTTCGTTCGGAGTTCCCGTTCCGGGCGGACATCTTTATATGAATGATATTGTTATATGCACCGCTTCGATTTTATTGGATCCGTTCGCCGCATTTATGGTCGGCGGAATAGGGGCTTTTTTGGGCGACTTGTTTTTTTATCCGACGCCCATGTTTGTTTCTTTGGTCACACACGGCCTGCAAGCAGTCGTTATCTCTCTCTTTTCGCACTACATTTTAAAAAAACATCCCGTACTGTCTTCGGGGATCGGTGTTTCGTTGGGTGCGGTAATTATGGTTGTCGGCTATTCGCTCGGCAGAGCATTTATTTACAGCACGCCGGAATATGCTGTTGTGAAATTGCCTTACCAGATTTTACAGGCAGTCGTCGGCGCTGTTCTGGGTATGGTGCTGTGTTGGAAATGCGGAATACACAAGTTGTATAACAAAGGAATAAAATAATCGATCAAAACAAAAAAAAGACGGGCGATCGCTGCTTGATTACTCACGTAAACCGTAAACAGCGAATGCACCGTCTTTCATTTTGCAATTGTTAACATATCCGCAAACCGTTATTCGTTCCGGCAATAATTTCTTCTGCAATCACGAAAATCCCATATCGATTCCACTTTCGCAAACAAGCCTTATAAACGTCTTGAGATTCGTTGTCATGCATATTTTTTGTTTGTGAGCTTATATGTGATCTCTTCTTTCGTGAACATAAAATCTCGTGGCATTTAAATCCTTTCTTCATAGTGACTTTATTGTATCATCGGCATATGAAAAAGTCAACCTCAATATGATCGGAATAAAAACAAATTTCCAAAGTAAATTTCGACTGAGTTTACTTTTGAAATTCAAATATATGCTCCATGTCTTAAACCGGATCCGTGCTTGTTAAAATTTTAACGCCGATCACCGTCATTGAAATTTTATCGTTAGGACTGAGATTTCTCAATATTACAACGCCTTTTTGCTTGTCTTTCGTAAAACCTATATAGCTGTTAAAGTTCGACGTTGCGCCGTTATGCCATACGATCACGTTTTTGTCGTCTATCATCCAGGTCATACCTACGCTGTCGATACGGATATTCATCTTTTCGTAAATAGCGTTGTTTGCGTTTACATCTTTGATTTTTACATATGTACTTGACGCGTACTCGATCTCGTCCGATAAATATATGTTCAGATATCTTGCCATATCCTCGATGTTCGAGATGATCGAACCTGCGGGAATATATCCGTCGTTATCCTGCCATCTCCAGTAATTATACAGATTTCCGCTTTGTTTGGCGGCTTTTGTGTTCGACAGCTTTAATTTCGTTGACAATATAATCGTTGACGATGTTGGTAAAATCATCGTCATAAATTTTTTCCAAAACAAGCCCCAAGACGGAAATACCGAAATTAGAGTATTCAAACGGATGATCATTGTCTTTTAACGAAATATTTCTAAGCTTGTTTAATATTTGATCTTTGCTTATTCCGTAAAAATCGTTTGTGATATGCGCCAATTTGTTTACGATCATGCTGCTTTCAAAATAATATCCACTATAGCCTGAAGTATGTGTTAACAACTGTTCGACGGTCGGGTAATATGTTGAACCGTCCAAATCAAGGTATTTTGAAATACTGTCGGTAATATTTAATTTGTTTTTACTTACGGCTTTTTGACACAACAAGCCGACAAATGTTTTACTGATCGAACCGATCTCAAAATCGTATAAAGCATCTTCTTCGCCGCCGTACCCGAAAGTGCGATACGATACGTTGCCGTTTTCGATTACGGCAATGCTGATCTTGCTGTCTTTATCCAAACAATAATCGATCATCTCTTGCGCAGACATGTTCTCAAGCTTTGAAATGTTGCTTTGTCCGTTCAAAATTATGCAGATAAAAGTCAGTATGATTACAAACATAAACGACAATACCGTAACTGATACGGTTATAATGATTTTCTTCTTTTCCGAGCTTGCTGCCGAAACTGTGTTTTTAACGGAAATCAAAATATGCGCAACGGCAAACATTATCGAGAATATGATAAGCGGTATGCTCGCGATCATTATGCCGGAAAAAATAAAGATCAAAGAGGGGATGATCGACAGCAATAATGCTTTAACAATTCCCGTCTTTCGCCTCAAAATGATCCAAGTCAGGCAATACGCAATAACTGCTACGGCGTTTGTAACAACATAAATCGTCGATCCGTATGAAAACCAAAAACCTACCCATGTAAACGGAATATTGAAAACCATCAAAATAAAACAGGCATATCTTCCTATCTGCTCGCAAACTTCCGCAGCTTTGTTATGATAACTGTCGTCAAATCCGTTTTTTGTTTTTTATGGCGTAAACAATATTGGGTATCATGATCGCCGCCATAACGATCAATCCGTAAATGTTAAACCATTCCATGCCGGTTTCTTTCAAAATTCTAATATCTAAATCTCGTCATTATAATAACGTGTGATAAACTCGGCCATATTGCACGCCACTTTTCTCCAACACTTCTCGCCCAAATATTCATGTTCCCAGATGTAAACAGCCGTTTCGTCCGGGATATCGTCTTCGCCGACACGATAGCAATAATAGTCTCCGCAGCCGTTAGTCGCAAAAAAGATAAACCTGTCAACCTTATCGATATATTCTTCCCTGCTGTACTCTTCTTCAAAAAACGGAAGCCAATTTTTTCTGTTGCATTTAACATTGTCTATTATCTCTTCTGCCGACAAAATACACCAATTATCGCCGTTTAACTCTCGTAATAATTCCCGAAGCTCTCTCGGAAACCGATAGCCCACAACCTCCTCGGCCTGGTCTATTTTGCTGTCGGAACAAGGCGGCTGTATTTTTACCCATTTATTTTTCTTTGATAATTTTAAGATCAATTCTTTATACATATTTTATTCACGACTTTCGGTTTTGATTTGTTAAAGACCAAAGTGTATGATCCATTTGTTTTCGTTTAACGCTTTTTTCCCCAACTCTTTAAGTTCCGTTAACTCGGCAACATTTTCTATTACCCCAATAAACGCTTCGACGGAACAAGGTGGAATGAGCGTGATCCCGCAATATGCAAGCCCTTTGCGCTTAACATCGAGCGTATGCCAATAACAATCTATTCGGTCGAATTTCCCGATTATATTCTCCAAATATGCGTCATCAACTGTGATATATTCGTATTTTTGCGGCTCATACTCATCATATCGTTTTCCCTGTTCGGGCGCATTCCGCATTATCCCGAATTCGTGCCTTGCCAAGACAAAAACTCCTTTATATTTTTACTCATTTTAACAGTCGCGCCTTTGCGCTCACTTCGCCGTTCATACCTGTTTTAAGACACACTGATATCTTCATGATTATAGCACAAACAAAAAAGAATTGCAATACAAAAAGCCTGTAAACAGTTCAGGTAATTCAAAAAAGCTCCAAAAAACATAAGAAATAAAACGGGAGACCTCTTATCTCAAGAAGTCTCCCGATAGTTTTATATTTTATAAACGTAAGCTTGCGCTTTGCGGAAAAATATGTTGCAAATAAAAATGAACTTTGCAAATATATACTTTTCGTCTCAGGCATACTTATCGGTTGTATTTAACTCTCCTAAGTAGGTTGTAAACTTCGCAAGCCACAAGCCGATCTGTATAACGCATCATCTGTCTTGCGTAATTTGCAACCGCGAAGTTTATAACTTCACGAA